>NZ_JBIBYR010000007.1:0-301656 GCF_043083485.1 Streptomyces sp. NPDC014727 | reverse complement strand
ATGCGGTCGGCCCATTCCTGGCCCCGGTGCGCGAACGCGGTCTTCGAGGCCAGGACGTACCGTCCGTGCTTGGCGTTCGCCAGGCCGGCGAGCGGCGCGGGGAGCTTGACGGACACATCGCCGTCGGGGGTGACGCGGATCGTCTCGTTCCCGAACCTTTTCCCGGACTCCCCGTCCGCTGACAGGAACCAGCGCTCGGCCTCCCACCGTTCTCGCCACTCGGCCTCGGTGAGCTGCGCGGCTTGGAGGTTGTGCCGGTTGCCCAGCAGCTTCCGGCCGCCGCGTACGACGTGCACGACACCGGCCTCCCGGTCGGCACGCGCCATGTCGAGGCGGTGTTCCAGGACCGCCAGGCGGCGGGACTTGTTGAACCACTCGCTCCTGGAGCGGTAGCCGCCGGGAGCCTTCTTGGTGCCCTTCTCCCCGACCGGCTGGGACAGGCGGTGCGTCAGCGTGCGGACACCGGCTTCAAGACCCTGGATGTGCGCGAGCCGGCAGCGGCGCGACAAGGCCCACTGATCGTGTGTGGCCTTCGTGATGCTGCCGGCCCACCGCGAGGACGAGGCGGCCGTCAGGCCCTGCTTACGCGCGGCCCACGTATCCGTCGAGTGCTCCAGGCCGTTTCGGCACCTGGCCGCCAGATCACCGGACGCCAAGCGTCCGAGGTGTTCGCCGATCAGGCGCAGCACCTTGTCGTCCTCGGGCATGAGGTGCTTGAGCCGGGTCCGTATCGCGACACCGGACGGCCCGAGCACGACGAACGGCGCATCGATGGTACGGAGTTTCCTCTTCGGCTCAGTCACCGGCTGCCGCCGCCTCAAGAGCTTTGCGGGCCCGGCTCTTCGCCGAGCGACGCCCGTACAGGCGGGCACAGAACGACGTCAGCACCTCGGCCATGTCCCGCACCAGGTCGTCTTCGACTTCTCCGTCATCAAGGACAACGAGACGACGCCCAGAAGCGGCAAGCACGGCCTCGACCAGTTCCACGTTCATCCGGCCGAGCCGGTCCTTGTGCTCGACCACCACCGTGGTCACGTCCGGATCAGCCAGCAGACGACGGGCCTTGGCACGCGAGCCGTTCATACCGGAAGCGATCTCGGACTCAACCCGAACCACCCGGTGACCTGCCTTCGCAGCCCACTGGGCGAGCCGGGCCGTCTGCCGCTGCAAGTCCTCCTTCTGATCGCGCGAGGAGACACGAGCGTACAAACCCACACCACCCGTCACGGACGGTGAGGAGTTCGCTTCGACGTTCACCAGGATCGTGCGCGGACCCACCCGCTGAGCCGGTACCGGCAATGTCCCCTCACGGAACCACCGATACGCGGTCTGCGGATGCACACCCTGCGTCTTCGCCCACTCCGTCAGATTCACGCCCTGACAACGACACTCACTCGCACATGGTTACGCTCACCTACCCGACCTCGATGCCCAGCAGTTGAAAACCCCTTCAGACCGGACCCAGGTTCGGCAACGACTCCAATGCGCCAACTTTCGTACGGCCGGAGCCGAGGCCGATCCGGGCCGGTGTGGGACGTTCCATGCCCTGACCTGCTGAGGCGCGGCGTCCCGGGGCGCGACCACAGAACGGGGGCCGTGGCCGACACGCCACGTCTTCTCCTGCCCGGCCACGATGCCGCACTATTTATGGCAACTGCCGGAATGCATCGGGGGAATTCGCATGCCGCGATGGAAAGAGCTGCCCGCAGAGACATCCCATAGTGAACGCCAACTGCTCGTCCAGTTACGGAGGTTGAAGGATCACAGCGATCTGAGCCTGGCCGCCCTCGCGAGCCGGACCAGCTACAGCCGTTCCTCGTGGGAGCGGTACCTGAACGGGAAGAAGCCCGTGCCGCGCAAGGCCGTCGAGGAACTGGCCCGGGTCTGCGGTACGGAGCCGACGCGGCTCATCGTGCTGTACGACGTCGCCGAACGCGCCCGCGCCAAGGCGCCCGCACGGGGGCGGGCGGACGAACCGTCGTCGCCCCCGAGGTCCGAGCAGCCCTCCTCGCCCGCTCAGGACCAGGAGCAGGGACAGGAAAAGGGGCGGGAGCAGACTCCGGACCAGGACCAGGACCAGGACCATGACCAGGACCAGGAGTCGGCGTCGACCTTGGCGTCGGCGTCGGCGTCGGCATCGGTGCGACCGGGCCGCACGGTGCCGCTGGGGTGGACGCTCGCCGTCGTGGCCCTGGCCGTCGCCGTGGCCTTCGGGGCCGGGCTGCTGACGGCACGGGGGTGGGACGACGAAGCCCCGGCGGAGAAGACCGGTCCCGTCGCGGTCGGAGCGGGGTATCTGCGCGGCCAGACCTACAAGTGCGCGGTGCGGCGGCAGGACGGTGAGCTGCGGGCGGGGCACAGCGACACCCGCGAGATGCTGCTCGACATCAACAGCACCGGTTTCGACGTGGTGGAGGCCCAGTGCCTGCTGCGTGAGAAGGGTTTCAGCCCCGGCGTCTTCGACGGACTGTACGACGAGCGGACCAAGGGTGCCGCCAAGAAATTCCAGCATGCGCACCACCTGGTCATCGACGGCATCATCGGCCCGGACACCTGGAGGGAGCTGCGCAGATGACGGCCTCCACCGCGGGCGGTCAACTGGCGGAGGAACTCCGGGGCGTCAGGGAACGGTCCGGGCTGAGCCTGGCCGCGCTGGCGGCCCGTACCCCGTACAGCAAATCGTCCTGGGAGCGGTACCTGAACGGGAAGAAGCCCGCACCGCGCCAGGCGGTCGAGGCGCTGTGCGCGATCGCCGGAACGCCACCCGGCAGGCTGCTGGCGTTCTGGGAGCTGGCGGACGCCGAGTGGAGCGGCCGGGCACGGCCCGTGTCCGCACCGAGGGAGCCGGAGGTACTGGACCGCCCTGCCCCCTCCCCCGTGCCGCCCGCCGCCGCTGCCCGCGCGGGCGTGCGGTGGTGGGCGGTCGCCGCAGCCGTCGCCGGGGTGGCGGCGGCCTGCGTGGCCGTACTCGCGTTCACCGACGGGAGCCCGGACGAGCAGGCGCGCACCGCCACGGAGCCGCCCGTACGCAACGTCGGGTGCAGGGGCGACAGTTGCGAGGGCAAGAGCCCCGTGGCCATGGGCTGCGGCGCGGCCGGGATGATCACCACCCTGGCCACGCACACCGCCTCCGGCGGACGGCGCCTGGAACTCCGCCATGCCGAGCTCTGCCACGCCGTGTGGGTCCGGGCCACCGGACTGGTGCCGGGCGACCGGGTCGAGCTGTCGCTGCCGGCCGGGCGCACGCAGTCGGTCACGGCCGAAGGAAGTCTCGACACCGGGCGGTATCTGGCGACCCCGATGGCCTCCGGCGACAACCGGACCAACACCAGGATCTGCCTGGACGTACCGGGCAGACGCCCCGAATGCTTCACCGGCTGAACCTGGGCCACCGGCATGCGCGTCGGCGTGTGGGCGCTCGGTTCGGTGGGGGCTGCGGCCCCTGCTCACCCCGGACGCGGTCGCCCTCGGGCCGACGGCATCCGGAGGACGACGGGCCGAGGGCGTCCGGCGCCGTCCGCCGCGCGGACCGTACGCACCGGAGGCGGCGCAGCCTGCCCTCCGGTGCGTACGACGGGTCCACCGCGACGGGTTCGGCTCAGAGCGAGTTGCAGGACCGCGCGAACGCGGCCTTGGTTGCCGATCCGGCGATTCCATCGATCTTGCCCTTGTAGCCCCAGTACTTCTTGAGGAAGCGCTGCAACGCCTTCACCGTGCCGCTCCCGACCTGGCCGTCGATCTTGCCGGTGTAGCCCCAGGAGCTCTTGAGCCAGCGCTGCATCGCCTTCCAGCTGTCGGTGCCGAGCTGCCCGTCGATCTTGCCCTTGTAGCCCCAGTTGGCCTTCAGCTGGCGCTGGAGCTTCTTGGCCTGCGTCGCGTTGAGGCCGAGGTTGACCACCGCGAGCGGGGCGACGGCCTCGGAGCTCACTACCGGCTTCGCGGTCTGCTCGGACGCCGCGAAGCTGGTACCCGCAGCCGCCACGCCTCCGCCGGCGATCGCAAGTGCGGTGGTGACACCGACGAACGTCCTCGTCAAGGTTCGCATTCTCTTTGCCTTCCCCGTAGTTGGATCCGACCGCGTCGGCCGGTTCGCCAACAAGACTGCGGGGCGGGGAGCGAGAGCTGCCAGAGGTACCGCAGAAGTGACGCACTCAGGGGACGTCCCACGCGCTGACCTGCCAAGACGTCGTCCACGGTGACGTGGTGGCGGGACGGTGGGACGCGGGACGGTGGGACGGTGGGACTGCGGGCCGGTGGGACTGCGGGACTGCGGGACTGCCACCGAGGGCGCACCGGGCCGGGAGCCGGCCTCCGGCCGTCGCCCGTCGGCGGTCCCCGGAAGCCCTGATCCACGCCACGCGCAAGGGGCGCGCCCGGTATCCGGGCGCGCCCCTCACCAGACAACGCGCAGCGTCGCGAAACGCGTCAGCGGTCGAAGCGCTCGCGGGCGTCGTCCGTCGCCTGCTGGGCCCTCTCGCGGCCCTGCTGGGCCCGGTCACGGCCCTGCTGGGCCCGGTCACGGCCCTGCTGGGCGCGGTCACGGCCCTGCTGCGACGTCTTCGAGGTCCGGCCGGACGCGTCCTGCATCCGCTCCCGGCCCGTGTCCTTGCCCTCGTTCGCCTTACGCTTCGCCTGGTCGGCGAGCTCCTGCGCCTTGTCCTTGAACTGGTCTGCGATACCCATGCCGTTCACTCCTAGTGGTGCGTGGGGGACGGTCCGTAAGGACCTCGACCAGAGTTACACGCCCCGGCAGGCATCGCATTTCGATCACTTACGCTGCGTGCGCGCCGCCCGCGCGTCCTGGTCAGCGGCCCCTCCGGCACCGACGAGCGCCTTGCTCACACCCTCCAGCCGCGAGCCGAACCGTTGCATCTCACGCTGGCCGACGACCCCGATCACCGACGGGAGGTATCCCCGTACGGACTGCATCCCGCGCAGCCACCACTGTGCGTACACATGCGCGGAGCGCCGTTCGATGCCGGCCACGATCCGGTCGACCGCCGGACCCAGCGGGTACGTACGGTTCGACGGCCAGGGCAGCCGCTGCCGCAGCTCCCGCATCACGTCGTCCTGGTCGGCGCCCCGCACCATGTCCGTGTCGGTCCAGGAGAGGTATCCGACCCCGACCTTCACCCCCCGGTAGCCGACCTCGGCCCGCAGACTGTGTGCGAACGCCTCCACGCCCGACTTGGACGCGCAGTACGCGGTCATCATCGGCGCCGGTGTCATCGCCGCGAGCGAGGCGATCTGCAGGAAGTACCCACGGCTCTCCATGAGCACCGGCAGGAACGCCCGCCCCGTCACCGCGCCACCGATCAGATTGACCTCGATGACCCGCCGCCACGCCTCCGGGTCCGAGTCGAGGAACGGTCCGCCCGCCGCGACCCCGGCGTTGGCGACGACGACATCGACCTTCCCGAACCGTTCCTTGACCTCCTCGGCGACGCGCGCCATCGCCGCGTGGTCGGTGACGTCCGCGAACCAGTGGTCGCTCTCCGAGTGCAGCCGCTCGGAGACCTTCTTCAGCTCGTCCGGCTCCAGACCGACCAGTGCGAGCCTGGCGCCGCGCGCCGAAAGCTTGCGGGCCAGCAGTTCGCCCACACCACGCGCCGCGCCCGTGACGACGACGACCTGTCCTTCCAGACTCCGCCTGTCGCTCATGCGACATCCTCCTTCTCGGCCGTACCGTCCACACCGTCCACGCCGACCGCACCCACCGGGAGGTACGCGGCGACGAGTTCCCGGAGCTTCGCCGTGACCGCCTCCGGCGCCTCCACCGGTGTCATGTGGCCCATGCCCGCCAGTTCGGTGAGCCCCAGGCAGTCGGGCAGCGCCGCCGCGATGGCGCGGGCGTGCACGGGCGGCGTCAGCCGGTCCTCCGTACCCGCGATCACCGCCGTGGGCACCCGCAACTCCCTCACTCCCGCGTCGAGATCGAGCTCCGCGAGGACATGCCCCCAGGCGACCCTGGCCGCCCTCGGGCACGCGTGCACGATCCGGGCACAGGTCTCGACCCGGTCGGGGGCCGAACCCGCCCCCATCGTGCCGTACTTGAGTATCCGCCTGGAGACCGGTGTGACCGGTCCGAGCGGGGCCCGCGACCCGAGGATCGCGCGGGTCATCCTGGTCCGGACGGCCCCGGCCCGCAACGGCACCACCCGCGACTCGGCTGTCAGCCGCGAACTGCCGGTGCTGCACAGCAGTACGGCCGCCGCGTGCTCGCGCAGTCCGGCCCGCCGCGAGGCGGCCATCATCGTCATGCCGCCCATGGAGTGCCCGGCGAGCACGGCCTTCTCACCCGGTTCGAGCGTGGCGGCCAGCACCGCTTCGAGGTCGTCGGCGAGGGCGTCCGTGCTGTACCCCTCGCGGCCCGGGGCGGGCGAACGACCGTGGCCCCGCTGGTCGTAGACGACGACCCGGTGGTCCACCGCCAGGTCCCGGATCTGCGCGGCCCAGAAGTGGGTGCTGCAGGTCCAGCCGTGCGACAGGACCACCGCGGGGGTGTCTTCCCGCCCGTGCACCTCGGCATGGATGCGCGCGCCGTCGGCGGAGAGGGCGGTCAGTTCGCGCACGGGGGCGGGTGCGGCGTCGTCGTCGCGCCGCAGCAGCCGGCTCATCGCACGACCTCCTCGGCGACGGCCTTCACCGTGGTGGGGTCCCCGGGCGCGGCGGCATTCTTCGGGGCCCTGACGACCTCGTACTCCGCGAGGTCGACCGACCGGGTCACCTTGCGGAACTCGGCGGTGGTGCCCGGCCAGACCGTGGTGTTGCGCCCCTCGGCGTCCAGGTACCAGCTGTCACAGCCGCCGACGTTCCACACCGTGCGCTTCATCCGCTGCTGGACGCGCCGGTTCCAGGCCCCGACCGCCGAGGGGCGCGCGTCGAGTGCGACGCGACCGCCCAGCACGTTCAACTGGCGCAGGTAGTCGGCCATGTAGTTCAGCTGGGACTCGATCATCAGGATCATCGAGGAGTTCCCGAGCCCCGTGTTGGGGCCGATGATCGTCATCCAATTGGGGAAGCCGGACGCGCTCGCGCCGCGCAGCGCCTGCATGCCGTCCTTCCAGGACTCGGCGAGCGTGATGCCTTCCGCGCCCACCACCCGCTCGGCGATGGGCATGTCGGTCACATGGAAGCCGGTGCCGAAGATGATCGCGTCGGCCTCGGTCTCCGTACCGTCGGCGGCGACGACCGTGGAGCCGCGCACCTCGGCCAGGCCGGAGGCGACCACATCGACATTGGGCCGGGCGAGCGCCGGGTAGTAGGTGCTGGAGAGCAGGATGCGTTTGCAGCCGATGCGGTAGGAAGGAGTCAACTTGGCCCGCAGCGCCGGGTCCTTGATGGACCGCGCCATGTTGGACTTGGCTATCGACTCGACCAAGCCCAGCTCGTCGGGGCGCTTGGTGAAGGCGCTGACCTGCAACTCCCTGATGCCCCAGAGCAGTCCGCGGCGCGCGGTGCCGGTGAAGGGGAGCGTGCGGTGCAGCCAGCGCTCGGCGCCGCTGATCCTCCGGTCCATGCGCGGCATGACCCAGGGCGGGGTGCGCTGGAAGAGCGTCAGCCTGCTTGCCTTCGGCTGGATCGCGGGCACGATCTGGATGGCGGAGGCGCCGGTGCCTATCATCGCGACACGCTTGCCGGTCAGGTCGTAGTCGTGGTCCCAGCGGGCCGAGTGGAAGACCTTGCCGGGGAAGCTGTCGAGTCCGGGGATGTCGGGCGTCTTCGGGTCGGAGAGCGGCCCGGTCGCGGAGACGACCACATCGGCGGTGAAGGTGGCCCCGTTGCCGGTCTCGATGACCCAGTGGAGCGCGTCGCGGTCCCAGCTCATCAGCAGCACTTCATGGCCCAGCCTGAGGTGCGGACGCAGCCCGAAGGTGTCCGCGACGTGCTCCAGGTAGGCGCGGATGTGCTCCTGCCCGGAGAAGGTGCGCGGCCACTCGGGGTTGGGGGCGAACGAGAACGAGTAGAGGTGGGACGGCACGTCGCAGGCGCAGCCCGGATAGCTGTTGTCGCGCCAGGTGCCGCCGACGGAGCCGGCCCGTTCCAGGACGACGAAGTCCGTCATGCCTTCGCGGCGCAGCCGGACCGCGGCCCCGAGGCCCCCGAATCCGGATCCGATCACCGCCACTCGTACGTGCTCGTGCTGGGCCATGCTGCCCCTCCCGCGGTACGTCACACGACTCTGCCAGCAATCACTGGCATTGTTGGGAGAGTAGAGCAGCTCCGTACCGATGGGTAGGGGGCGACCAGGGAAAGTTACCGGCGGTACAACATAGGGTGCGGGTGTGGCTGACGGACGCGAGCACCGTGAATACCGGATGGAGGAGCTGGCCAGGGAGGCCGGCATCCCCGTGCGGACCGTGCGCTTCTACCGGGAGCGCGGACTGATCTCGCCGCCTCGCCGCGAGGGGCGCATCGCCTGGTACGACGACCACCACCTGGCGCGGCTGCGCACCATCGCGGGCCTGCTGGAACGCGGCCACACGCTCACCGGCATCGCCGATCTCGCCCGCACCTTCGAGAGCGGTCGCGATGTCGCCGAAGTACTGGGCCTGGGCGAGCCGACGGAGGAGACCCCGGTCCGCCTCACCCCCGAGCAGCTCGCGGACTACTTCGAGGGCGAGGTCACCCCGGAGAATCTGGCCGCCGCGCTCGACCTGGGCTATCTGGCCACCGACGGCGACGAGATCGTCCACATCAGCCGCCGCCTGCTGGAGGTGTCGGCGGAACTGGTCCGGGAGGGGATACCGCTCGCCACGGTGCTCTCGGCCGGCCGCCAGGTCCGCGAGCACGCGGACGCGCTCGCCGAGCTGTTCGTCGGCATCCTCCGGGCCCATGGCGACGAGACCGAGCCACCCCAGCTCCGCCCCCTGGCCCGCGCGGTGGTGGACGCCGAGCTCTCCATGGCGCTGGACCGGCGTCTGCGCCGCGAGGACCCGGACCACCCGTCGCGGGAACGCGCGTCCTGACCCGAGCCCCCGGGCCTCCCACCCCGGCCCTCGGACTCCACCCCCGCGGGCCTACAGCTCGTAGACCACCGTCACCGGCGCATGGTCGCTCCACCGCTCACCGTGCGTCGCGGCCCGCTCGACCCAGCCCTTCACCGCACGGGCGGCCAGCCCCGGCGTCGCCACCTGGTAGTCGATCCGCCAGCCCGTGTCGTTGTCGAAGGCCCGCCCCCGGTAGGACCACCACGAGTACGGCCCCTCCTCCTCCGGACGCAGCACCCGTACGACATCGACGTACTCGGCCTCGTCGAAGACCCGGGTCAGCCACTCCCGCTCCTCCGGGAGGAAGCCGGAGCTCTTCTTGTTGGCCTTCCAGTTCTTCAGGTCGGCCTCCCGGTGGGCAATGTTCCAGTCACCGCAGACCAGCACCTCGCGGCCGTCGGCCGCGGCGCGCTTCCTGAGGCCCTGCAGGTACGGGAGGAACACGGCCATGAAACGTTCCTTCTCCTCCTGCTTCTCCGTGCCGACCTCGCCGGACGGCAGATACAGGCTCGCGACCGTGACACCGGGCAGATCGACCTCGACGTACCGCCCGCTCGCATCGAACTCCTCGCTGCCGGCGTCCCCGAAGCCACCGAACCCGATCTGCACACGCTCGGGCGCACGCCGCGTGTACAGGGAGACACCCGCCCGGCCCTTGGCGGCGGCCGGTGCGTGCACGGTGTGCCAGCCCTCCGGTTCACGCACCTCGGCGGGCAGTTGCTGCGGCTCGGCCCGCACCTCCTGCAGGCAGATCACATCGGCTTCGGTCCCGGCCAGCCACTCGACGAAGCCCTTCTTCGCGGCGGCGCGGAGCCCGTTTACATTGACGGTGGTCACAGTGAGCATTACGGCACGATACCGGCACCAATGAACCGCATACCTGTACCATGTTTCGCATGCTTATCCATCCTCGGCCCTTCGACCACGCCGATGCCGTCAAACTCAACGACCAGGTGCAGCTCGAATACGCCGAGCGATACGGCGACGAGGGCGATGTCACACCGCTCGCCCCGTCGATGTTCGACCCGCCGAACGGCCTGTACCTCCTCGCCTACGACGCGCAGGGACGCCCGGTCGCCACCGGTGGCTGGCGCTCCCAGGAGCGCAACGCCGAGGGATACTCCGACGGCGACGCCGAGATCAAGCGGATGTTCGTGATCCCCGAGGGCCGCGGCAACGGGCTGGCGCGCCGCATCCTGGCCGCGCTGGAGGCCGACGCACGGGCGGCCGGCCGGACCCGCATGGTGCTGGAGACCGGGGACAAACAGCCCGAGGCCATCGCGCTGTACAGGTCCAGCGGCTACACCGCGTGCGAGAAGTTCGGCCACTACCGCACCTACGAGAGCAGCATCTGCTTCGCGAAGCCGCTGCGCTGACGGGTCCCGGCACCCGTTGGCCCTCCCCTCGGCGAGCAGCATCCGGTTCCGGGCGAAGAAGACCAGTCGTCCACGTCCGGGACCAGGCCGCCGGCCCCGGACGGAAAAGGCGGCACGATGCTCCACCGCCCGTCAGCGGCGTCGACCGCACCGCCCCGAACTCATCGGTCCCGGACGTCACGCCCCGGCTCGGCGCACCCGTCCGACACCCACGTAGAAACCGCTGCGCTCGACGAGAGGCGCCGGCTCCTCCCGGTACCACTGGGTGGCGTACACCAGCCCGGGTTCGACGAGGTCCAGGCCCTCGAAGAAGGGCTCGACCTCGCTCCGGGTCCGCATCCGCAGCGGGATCGCGCCCTTCTTGTACGCGGTCTCGGTCTTCTGCCGCAGCTCCGGATGCTGATCGGCCGTGCCGTGCGAGAGCACCAGGAAGCTGCCTTCGGGCAGGGCGTCGACCAGGGTGCGGGTGATGCCGTACGGGTCCTGGTCGTCGGGCAGGAAGTGCATGAGCGCGATGAGGGACAGCGCGATGGGCCGGCTGAAGTCCAGCAGTTCACGGGCGCGTTCGAGGATGGCCTGCGGATCCCGCACATCCGCGTGGAGGTAGTCGGTGGCCCCCTCCGCGCTGCTGATCAGCAGCGCTTCCGCGTGGCGCAGGACGATCGGGTCGTTGTCCGCGTAGACGATCCGGGCGCCCGGGATGATGGCCTGGACGACCTGATGCAGATTGGGTGCCGTGGGGATGCCGGTGCCGATGTCGAGGAACTGGTCCACCCCGCCCCGCGCCAGCCATGCGGAGGCCCGGTGCATGAAGGCCCGGTTCCGCGCCGCGTTGCCCCGCGCCTCCTCGGGCAGCGTCTCCCCCACCTGCTGGTCGACCGGATAGTTGTCCTTGCCGCCCAGGAGCCAGTCGTAGACGCGCGCGGGGTGGGGCTTGCTGGTGTCGATCTGGACCTTGGGTGTTCCGGCCGTCACAGGACGCTCCTCCGTACGGGAAATCACGAGCAGCTGAGCAGTCGGTCCGTCATGGGAACACCCCCGGCAGGACCCACGGAAGCAGCCGAGCACCACCAGCGTAGACCGCCCCACCGCCACGTCCCCACGCCGGACACCGGGCAACCACGGCTGAACACACAGCGGTTCGGCACGGCGCCCCCTGCCGTCACGCCCCGTCGGCCGGGGGCGGTGCGTCTCGCCCGTCGTCGGGCAGCACCACCAGGCGAACGGCCATCTGGCGTGAGCCCGGCGGGTGTTCACCGGGCGCGCTCGCGTACTTGTGCAGCAACGCCTGGTACTCCTCGGTGAACGAGGCGACCTGTTCCTTCGTCATCCGCAGCCCGGCCCGGTAGATCTGGTTCCAGCCCGCCGAGGCGTCGTACCCGGCGTACGCCCGCACGACCAGATTCAGGTCATGGGTCATCTTGAGCGCGCCGATCTTCACGGCGGCCTCGCGTTCGTCCGCCGTCATCTCCAGGCCGGGCGGCGTGAAGATGTTGGTCATGAGCGACTTCCACCAGCGCTCCCGCCCGGTGGAACGCTCCTCGATCTCCGCGATCAGCTTGAGGTCGGCGAGCTTGCGCAGGTGATAGCTGGTGGTACCGGTGGACTCACCGAGGGCCTTGGCGACGCTGGTGGAGTTCGCCTCGCCGTGTTCGCCGAGATAGCTCAGGATGTCGCGGCGCACCGGATTGGACAGCGCCTTGTAGAAGGCCTTGAGGTCCGGGCCGGTGAGCACTCTCGTCTCGGGACGCTCGACCATGCCCGCCAGCATAGTGCAGAGATTCTCTGCAATCATTGCAGAGACTGTTTGCAGAACATCTCTGCAATCGCTACGTTGGTCCGGGAGGCGCCGTCGGGCGCCGGGAATCGCGGGGGCGAGATGCGAAGAGGCCTGACCCGAAGGCTGTCACCGGGAGCCGGGACGACCACCGGGACGACCGTCGGGGCCACGGCGGGAGCGACCCAGGCACCCCTCGTGCCCGATTCCCTGGACACCCGGCTGCGGGACGAGATCGACGACCAGGTCGCGGAGGCCTTCGACGCCTACCTGTCCGACCGACTGGCCGAACCCGGGCCGCTGCGCGCGTCCCTGACCGCGGCGCGCGGCGCCCGGGTGGTGCTGGGCACGGTCGCACTCGGCGCCCTCGCAACAGCACTCGCGCCGCCCGGCGTTGCCGCCGTCTGCGGGATCTGGGGCGCGATCGCCGTGATCGACGTCACCTGGCTGTGGGCCGCCCGCCGCCGCTGACGGCCCGTGAGACCCCTTCCCCACACGGAGCCGTGCGGAAGGAAGTCCCGGAACGACGAGATCCCGCCCGATCTTTCGATCGGACGGGATCTCGTGTGTGCGGTGCGCCGTTCGCGGGTGGGCCTGAGCTGCAGGTACGGCGACGTCGGACGCAACCTTCCCATTCACCTGAAGATCCATTCCCAATTAAGTGCATGATGCATATAAACGAGCGCGGAACTTCATCACCTGCAGCTCCGACGAGATATACAGCGCACACGGATAACCTCAGGAGGCAAGCGTCTGGTCTTCTCAGCATCGCGTACACGTGGCCAGCCGGTCGGTGATGCGGCGGCTGTCGAGGGAGGACGCGTCGATGCCGGAGACGGTGGCCGCGGGGGTTCGCCGAGGTGGAGCGGGCGGCGCGGGTATGGGCGACGATCTTGGGCGGAGTTCGTGCGGGCTTGGTGATTCTTACCTTCTGGATGCAACCAGTGCGTCTTGATGGATCATCCTGCTTCTCAGTTGGCTTTTAGGTTTTTTGATGGGGAAGAAGGAAGTTCATGCGCACTCGTGCCCGTACCCGCATAGCCGCTGCCGGCGCACTCGCTGCACTGTCCGCGCTCGCGCTCACCGGCTGCAACAGCGGCGACGAGGCTGACGCCGCCGCCGGTTCGTCGGCCCCCGCATCGGCGTCCGCGTCGGCCTCGACCGCGGCTTCGCCCGAGGCGTCGTCCGGGAGCAGCTCGAGCGGTGGCGGCAGCTCGTCCGGTGGTAGCTCGTCCGGTGGCGGCGCCACCGCGGCCTGCACCACCCAGAACACCTCGGCGCAGTTCCGCCAGAGCGCGAACCACGCCAGCGAGTCGCAGGCGGCCGCCGGTTCGCTCAGGATCACCAACTCCTCCGGCGCCGCCTGCACCATCGTCGGTCCCACGGTCGTGACCGTCACCGATGAGGCGAAGGGCGGCGGGCCGGTCTCCGCGGACAACTCCGAGGAAGGCTCGGATGCGGTCGACATCCCGGCGGGCGGCACGGCGACGGCCGACGTGATGTACAACGACGTGAACAACGAGGGCACCGCGCGCCTCTCCTGCAGGACGGAATCGCCCACGGTCAAGGTCGCGCTGCCGAAGGACGCGGGCACCACGGTGAACGTGATGAAGGCGGACGGCTCGCCGGGCGGTGTCTTCAGCCTCTGCGCCGACTCCTTCAAGCTCGGCGCCTTCTCGGTCGGCTAGTACTGCAACGGTCTTTGCGGTGACGGTTGGGCAGGTTCGGGTGGTGTGTGGCCGCGTCGTTGGTAGTGGCTGATGCGGGCTTGGTGCTGTCGTCTGCGTCGCCAGTGCGACCAGTGCAGAATGTGGTCGATCGAGGCAGGGCGCCGGTGGGTGAGCCGGTGGATCAGGCGTTTGATTCGGCCAGGCTGAGGGGGGCGAGGCCGGATGATTCGTTTCTGCTTTCCCGGCGTCGAGCTCGCGGGCCCGCAGGATGGCCGTTTTTGAGGGCAGCCCACCGTCGGGCTACCTGTGGCGTGCTGAGCCCAATCCGTCCTGCCCGCACAGATACCGTGCGGGTTCCGGAGGTTCAGCAATGCGTCGATCCCGGATCATTGGTACCCGGGTAGAGACCCACACCGAGCCCGTCCTCCAGACGGCTCAGCGTCGCGATACCCGGCCAGCTACTGCCGGCGAGGAGATTCGCGACCGCCTGGCGGTTGACGCCGCTGAGAGCCGCGACGCGTCGCAGACCCAGCCCCTGAAGGGTCATCTGCCTGGTCAGGGCTTGTGCGACAGCCTGGACCACCCTGGCCTGGGGCTGGTCAACGAACGTCGCCTCGGGCCAGTTCTTCGGGTCCCGAGCCAGCTCCCGCGGCGGCATACTGCGGCCTCGACGACGCCTTCGAGGTCATCACGTTCGGGGTCAGCGAGCAGCTGCGCGCGAACTCTCCATCCCTGCCTGCGACATCGAGAATCAGGACGCGGTCAACGCCCTGTACAACCGCTTCCACCGCGCCTGGACCCGTATGAACCGGCTGCTGGACGCGGCACCGCATCAGCGCCGCAGCCGGCTCCCCAGAGCTGCGGGGCTCAAAGTCGCTGCCCAGTGGAACGGCGACCGTGGACAGCCCGCGCTCCGCCACCTTGAAGAGCTCGCTAACCGGCTGGGCACCGTCCCAGTCCGCACCGCCTTCAGCAAAGGCCCGATGCGCCACTGGGGCGGGGACACGACGATCGACACCACCTGCGTGCCGACTTGGGCCCCCCCACACCCGCAAGCGCTCCGCCCTGGAGTGGCACTACAAGGGCGGTGGGGACCGCGAGTTCGGCTACAGCGCCACGCTCGCCATCGCGGCCCACGCCGACCCGGACCGAGCCGGCCGCTACCCACAGCTGATCTTCGGCATGGTGCTGCACACACCCAAGAAGGACATGGGCCGCCACGCCCACTACGTCAGCGCCGTGCTCGCGCAGCTCACCGAACTCCGTAGCTTCACGGCGGCCGATCGCGCCTACACCAAGCTCCTCCCCGAGATCTTCCACCAACCGATGCGCGCCCTCGGCTACATGCCCGTGCTCGACTTCACTGAGCCCCAGGTCACCGCCGCTACAGCGGAAGGCAATCATCAGGGCGCGATCACCAAAGTGGGCCGCCTCTTCTGCCCCCTCACCCCGCGCCGTTTGCTCGACCTCTACACCTTCCTGGGCCTTGGCCTACCAGACGTTGCGTGCCCACATCGAAGGTGGCAATGGGCGGCTGAAGTCTGTCGACACCGCCCTGCACGCCCGGGAGAGACGTCAGCCCCGTGGCCGTGTCGCTCAAACTCTGCTGTCCGCCATCACCGTCATGGTCCACAACATCAAGGAGCTCGAGCAGTACCTGGCAGCCAGCAAGCAGAGCGCGATCACCGGCCTCGACCTCGAGCCGAGCGATGTCCTTCTGCCTTACCCGGCGATCAGCTTGACGGTCGCGCCCCGCTCTCAGGTGCTGAGCCGCAGCCCCTGAGTGGGCACGTTCCAGGTAATTGAAGATCGACACGTCGCGAGACCGCAGGAGCCTGCCTCCACGCCTGCGGTCCCCGCGGCATGTCCGCATCCCAACCCCCGGTCTGTTCCGACGCGGACTGCCACGCTTCCCAGCGGCCCGGCAGGCTGACTTTCACACAAGCAGGAGCTCAAACGACGAGATCCCGGTCAGACGATGACCGTCTGACCGGGATCTCGTGTGTGCGGTGGGGCGTTCACGAATGGGTCTGACCTGGGGCTTCCCAAGCTTTTGAAGATCTTTTCCCGCGTGGGGAGTGATCGTTCCCCGATGGCCTCCTACGGAACGACGTCGATATGTAGGTGCATGGCGGCAGTTCGGGCTGCAAGCTACCGGGATGAATTTGGAAGAGTTGGAAGAGGTCGACGCGCGGTTGGTGGGTCGATTCGGCCCTCTGGCGGAGGGTTGGCTCGCTGAGGTTCCGAATCTCGCTGCGCGGCTGGCCGTGCGGTGGGGATTCGTGCTCGGTGAGCTGTTCGAGAGCGGAGCCTCCTCCGTCGTCTTGCGCTGCCAATGGCCTGACGGAAGACCAGCGGTTCTCAAACTCAGTCCGGATCGGGACCTGTTGACCCAGCAGGTGGAGATGCTGCGCGTGTTCGCGCCGTCGGGTCGGGTGCCGGCCGTGCTGTCTGTCGACGCGGTGGCCGGGGCGATGGTGTTGGAGGAAGTCCTGCCCGGCACCGTGGCCGAGGACATGCCGCAGATGTCAATGCCGCAGCAGTGGGGAGAGCTGCTTGCCGCATTGCACGCCGTGGCCCCGCCCGCGCACTGGCCACTGGATCTGCGCGGTCGGTTTGACGAAGCCTTCGTCCGGATCGGGCGGCGGCTGTCCGAGCCGGCCATCGGCGCACGGATTGACCAGGCCGCGTGGCAGCGGGCGATACGGCGCTGTGAGACGTTGCTGGACAGCCAGGCCAGGATCGTGCTGCTGCACGGCGATCTGCACCTCGGCAACGTCCTGGACGGCGGCCCGTCGCGCGGCCTGATCGCAATCGACCCCAAGGCATGCGTGGGCGATCCCTGCTTCGACGCCGTCGACTACGTGGTGGCCGGCGCCGGACAAGAGGGTATCGAGGCCCGTTGCCAGCGGGTGGCGACCGCGTGCGGGCTCGATGGGGACCGGTTGTACGCCTGGAGCCGAGTGATCGCCCCCATGGCAGCCATCGCGCACCTCACCTACGGCGGTCCGGAGCCGATGATCGACGAGCTACTCGCTCTGTCCGGCTGATCCCACGCGGAGGTCCGTTCCTGCCGGTCCGAGTGCTCTCGGCTCTCGTTGGCCACGTGTCGTTTTCCATGGTGCCCGGCCACCACTTCTTGGCACCCAACTCAGTTGGCAGAGAGGTCAGTTCTGCTCTCGGAACTCGTCCAGGAGCCGGAAGAACTCTTCGACGGGCGCGGATCCGTCGGATGCCTCACGTTCGATCTGAGCGGCCCAGCTGAGCGAGCTCGGCCGGCCGAAGTGCCGGCAGAGCCACTGGCTGAACGGGCCGTCGCCCCAGAAGGGGGAGGGCTCGTCGATGGAGTGCACGCCCAGCGCTATCTGGTATCCGACAAGCATGGATTCCAGATGGCGAAGCGACCCTTGCCGTGGCAGTCACATGCCGGGCCGCAGGCGGATTTGCTCCAGGAAGTCGTACACATCAGTGCACTCCCGCCAGGGCTGGACGGTGCTCTGCGAGTCATCTTCGGGCGGCATGAGCAGAGCCTACGGGCCGCTCACGAACGAGTAGCCCTGACCTGAACGGCGATGAACGCTTGGGGCCCGCTGCCCCGAATTGTTCCACAACGTAAAGAGAGACCAGCCATACCCGCGCCCGAGGGTGCAGGATTTAACCGCTCAACTCGTCGGATGAGCCTTGAAGATGGCTGGTCTCGAGGTCAATTAGGCCCTCTTCTCCAACAACCGTCAACCCCATACCCGTATCAAGTGCCACACCACACTCCTGAGCAATCAGCCAGCAGACCAACACGCCATCGCTCTGCACCGTATCCAGGTCACTCACGCGTACGTCCGGCCTGCGGGACAGCCCAACGTCCCTGGATTGTTTGGCATTTGGGTGTCTGGGATGTCTGGCGTTCCCTACGATGTCTGGCATCAGTGTTGGCTCCAGAGAGTCCAAGGGGACGCATGGGTTTCGAGGGCGAGGAAGCCGCGGCGCCAGGGTTGCGTGTCGCCATCGAGTTCTATGGCGAGAAGGCAGAGCGACTGTCTCGGCGGGCGAAGGAGCTGGAAGAGCAACTCGGTTCCGTGCGGGAGGAGATGGCCCAGACTCTCGTTACCCGTGATCAGCTCTCTCGCGCGCTGGCGGAGATCGACGCGGGCACCGCACCGCAGCCAGACAAGACCGCACCGGAAGAAGAGCCCCCCGAGGCTGCACCACCTGACAGTGCCGCGAAGGCCAGCTCCGCACGCGGAGGCAGCAGCGCCGATTCGGGCAAGCGCCGGTCCGCCTCGGGTGAGCTGATGCGCGCGATCGAGCAGGTGCTGACCACGGCCGGTGTTCCTTTGCATCTGAAGGAGCTCACTGCGGCGCTCGGCCGGCCGACCGAGGGCAAGCCGGGGACAGCCGCATTGGAGTCGGTGCGGTCCACCTGCAAGCGGTTGGTGGAGACCGGGCGCCTGGTGCAGCCGGAGACCGCTGTGTTCGCGATCGCTCCTGGCCGCCGGGAAGGAGCCGCCGCAGGCTAGCGCTCCTCAAAAAGGTGTCCTCTCCTCCCCTGGCAGGGAGGAGAGGACGCGGTTCTTTCGAGGTGGAACCCTCTGGAGAACCTTCACGCGGCCCCTTATCAGTTGGCTCACGTTTGCCTTCGAGGCTAGAGCAATCCCGCTCGCCTCGGGGGCGCGTGGCCTATTTCGTCGTCCCTTCCGCAGCCCTTCGCGGGGGACGGGAAGGCCTAATTCCATGCGTATGACGCATTTCCCCGGCGGCCGGATAGAGCGGCACTCCCAGAAAGTGCTCCAGCCGGGCAACGGTGGCGATGTCCGGCCAGGACTTTCCGTCGAGCAGGTCGGCCACGGCCTGCCGGTTGACTCCGGAGCCGTCGGCGAGCTGCCGCAGGCTCCGCCGGGGTGCACGGAGTGCTGCGGCGAGGGCGCGGGCGACGGCCTGGACGGTGGCTGCCGCCACGTCGCCGATGACGGCCTCTGGCCAGGCTTCCGGATCGCGGGCAAGCTCGCGCGGCGGCGTTCGCCGGTTCATGCCACCGACCATGCTGATGCACTCCTTTACGTGAAGATCGTGACCGACCCCTTCACTGGCTGCTTGACCAGCCGGTGGGATTGGTCCGTGACGTTGAGCCCGCAGGTCTCCGCCCGTATCCGCAACTACCGCCCCCGCCTGCCCAGGCAGCAGTGGGCTCCGGTCGCCGACCAGGTGCGGGCCACTGTCGCGGCGGCGGCCCCGGCAACCTGTTACGACGCGGCGCATCTGCTGCATGTGGTCGGCCGCATCGCGGTCTGGGCCGACAGCACGGGTCTGCCACGGGATCCGGGGCTGTGGCTGCGGACCGAGACGATCGACGGGTTCATCCTGCTCGGTCTCGCCGGCCAGGAGGGCAGCACCCGCCAGACCTTCCGGACGTGGCTGCGCCTTACTCGGGAAGCCCTGGTGTGGGTGCAGCGCGGAGAGGCCCCGCCGGTCCGCATCGCCGCCAGCCGACTTCCCCAACCTCCCTATGAGCCAGGCGAGTTGGCCAGGCTGAAGGGGTGGGCTGAGCTGCTTCCCGGTCGGGCCCGGCTGGATGGACTGGCCCTGATGGCGCTGGGCGCGGGCTGCGGGCTGCAGCCCGGCGAGGTTCCGGCCGTGCGGGGCAGCGACCTGCGAGTCACTGCCCGGGGCATGGTGGTTCTCGACGCCCCCTGGCTGGGCCGTCTGGTGACCTGCCGCGCTCCCTGGGAACAGGCTCTGGCCGAGCTCGCCGTGCTTGCCGGGGACGACTACGTATTCCGGCCAGGCCGGAAGGTGGAGGCGGCGAAGAACCTGGTCAGCTCCTGGCCCGCCCGGCACAGACCGCACGCGGGTCTGCCCGCGCTCGCGGCCCGGCGGCTGCGGACCACCTGGATCGTGGACCTGCTGGGCCAGCGGATCGATCCGGCACTGGTCGCGGACGCTGCGGGGATGCGTTCGACCGCCGCGCTGGGCCCCTACTTCCACTGGGTCCCGCCCCTGGCTCCGGAGCAGGCCGCCGAGCTGCTGCGCGGACCCGCCCAGTGATGCGCCGCCCGCAGGACGCCGAGGACACACTGTCTGCGGTGCGGCGACTGCGGCCCAAGCCGCCGCTGAGCGGAATGCGGAAGATCCCGGACTCCAAGGTCGGCCAGCTGCTGACACTCCTGGACCGCACCGGTGTCCCCCAGGAGCTGGAGGATCTGCTCCGCGACCGCCCCGGCCCCAAGGGTGTACGCCCGCGGGTGGTTCTGGCCGGGTTGCTGCTGTCGGCGTACTACACAGGCAGGGCCACGGTCGCCGACGCCCGGCGTCTGCTCCACTACGGTCTGGAGCCCAGAGCCCGTACCTGGCTGGGCATCCCGGAACGCCCTCCGGCCGGAGCCGCCGCCCGGATCGCTTCCAGCAAGCGGCTCTACCGGGGACTGAACGCGATCACCACGCTCCTGGACCCCGCCCGCCACGACCGGCGTTCCCGACTGCCGCAGCGGCACGCCGACTTCCACGCCGCCCTCTGGGACAGCCCCGAGGGCCGCACCGCCGCCGCCCGCCTCCAGCTCCTGGCCAACCGCCTGGTCCTGGCATCCGTACGCATGGCTGACCAGCGTGGATACCTGCGCGGCTGGAACGGCGACGTCGGCGTCGACGCCACCGACATCCGCGTCAGCGCCCGCCCCGACAGCAGCCGACTGACCACCGCCTCGACGGAAGTCACCGCCGGCTGGCACTTCAAGGGCGGCACCGGCGACAAGGTCTTCGGCTACAGCGCAACCCTGGCCATCGCCGCCCACCACCGCGACCCGGGCAATGACGCCCCCGGGGCCTACCCGCAGCTGTGTCTGGGCTTCGAACTCGACACCCCCACCGTCCGCACCGGCCCCAACGCCGTCACGATCCTCACCCAGATCACCCAACTCGGCCTGCCCACCGGCATCCTCGCCGCCGACCGCGCCTACACCGGCTGCAGCCCGTCCACCTTCCAGACACCCGTCCGCCGACTCGGCTACCGCCTCGCCCTGGACTACAAGGTCAAAGAACGTGGTCTGCAAGGCAGTTGGCAAGGGGCGCCACTCGTCGACGGCTCCCTGCTCTGCCCGCTCACCCCGGCCCCACTCATCCACGCCACCGCTGGTGCCGACGACGACACTGTCCGGTTCCGCAGCGACGCGCTCCGCGAGAAGATCGAAGCCCGCGAGCCGCACCACCTCAAACTCAAGCAGGGCCCTGACGCCCGCGGCGCGATCCGCCTCCAGTGCCCGGCCAGCGGCCCGTCCCCCTCGGTCAACTGCACCCGCCGCGACCGGCTGAGGCCCCGCGCACAGGCTCCCGCCGCCATGCCTTCCCGGGTGATCGACCTCAGCCTGCCCCTGCCCCGGAATCTGCCGACCGCGGCCCGCCCCACCGTCCAGGTCCCCGACGCCGAACGCTTCGCACCGCCACCTGCAGTCACGCTGCCCCAGGTGTGCTGCGCGGGATCGATCACCGTGCCCGCCGACACCGAGGCCAACTGGCGTCTGGCCAAGTACCGCCAGGACGTGCATTACCTCCACACCCCATGGCTGAACACCTACCGCCCCATCCGCAGTCACAACGAAGGTGCCAACGGCCGTTTCAAGAGCGGGACCCTCGACATCGGCAACCCCAAACACCGGCCCGCCCCCGGTCAGGTCGCCCAGACCCTCCTCCTGGCGGTCATGCTCACCGTCGCCAACCTGACCGTTCTGGAAACCTGGCTCACCGAACGCGCCGGCCCGGACGCACTCACCGACGCCGACTTCGACACCACCGGCCCCCTGCCCCCGCCCAGCACCCCGCGCATCGCCCTGCCGGAAACAGACAACGGGCGCCACCCGCCTCCGCGCTCCCGCTGAACCTGACTCCGTACGACAACTCCAGCCCACCCGCGCACGCCGAACTCCCCGCAGATCGGCGTGCGCCGCCATGCCCGCACCACACCCACAGGCCACAAGGCACATGCCAGCCCGACATAACCTGCGCACCCAGACCTCCAGACAAGCCCCAGAAACGACGAAATCCCGCCCGATCAATGTGATCGGACGGGACTCGTGAACCGCTTACGAGCTAACTCGTGAACGGCCCTGCGGTGGACCTGTGGGGATTTGAACCCCAGACCCCCTCGATGCGAACGAGGTGCGCTACCAGACTGCGCCACAGGCCCTTGCAACGAGTGAAACTCTAGCACCCCCACAGGGGTGCTCGGAAATCCGGTCCTTGCTGGTCAGCCGAGTCGGTGTCGCAGCGGGGCCCGAAGGCACTCACTCGTTGGCGGCACGAGGGCGTTCCCCGTCCTCGTACTGGTCGAAGAGCGGGGTCCGGCCGCGGTCGCGGGTGCGCCGGGACTGGTTGGTCCGCTGGCGCGGCGCCGGGTCGACGGGGGGCGCCACGGCGTGCGAGGTGCCCGTCTGAGTGGGCTCGGCGGCGCTGGAGCGGGCCGCGCTCCAGGTCTCCGGGTTGCCCACCTCGACGCCGCCCGTGACACGCGGGGCGACCGGGGCGGTGACGTACGTCGGCAGCGGGACCGGCACCGGCTCCCAGCTGTCGCCCTGGACCCGGCCGCGTTCACGCTGCTGGTCGACCCATTCCGCGTGGTCCGTCTGCTCGACCAGGGCGCGGCGGCCGGCCTCCTGCGGGGAGACCGCGGGGGCGGGCTCGGGCTCGGGGTGGCGCGTTTCGGGCTCCTCGTCGGCCTCGGCGGGGGCCGCCGCGGCCGGCTGGTGCCTGCGGGGACGGTTCTCACGCAGATGCTGCGCCGCGACCTCGGCCCGCCGCCGGTCCATGGTGAAGGCGAACCTGCGTCGCTCCTGGGAGCGCAGATGCACGATGTACGTGCTCAGCAGCACCGCCGGGACCGCGGGCGCCCAGAGGAAGCCGAGGCCGCCCACCGCCGCGACGACCGCGCCGAGAGTGAAGGCGAGGAAGAGGACGACAGTGGTGCGCCGCCGGCGCGCGAGTACCTGGAGGCGCTGGGCGCGCCGGACCCGCTCGGCGTCCGCCGCACCGGCGCGCGGGCGCGCGCGCCGCGAAGGGCCGGGCCCGGAGCGTTCCCGGTCCGAGCGCTCGGGCGGGTGCGCCGGGTCGTGCATCCGGGCTTCGGTGTGCGCCGGAGGCGCGGCGAAGGCCCGGACGTCCACGGAATCCAATCGATCCGTGACGACGTCCGGGTCGGCGTCGGGCTCCGCCTCCTCGGCGATGCGTCCCCGCAACTCCTTGGCGTACCGGCGCTCCATGGCCGCCCGTCCGGACAGCAGCCGGATGGCGGTGCTGAAGCGTTCCGTCGGGCGGGCTTCATTGAGCTCGTCCTGCCTGCGGAGCCACATCGGCACCAAGTAGGCGGCCCAGGCCCCGACGATGACTGCGTAGATGAGGCCGCTGCTGCTCACGTCTCACACCGTAGAGGGGTTTGCACGGGGGCATCCGCCAATTGGCCCGGTGTGTCGCACGATCCGGCTGATTTCAAGGACTTTTTTTGTGATTGTTCAGATCGCCCGTGCGTGTTTGCGCGTTCGTTTGCGGCCATATGCCGACCAATATCGAACACTTATTTCATTTCCCGTGGGGTTCCGGGTCGTGCCTGGTGCCAGCGTCGGAGCAGCCCGTCGGGCACTTCCTCCGCGGTGAGCGCGTAGATGAGATGGTCCCGCCAGGCGCCGTCGATGTGGAGATAGCGCGGGCGCAGGCCCTCCTCGCGAAATCCCAGTTTCTCGACGACCCGTCTGCTGGGCCTGTTCTCCGGCCGAATGCATACCTCGATGCGGTGCAGTCCGACCCTGGCGAAGCAGTGGTCGACGGCGAGGGCGACCGCGGTCGGCATCACCCCGCGGCCCGCCACCTCCTGGTCGACCCAGTAGCCGATGTGGCCCGAGCACATCGAGCCCCAGGTGATCCCGGCGACCGTCAGCTGGCCGACCAGTCGGCCCTCGTACTCGATGGCGAAGGGCAGCATCCGGCCCGCATTGGCCTCGGAGCGCAGATGACGGACCATCTGACGGTAGGTGGGGCGCTGGGCCACCGGACCGCCCGGGGCGGGCGGCGGCACGGTCGCCTCCCAGGGGCGCAGCCAGTCACGGTTGCGCCGGTTGACCTCGCGCCACATGCGCTGGTCGCGCAGTTTCACCGGACGGAGAGTGACCTCGCCGTCGTTGAGGACCACCGGCCAGGTCGGGACGTTCAGCTCGGGCTCCCGGGTCGGGGGTGATCGCCGCCGCGCAGCTGGTCGACGGCGTGCACCAGAAGACGTGCGAGGACGGCGAGGCCGTCGCGCACCCCGCCGGTGGAGCCCGGCAGGTTCACGATGAGCGTGCCGGCGGCGACGCCCGCGAGGCCTCGGGAGAGCGCGGCGGTGGGCACCTTGTCGCGGCCCTCGGCACGGATCGCCTCGGGGATGCCGGGGATCTCGTGGTCGAGGACGCGGCGGGTGACGTCGGGGGTGCGGTCGGTGGGCGAGATGCCCGTGCCGCCGGTGGTGACGATGACGTCGTACCCGGCGGCCACCCCGTCGCGCAGCGCCTGTTCGACCGGGTCGCCGTCGGGCACGACCCGCGGCCCGTCGACGGTGAAGCCGAGCTTCGTGAGCGCCTCGGAGATCAGAGGGCCGCCCTTGTCCGCGTAGACCCCGGCGGAGGCCCGGTTCGACGCGGTGACGACGAGGGCGGCGTACGGGGCGGTCAGCGCGCCACCGAGCGGCGGCCCGGCCGGTCGCCCCTCACCGGACTGCCCGGTTCCAGGCGCCGTCACGCGTCCGCTCCGTCCGGTGCGGTGCGCCGGTAGTCGCCGGACTTGCCGCCCGACTTCGCCTCGACCCGTACGTCCGTGATGACCGCGGACTTGTCGACCGCCTTGATCATGTCGATCACGGTGAGCGCGGCGACCGAGACCGCCGTCAGGGCCTCCATCTCGACGCCGGTGCGGTCCGTGGTCTTCACCGTGGCCAGGATCTCCACCGCGTCGTCGGCGACGCTCAGGTCGACCTTGACGCCGGAGACGGCGAGCGGGTGGCAGAGCGGGATCAGGTCGGAGGTGCGCTTGGCCGCCATGATCCCGGCGATACGCGCGGTGGCGAGGGCGTCGCCCTTGGGGACCCCCTCGCCGCGGAGCAGCTCGACGACGCGGGGCGAGACGAGGACCCGGCCGCTGGCTCGGGCCACCCGCGCGGTGACGTCCTTCTCCGAGACGTCGACCATGCGGGCCGCGCCCGCCTCGTCGATGTGCGTCAGCCTGTTCTGCGTACTCAACTCACTCCGCCTCGCGGTAGGGCGCCGGTTGCCCGCTCGGCCCGCACCGGGGTGCGGCCCCGGGGCCCCGGGGGTGTCCCCGGGAAGGCACAGCGGCAGATACCGTACCGCCACCGCCCGGGGATCAATGGAGCAGGATCACCTCGGTGTCCGTGCCGGGCTCGGCGGAGGTGACGTCCTCGGGCAGCACGATCAGCGCGTCGGCCTGGGCGAGAGCCGCGATCAGATGCGATCCGGAACCGCCGACAGGGGTGACGGTGCCGGCCTCCGCGTCGTACGTGCCCCGCAGGAACTGCCGCCGGCCGGCCGGTGAGGAGAGCGCCTTGTCGGTGTTCAGCGCGGCCCTGGTGGTGGGACGGTTCACGTCCTGAAGCCCCATCAGCGTACGGATCGCGGGCCGTACGAACAGCTCGAAGGAGACGTAACTGGAGACGGGATTGCCCGGCAGCGCCAGCAGTGGTGTGTGTTCGGGGCCGATCGAGCCGAAGCCCTGCGGCTTGCCCGGCTGCATGGCGAGCTTGCGGAAATCGATGCCGCTGCCGGGCTCGTCCTCGTCGCCCACCGACGACAGGGCTTCCTTGACGACGTCGTACGCCCCGACGCTGACGCCACCGGTGGTGACGACGATGTCGGCGCGGATCAACTGGTCCTCGATCGTGGCGCGGAGCGTATCCGCGTCGTCCGTGACGGCACCGACGCGGTAGGCGATCGCTCCGGCGTCCCGGGCGGCGGCCGTCAGGGCGAAGCTGTTCGAGTCGTAGATCTGGCCGCCGGCCAGCTCCTCGCCCGGCTGGACCAGTTCGCTGCCGGTGGAGATGACGACGACGCGCGGCCGGGGCCGCACCTTCACCGTGGAGCGGCCGATCGCGGCGAGCAGCCCGATCTGCGGAGGTCCGATCACCGATCCGGCGCTCAGGGCCAGATCGCCCGGCTTGACGTCGCTGCCGCGCGCCCTGACATGGGCACCGGCCTCGACGGGGCGGTGGACGCGGACCTCACCGCCCGCGCCCTCGGGGGCGTCGCGGTGGGCACGCATGGTGTCGGCGGGGCCGCCGCCCGTACCGCCGTCGGTCCACTCGACCGGGACCACGGCCTCGGCACCAGCCGGCAGCGGGGCGCCGGTCATGATGCGGGCGGCCTCGCCCGGTCCGACGCTCCGGTCGCCGGGCAGCCCGTCACTGCCCGCCGCGACGTCACCGATGACGGTGAGCACGGCGGGGAACTCCTCGTCGGCGCCCTCGACATCGGCGACGCGGACCGCGTACCCGTCCATCGAGCTGTTGTCGAAGGGCGGCAGGGCGATCTCCACGACCACGTCCTCGACGAGGACGCAGCCCTGGGCGTCGTGCAGTTGCAGCTCGATGGGTTCGAGCGGTCGCACCGCGCCGAGAATGTCTTCCAGGTGCTCGTCCACCGACCAGATCGTGCTGCTGCTCAAAGTGCTACATCTCCTCGGTGACATAACTGCGGAGCCAGACCCTGAAGTCCGGGCCCAGGTCTTCACGTTCGCACGCGAGTCTGACAATGGCACGGAGGTAGTCGCTCCGGTCACCGGTGTCATAACGGCGCCCCTTGAAGACGACGCCGTGCACGGGGCCGCCGATCTTCTCGTCCTCGGCGAGGAGCTGCAGGGCGTCGGTGAGCTGGATCTCGCCGCCGCGGCCCGGCTCGGTCTTGCGCAGTATGTCGAAGACGGCGGGGTCCAGGACATAGCGGCCGATGACGGCGAGGTTGCTGGGCGCCTCGGTCCTGTCGGGTTTCTCGACCAGGCCGCTGACGCGCACGACATCACTCTCGGCGGTGGGCTCGAAGGCCGCGCAGCCGTACATGTGGATCTGCTCGGGATCGACCTCCATCAGCGCGACGACACTGCCGCCCTCGCGCTCCTGGATCTCGACCATGCGGGCCAGCAGCGGGTCGCGCGGGTCGATCAGGTCGTCGCCGAGGAGGACCGCGAACGGCTGGTCGCCCACGTGCGGTGCGGCACACAGCACGGCGTGGCCGAGGCCGCGCGGATCGCCCTGCCGGACGTAGTGCATGGTGGCCAGGTCGCTCGATTCCTGGACCTTCTGGAGCCGTTCGGCATCTCCCTTGCGGGTGAGTGCGGACTCCAGCTCGTAATTGCGGTCGAAGTGGTCCTCGAGGGGACGCTTGTTGCGACCGGTGATCATCAGTACGTCGGAGAGACCGGCGGCCACCGCTTCCTCGACGACGTACTGGATCGCCGGCTTGTCGACGACAGGCAGCATCTCCTTCGGAGTGGCTTTGGTGGCCGGCAGGAAGCGGGTACCGAGCCCTGCGGCCGGGATGACAGCCTTGCTGATCCTGGTGTGCGACTGAGTCATGCGAGGAACGATATCCGGTGCGTATGGGCGGAAGATGAGGTTCCGGTTAATTTTGTACACCTATATGCACATACGAGAGATTCACGGGTGCCCGTTGAACATCGACATGTCCGAAAAGGCGCTTCTCAGGCGTGAACTGCTGGCCGCGCGGCGCCTTCTCAGCAGGGAAGACGTGGAAGACGCCGGGGTGGTTCTGTCCCGGGTCGCATGGGACCTCCCGGAAATGTCCGAGGCCCACACCGTCGCCGCGTACGTCTCGGTGGGGAGCGAGCCGGGCACGCGCGCCCTGCTGGACGTGCTCCGCGCGCGGGGCGTGCGGGTGCTGCTGCCGGTGCTCCTCCCGGACAACGACCTGGACTGGGCGCCGTACGAAGGAGCCGCTCATCTGGCCCCGGCCGGCCGCGGGCTGCTGGAGCCGGACGGGGAACGGCTCGGCCCGGACGCGGTTCTGGAGGCCGACGTGGTCCTGCTGCCGGGCCTCGCGGTGGACGCGCGCGGAATGCGGCTCGGCCGTGGCGGCGGCAGCTACGACCGGGTGCTGGCCCGGCTCGCCGCGGCGGGGGCGCATCCCGCGCTGATCGTCCTGCTCTACGACAACGAGGTGGTCGCGCGGGTCCCTGAGGAACCGCACGACCACCC
Organism: Streptomyces sp. NPDC014727; assembly: GCF_043083485.1. Taxonomy (NCBI): domain Bacteria; kingdom Bacillati; phylum Actinomycetota; class Actinomycetes; order Kitasatosporales; family Streptomycetaceae; genus Streptomyces; species Streptomyces sp. NPDC014727. Next base: position 273,616 of record NZ_JBIBYR010000007.1, on the reverse strand, counting down.
CGTCGACGCGGTGGTGACTCCGGCCATGACCCGCCGGACGGGCCCTACGGCTTGAGGGTCAGGGTGTCGGTCGTCGACTTCGTGACGGCGTTCGTCCCGAAGGACCAGTCGAGCAGTTCGCCCTTGACCCACTTGTCGGTCTGATCGGTGTAGTGCGCCGCGAACGCGTGCCCCGAGGCGCCGGTGAGGTTGATCCAGCGGGACTTGTCCCAGTCCCCCACGTTGACCACCATCCGCATCGACGGAACCCAGACGACGTCGTAGCCGCCGGCCGCGTTCCAGCCGGTGGCGTTCACCGCGGCCTCGCCGCCGCCGATGTTCCACGGGCCGCGGTTGAGGACACGCTGGAACAGACCGGGGCCCTCGGTGCCGAGGGTCTGGTTCTTCAGGGTCAGCTGGTGCAGCCGGCCCCAGCTCCAGGTGGTGATGTCCTTGCCGAGCTTCGCGGTCAGCTCCCAGCGGGCATCCGTCATGGCGCGGGCGAAGAGCTGGTCGCGGTTCTCGGTCGCCGTGTCCCGACCGCTCCTCGGCGACTTCCACCAGTCGCTGTTCGGGTCGTCCATCAGGTTGGCGACCACCTGGTACCAGCGGTCACCGCCGTCCGGCTGAGCCGTGTCCGCGTCGCGCCGGCCGCACTCGCGCACCAGCTTGCCCTGCTCGTCGACCGGGCCCGAGCTGTCGGCGCGGGGCACATTGAGGCACTCGCCCTTGACCCGCAGCTCCTTGGGCAGCTTGTCGCCGAAGGCCAGCTTGAGGATGTTGCGCCAGACCGCGTTGAAGTACGCGGCCGCGGCCGAGTCGGACTCCTGGGTGTAGTCCCAGCCCTCCAGGAGCTTCTGTGCCTCGCGGACGCTCTTGTCCGAGATGTTGATCTTCATCAGCTCGGGCACCAGCAGCGCGGCGATCTCGCTGGTGTTGTCCATCTGCATCTTCTGCATGTCTTCGGTCGAGATCTTCCCGCCGCCCTTGATCTTCGACTGGATGAGGTCGTTGATCCGCTGACTGCGGGTGCCGTAGCCCCAGTCCTTGGTGAGCAGGTGGGGATACTTCTCGTCGATGACGGGCTGGTTGGCGGTGACGATGTAGCCGCGCTTCGGGTTGTACTCGTAGGGCAGCTCGTCGAACGGGATCGGGTCCTTCTTCCAGCCGTACTCCGAGGACCAGCCGGGGCTGGGCACCGTGCCGTCGCCCTGGAGGCGGACCGGGATCTTGCCGGGGGCCTGGTAGCCGATGTTGTTCTTGGTGTCGGCGTAGATCAGGTTCTGCGAGGGAACTTCGAAGTGCTCGGCCGCCGCCTGGAAGCTCTTGAAGTCCTTGGCCCGGTTGAGCTCGAAGACGGCGTCCATCGACTTGCCGGGTTCCAGCGCGGTCCACTTCAGGGCGACCGCGTACCCGTCGGCCCGGTCCGGAGCCGAGTTGCCGACGGGGGCCTTCTGGCCGACCGTCTCCAGTTCGCTGCTGCGGTCGGAGACCAGCGGACCGTTGTTGGTCTCACGGACGGTGATCGTCCGGCTCTTGCCGCCCGCGACCTTGATGGTCTCGTCGCGGGTGGTGAACGGCTTGACCTTGCCGTCGTACAGGTAGCCGTCGCCGGAAACCTTCTCCAGGAAGAGGTCGGTGACGTCCGCGCCGAGGTTGGTGAAGCCCCAGGCGATGTCCTGGTTGTGGCCGATTATCACACCGGGCATGCCGGAGAAGGTGTAGCCGGCGGTGTCGTACTGGCACTTCGCCGAAATCTGGCGGCAGTGCAGCCCCATCTGGTACCAGAGCGAGGGCAGCTGGGGCGCCAGGTGCGGGTCGTTGGCGAGCAGCGGCTTGCCGGTCGTCGTGTACTGGCCCGAGACCACCCAGGAGTTGGAGCCGATGCCGTTGCCGTTCGGGCCGAGCAGCGCCGGGATCTGGTCGAGGGTGTCGGAGAGCGAGGCGAGCTGGGTGCTCACGCCCTCGGTGGCGCCCTGCACGGTGTCCGAGCCGAGGCCGGTCGACGACGGCGTCGCGGCCGGGTCGAACTTCCCGGTGACCGAGGAGATCGCGCCCCCCTCGACGATCGGCTTGTGCTTCTTGTACGGGTAGGGCGGGTAGAGGTCCTCGATCTTCTTCGCGTCGAGCCTGCTGGTCATCAGCGAGCGGTCGATCTCGTCCTGCATGTTGCCGCGCAGGTCCCAGGCCATGGCCTTGAGCCAGGCGACCGAGTCGACCGGGGTCCACTCGTCCGGCTTGTAGTCGTTGGTGAGGCCGAGGGCGGCGTACTCGACGGAGATGTCCTTGCCGTCGCGCCCCTTGAGGTAGGCGTTCACGCCGTCCGCGTACGCCTGGAGGTTCTTCTTGGTGTCCGCGGACAGGACGTTGTCGTACTCCTCCTGAGCGACCTTGCGCCAGCCGAGCGTGCGCAGGAAGGAGTCCGTGTCGACCTGCCCGGAGCCGAACATCTCGGAGAGCCGGCCCGCCGTCATGTGACGGCGGACGTCCATCTCCCAGAAGCGGTCCTGCGCCTGCACGAAGCCCTGGGCGCGGAAGAGGTCGGCGTCGGTGTCCGCGTACAGCTGCGGAATCCCGTAGCTGTCGCGTTTGACGTCGACGTTGCCGTCCAGGCCGTCGATCTTGATCGACCCGGTCGTCTGCGGGTACGAGGCCCGCACGGTTGATACGGACCAGAACGCGCCGTAACCGATACCCGCGACAAGCGCCAGCACCAGGACGATCACGATCAGGCGGGCACGTCGCCCCTTCTTCCTGCCGGTCTTCCCACCGGTGGAACCAGTGGTGCCGGAAGAGGCGGTTGTGTTGGCGGGCATCGCTGTCCTTCGAGGGGCAGGTGGTCCTGGGAGTGCAGGAGCAACCATAGGCGCAGCACCGGCGCGGCTCTGACGCGGCATCGAGATGGTTCGAATTCCGAGGTGGTCGTACGAATGATCGAGCGCGTCAAGAAAACGTTAAAGATTAGGTAAGGTAACGAAGTACCGGCCGCCAACGGCCGATGCCGAGGCTCGATTCGGCAGGCGTACGCAGGGAAGGAACGGCCACTGTCTGTCCACGTGCTCAACGAACTCCTGCTCGTCTGCTCACTCGTCCTGCTCGTCGCGGTGGCGGCAGTGCGCATCTCGTCCCGCAGCGGGCTCCCCAGCCTGCTCCTGTATCTCGGCATCGGGATCGTCATGGGGCAGGACGGCCTCTTCGACGTCAAGTTCAACAACGCCGAACTGACCCAGGTGATCGGCTATGCCGCGCTGGTCGTGATCCTCGCCGAGGGTGGCCTGGGCACGAAGTGGAAAGAGATCAAACCCGCGCTGCCGGCTGCCGCGGCGCTCTCGATCGTCGGCGTCGCGGTGAGCGTCGGCGTCACCGCGGCCGGGGCGCACTACCTGGTCGGCCTGGACTGGCGCCAGTCGCTGATCATCGGCGCGGTCGTCTCGTCGACGGACGCCGCCGCGGTCTTCTCCGTGCTGCGCAAGGTGCCGCTGCCCGCCCGGGTCACCGGTGTGCTGGAGGCCGAGTCCGGCTTCAACGACGCCCCCGTGGTGATCCTGGTGGTGGCGTTCTCGACCAAGGGACCGGTGGACAGCTGGTACGTACTGGTCGGGGAGATAGCCCTGGAGCTCGCGATCGGTGCGGCCATGGGTCTCGCCGTCGGCTGGCTCGGCTCGTTCGGGCTGCGTCACGTGGCGCTGCCCGCGTCCGGCCTGTACCCGATCGCGGTGATGGCGATCGCGGTGTCCGCGTACGCGGCGGGCGCCCTCGTCCACGGCAGCGGCTTCCTCGCCGTCTACCTGGCCGCGATGATCCTCGGCAACGCCAAGCTGCCGCACTGGCCCGCCACCCGCGGCTTCGCCGACGGGCTCGGCTGGCTGGCCCAGATCGGCATGTTCGTGCTGCTCGGTCTCCTCGTCACCCCGCACGATCTGTACGACGACTTCTGGCCCGCGGTCATCGTCGGGCTGGTGCTGACCGTGGTGGCACGTCCGCTGGAGGTCTTCATCTCGCTGGCGCCGTTCCGGCTGCCCTGGCAGGAGAAGGCGTTCATGTCCTGGGCGGGGCTGCGCGGCGCCGTACCCATCATCCTGGCGACCATCCCGATGGTGTCCGGGGTCGAGGGCTCCACCCGGATCTTCAACATCGTCTTCGTGCTCGTCGTCGTCTACACCCTCATCCAGGGCCCGACCCTGCCCTGGATGGCCAAGGCCCTGAAGATCGCCGACGATCCGGCCGAGGCCACCGACCTGGGCATCGAGTCGGCCCCGCTGGAACGGCTGCGCGGCCATCTGCTGTCGGTGGCGATCCCCGGCAGGTCGAAGATGCACGGCGTGGAGGTCGGGGAGCTGCGGCTGCCCGCCGGGGCCGCGGTCACCCTGGTCGTACGGGACGGGAAGAGCTTCGTGCCGGCGCCGTCGACCGTGCTCCGGCGCGGTGACGAACTGCTCGTGGTCACCACCGACCCGGTGCGCGACGCGGCGGAGGAACGGCTGCGCGCGGTCGGCGAGGGCGGCAAGCTCGCGGGCTGGCTGGGCACCACCGGCAGTGGCGGCGAGAGCCTCGCCGGGGCCGATGTGGCCCATGACGTGGCACACGCGCTGAAGGCCGTGAAGAGAATGGGGAAGGCGGACGGGTCGAAAGCCCGTCATTGACGTCGTCGAGGCCGTCGAGGTGGCCCCGCGGCCCCAGCGGTCCCGGTGGCCCCCGGCCGCCGAAGCCGCTGGGCCCGTCGGGGCTGCCGGTGCCGCTGGAGAGGCTGCGACGGCTGGGACAGAAGAGGCTGTGCGTTTCTGTCCGAGGCGCGTTTCCATCCGGGCGCGTTTCTGTCCGAGGCGCGTTTCTATCCGAGGCCGGGACGGGACCCCTGCGCACAATCAGAGGCCCGCAAGGGTATCTGCCTGTACCATGAAGGCCATCTGATCGGCCCCTGACAGGGGTCGAACGGCCCGATCGGCCAACCCGATCGACCAACCTGAACGACCAACTCTGCCTGACGCAGAGCTGGCGCGACCGTATGGCGGTCGTGGCGTCCTCCGCCTCTGCTGAGCGCCCGGCATCTACCGCAGTCCCGCGCGAAGAGGACAGCTCTCGGCAGCACCCGTACGAGCCCGCACCACCCGTGCCGGCAGGGCGGGAGCTCGGCCACCAGGCGGCAGAAAGGCATGGACCGTGGCGTCCACGGTCTCCGACCGCCCCGGATACGGGCAGTTGCTGCGCACCCCTGGTGCGTGGACGTTTCTCCTGCCGGGCTTCGCCGCACGGCAGCCCTTCGCGATGCTGACGATCGGCATCGTGCTCCTGGTCCAGCACACCACCGGCTCGTACGGCAGCGCGGGCTCCGTCGCCGCCGTGACCGGTGTCTCCATGGCCTTGTTCGCACCGCAGACCGGAAAGCTCGCCGACCGTTTCGGCCAGCGCGCCGTACTGCTGCCCGGTCTCCTGGTGCACGCGGTGTCCGTGTCGGCGCTGACAGCGCTGGCGCTGGCGGACTCGCCCCTGTGGGCCCTGTTCGTGGCGGCCGTGCCGACCGGCGCGTCCGTTCCGCAGATCGGGCCGATGGTCCGGGCCCGCTGGGCGGCCGTGCTGGGCGCGGCACCGGGCCGTGAGGCCTCCCCGCTGATGCCGACCGCGGCCGCCTTCGAGTCGGTGACGGACGAGTTCACCTTCGTCATCGGCCCGGTGGTCGCCACCGCTCTGTGCACCGGGGTGCACCCGGCGGCCGGCCTGATCACGGAGGCCGGCCTCACCCTGGTCGGCGGCCTGCTCTTCGCCGCGCAGAGCCGCACCCAGCCCGCGGTGAGCACCCCCGCCACCAGCGCCTCCCGGCGGCATGCGTCCGCGCTGTCCGTCCCGGGTGTCCGGGTGCTCGCGGTGACCTTCCTGGGGATCGGCGCGGTCTTCGGCGGCATGCAGGTCTCGCTGACCGCCTTCGCCGAGGAGGTCGGCCGGCCCGGTGCGAACGGCCTGCTGTACGGGGTCTTCGCGGCCGGCAACATGCTGGCCGGGATCGCCTGCGGCGCCATCGCCTGGAAGAGCGGGCCGCGACGGCGGCTGATCGTCGGGTACACGGCACTGACCCTGACCGCCTCCGGGCTGTGGGCGGTGCACTCCATGACCCTGCTGGCCGGGCTCGGACTGCTGGTCGGGCTCTCCATCGCCCCGGCCCTGATCAGCGGCTACACGCTGGTCGAGGGGCTGGTGCCGGAGTCCGCCCGGACCGAGGCGTTCACCTGGCTGACGGGCTCGGTCGCTCTGGGCCAGGCGGGCGCGGTGACGATCGCCGGACGACTCGCCGACGCCCACGGCGCGAGCACCGGTTTCGTGGTGCCGCTGGTGGGGACCGTACTGGCGCTGGCCACGCTGCTGGCACTGCGTTCGAGGCTCGTGCCCGCCGCCTCGTCGCGGGCCGTGGCACGTGGTGTCGGTCACCGGGAGCCGGTCACGGTGGACTGATCCCGCGGAATACGTCAGTATGGAGCGTCGTTAGCACTCATTGAGTGAGAGTGCCAGGAGGAGCAAGTGCCGACCTATCAGTATCAGTGCACCGAATGCGGCGAGGGCCTTGAGGCGGTGCAGAAGTTCACCGATGATGCCCTGACCGTGTGCCCGAGCTGCGAAGGACGCCTGAAGAAGGTGTTCTCGGCGGTCGGCATCGTCTTCAAGGGCTCCGGTTTCTACCGGAACGACAGCCGTGGCTCCTCGTCGAGCAGCACCCCGGCGTCGTCCTCGGCGAAGGCATCCGGTTCCGATTCATCGTCGTCGTCGACCGGGTCCGACTCGAAGTCGCCCGCTTCCTCCTCGGTCTCCGCGTCTTCTTCGTCCGCCTCGTCGTCCTCGACGAGTGGTACGTCGGCAGCCTGAGCCGCACCGCAACGTTCCCCGGGGACCCCGTCGATCCATTCGGCGGGGTCCCCGGCGTTTCCCCGCGCCGCTAGTGTGATCGCATGGTGAACGCAGAGATCGGTGTCATCGGCGGCTCGGGCCTGTACTCCTTCCTGGAGGACGTCACGGAGGTGCGTGTGGACACCCCGTACGGACCGCCGAGCGACTCTCTCTTCCTCGGCGAGGTGGGCGGCCGACGCGTCGCCTTCCTGCCCCGCCACGGGCGCGGCCACCATCTGCCGCCGCATCGCATCAACTACCGGGCCAACATGTGGGCCCTGCGCTCCGTCGGTGTGCGTCAGGTGCTCGGCCCGTGCGCGGTGGGCGGCCTGCGTCCGGAATACGGGCCCGGCACACTGCTCGTGCCCGACCAGATGGTGGACCGCACCAGGGCCAGGCCGCAGACTTACTACGACGGGGAGACCAGGGCCGACGGAGCGGAGCCGAACGTCCTGCATCTGGGCTTCGCCGATCCCTACTGCCCCGAGGGGCGCCGGGCCGCGCTGGCGGCGGCACGCGCGAAGCACTGGGAGCCGGTGGACGGCGGAACGCTGGTGGTCGTCGAGGGCCCGCGCTTCTCGACCCGGGCGGAATCGCGCTGGCATGCGGCGATGGGCTGGTCGGTGGTCGGGATGACCGGGCATCCGGAGGCGATCCTCGCCCGCGAACTGGGCCTCTGCTACACGACGATGACGTTGGTGACGGACCTGGACGCGGGGGCGGAGGCCGGAGAGGGTGTCTCCCACGGAGAAGTGCTGAAGGTGTTCGCGGCCAATGTGGACCGGCTGCGCGCGGTGCTCTTCGACGTGGTGGCCGCGCTGCCGGCGGTGGCCGACCGCGATTGCCCGTGCTCCCACGCGCTGGACGGACTGAACACGGGGATCGAGCTTCCTTAGCCTGGTGGGGACGGCCGTGGGAGGCAGTTGCGGGTAGCGGGTAGCTGGTGACCGTTGTGGCGTGAGTGGGTGAGGGCGTTGTCCACAACGCCGGGGACATCCACAGGCTTCGGCGCGAAACTCGCGGACGGCGGATCGTGAGGGGTGTTCGCCCGAATCTCCTCACGGCAGGTGGTGTTGGCCATGTCTCCGTCGTCTCAATCACCCCCGTTGTCTCAGTCGCCTCAGTCGTCTCAGTCGTCTCAGTCGTTTCAGTTGCTCCCGCCGTCCCTGCCGTCCCCGCCGTCTCAGGCGTTCCCGCCGCCTCAGTCCTCTCCGCCGTTCTCAGCGTTCGCGCCGTTCTCATCGCCCCCGTGGTGCGCGTCCGCGCGCCCTGAACGTCCCGTTGCCAGTGCCGGGGCGGTACGGCCGACGGCTCCAGGACCACCGGCGTCGGCTCCCCCGCCGTGCGGTGTGCCCGTGTTCGAACCGTTGCGGGTACGCGGAGGCGGTGGGCACCGACTGCGGCGTGCGGTGTGGCGACAGCGCCGCGTCCTGGCCGCCGGGCTGGCCCTGACAGCTGCCGCACTCACCGCGACGGGGCTGGGCGGTGGTGGCGCGGGCGGGGACACCGCGCAGGGGGCACGGATGAGGGAGGGCGGTGCGGCAGGAACGGCTACGGAGCCGGGGCGGCGGTCGGCTCCACTGGTGTCCGCGCCGGTCCGGATCGCGGATGCCGCGACAGTGCGGCTGTTGCGACCGGGAGACCAGGTCGACGTGATCGCTGCCGAGTCGACCGGAACCGATGTCCGGGTGCTGGCGAAGGGCGCGCGGGTGGCCGATGTCCCACAGCCCCCGGCCGAAGGTCCTGTGGAAGACGGAGCGCTGATTGTGCTGGCGGTCCCCCGGACCGTGGCCGCGTCGCTGGCCGGCGCGGGTATTTCGACCAGGCTGGCGGTGACTCTGTGCTGACGCGCGCTGATGAGCAATCAAACAATCGGACTGCTGGAAGGGTTCAAAGCCTTTCTGTCGCGCGGCAACGTGATCGATCCGGCGGTCGCCGTCGTCATCGGCGCCGGTTTCACACAGATCGTGAACGCGGTGGTGAAGGGTGCGATCAACCCACTCGTCGGCGCGTTCGGCACCAAGGTCGGCGAGGTCCACGGCCGAAGTCACGACCAGTAGCGGTCACGACCAGTAGGGGGACGCGTGGCGGAAAAACCGGCAGCGGCGTCGTCGGACCACCACGGAGCGAGGGCTCAGATGTGGTGGGGCGGCTTCTCGTCGAGGAAGCGCGCCAGATCGGCGGCGCTGCCACCGGCCGGGGCCCGCTCGCCCCACCCTCGGTCCGTATCGTCCGCGGACTGCTGGTCCAGCGGATCGTCGAAGATCAGCGCCGGTTCGGGTTTCTGCTGTACCGGCTGGGTGGGCTTCGAATCGCGCGGGCCGGGGGCGGGGGCGGTGCTCATACATCCAGAGTACGGCGGCGGTCAGCGGTCCTTCGGGTCGAGCAGCCACAGCCCGAGGACCACGAGGAACGACAGGCAGAGGAAGCCCGCACCCAACCGGGCCGTGCCGGTGTTTCCCTCCATCCACGCGTCGATGACGACGGTCAGGCCCCAGAGCTGTCCGATGACGACGGTCATGGCCGACGCCGGCCGGGCCGTCAGTTCCGAGGAGCGCTCCGGTTCCTGGTCGGTTCCCGCGCCCGGGCCGGGACCGGTGTGCCTGACCCGCGGGTCGCCGTAGCCCCTGGTGGGGCGGATCTGCGGATACCGCTCGTGGAGGGGGCGGTCTGCGCGGCTGCGGCGGAGGCTTCAGGTGGCTCGGTGACTCCGTCACCGTAGGGCCGCATGGGACGATTAGTCCTATTTTGCGGCTCAGTAGGGTGAGCCCGTTCGCCCGTCCGGCCCGTAGCCTGTCGCCGGGCCGGGCACAGCCGCACCGGCCTGCGGTTTCCCCGAGACCTCGGGTCCCCGTCCACTCATGAACACCTGCACGTGAATCCACTGACCGGCGTCCGGGACATGTCACCCGAGCGCCGCCGACCCATCTGGTGTGCTGATGCCCATGCCCAGGATGACTGCCCGCAGCCGCGCCGAGAAGCATCGTGCGTCGACCCCGCTGGAGCTCTTCTTCGACCTCTGCTTCGTCGTCGCCGTGGCGCAGGCGGGCGGACGGCTGCTGCACGCCGTTGCCGAAGGACACGCCGTCACCGGAATCGTCAGCTACGCGGCCGTCTTCTTCGCGATCTGGTGGGCCTGGGTCAACTTCACCTGGTTCGCCTCGGCTTACGACACCGACGACCCGCTGTACCGCGTGGTCACCCTTGTCCAGATCACCGGGGTGCTCATCTTCGCCGCCGGCGTGCCGCGCGCCTTCGACGCGGGCGAGTGGACGGTCGGTGTGGTCGGCTATGTCGTGATGCGACTCGCGCTGACCAGCCAGTGGCTGCGCGCCGCGTACTGCACCCAGGGCTCCGAGCGGCGCGTCGCGCTGCGGTACGCCGTCGGGATCACCGTGGTGCAGCTGGGCTGGATCGGCATGCTGTTGCTGACCGGCAACTCGGGCGGAGCGCGTGCCGCCGTCTTCGTCGTGCTGGTGCTCGCGGAGATGTCCGTTCCGGCTCTGGCCGAGCGCGACCGCGCGACGAGCTGGCATCCGCGCCACATCGGCGAGCGTTATGGCCTGTTCACGATCATCGTGCTGGGCGAGACGATCGCGGCGGCCACCGTCGCGGTCCAGCAGGCCGTGGACGAGCACGGCGCGTTCCGCGAGTTGCTGCCGATCGCCGCGGGTGGGCTGCTGATCGTCTTCTCGGCGTGGTGGATCTATTTCGCCGTACCGATCCACGACTACCTCCGCGGCAGCAGGGAAGCGTTCGTCTGGGGATACGGACACTTCCTGATCTTCGGCTCGGCGGCGGCGATCGGCTCGGGCATCGAGGTCGCCGTGGAACAGGCCGTGGGCAACGCCCATGTCTCGAACGCCGTGGCGGCCGCTGCGGTGACCGTGCCCTCCGCGCTCTTCCTGCTGACGGTGTGGGCGCTGCACGCCCGCCACTTCAAGCGCGATCTCGCGGAGCAGTTGCCCCTCCCCGTGGCCGCGCTGGCGATCCTGGCCTGTACGTTCGCCGGGGATTGGGCGGTGTTCGCGGCCGGCCTGGTGGCGGCGGCGACCGTGGCCGTGGGCGTGGCCCTGTCCCGGCGGCCGGACGCGGCGGAGTGAGGGCGCGGGCAGGGCAGGGGCGGTGAGCGGGCCGTGAGCGACAGTCACGGGTGGCATGAGTGGCCCGAGCGGTACGGCCGACGACGGGGGTGGCGCGGGTGAGGGCAGAGACGCCGGGCGGCGAGTCGCGGGCGCCGTACGGCGCGAGTGGTGAATCCAGTTTTCAGTAGTGCTGAATCCAGATTCCAGTGAGGAGCACGCGTGACGGAAGAACCGCAGGAACCGACGACCCCCTTCCCGTCGTCCGCCGCCGGGCCGCTCGACGCGCTGACCGACGTCGCCGGACTGCGTGTCGGCCACGCGCAGGTGGCGGGCGCGGGCGCCTTGAGCGGCACCACGGTGGTCCTCGCGCCCGAGGGCGGTGCGATCGCGGCCGTGGACGTACGCGGCGGCGGCCCCGGCACCCGGGAGACGGACGCGCTCGATCCGCGCAATCTGGTGCAGCGTGTCGACGCCGTCGTCCTGACGGGCGGCAGCGCGTACGGACTGGACGCGGCGTCGGGCGTGATGGCCTGGCTGGAGGAACAGGGGCGCGGGGTGTGGGTCGGGCCCGATCCGGCGCAGGTGGTGCCGGTGGTTCCGGCCGCGTGCGTCTTCGACCTGGGGCGGGGCGGTGACTGGCGGGCCCGCCCCGACGCATCGACCGGTCGCGCGGCGGTGGAGGACGCGGCGGGCACGGAGTCGGGGGCTCCGGTCGCCGAGGGGGCTGTCGGCGCCGGTACGGGTGCGGTCGCCGGACAGCTGAAGGGCGGGGTGGGCACGGCGAGCGTGCGGCTGGCGTCCGGGATCACGGTGGGCGCGCTCGTCGTGGTGAACGCGGCAGGTTCGGTGGTCGATCCGCGTACGGGAGTGCTGTACGGGGAGTACGGCGCCGCCGAACCGCCGGTGTACCCCGCGCCCGAGGTGCACCGTGCGGCACAGCGACGCCTGGCCGAGGCGCGGGCGACGGACGCCCGGCCTCCGCTGAACACCACGCTCGCGGTCGTCGCCACGGACGCGGATCTCACCCGCGCCCAGGCGCAGAAGCTCGCGGGCACGGCGCACGACGGGCTGGCGCGCGCCGTCCGCCCCGTACATCTGCTGACCGACGGGGACACCGTCTTCGCACTGGCCACCGGCGCCCGGCAGCTGGATCCGCGGAACCCCATCGCGCTCAACGACCTCCTGGCGGCCGGCGCGGACGTCGTGACCCGCGCCATCGTGAAGGCCGTCCGGGCAGCTCAGAGCGTCGACGGCCGCCCCGGCGGAGGCAGCTGTCCCTCGTACAGCGATCTCTACGACAGCCACCGGCCCCCGGCACAGCCCGCACCGCGCGAACGCCCGGCGTCCGACTCGCCTCCCGAGTAAGGAAGTTCGGACGAACCGACAGGAACCATCTGCGTGCGACATACGTTTTCCTGAACCCCGGTCACGATGTCGGAGCCAGGGACTACGTTAAGCACGCACCAAGTAACACGCGGCGACGGCCTGGAGACAGCACCTTGAGCGATCCGTACGAGACAACCGAGCAGCACCTCGAGCGACTCCTGCGACGGGCACTCAACTCTTTCGACCTGCCCGACAGCACGGTCGAGAGACTCGGTACCGCACTCGCCCACAGCAGTTCCCTGCACTCCTCGCACCACAGTTCCGTGCTCCACCGAGAGACCTACCGGCACACCTATCTGCTGTCCGACGGCACCCCTCTCACCCTGTGGGAGCTGGTGCACGGCGGTCCGCGGGGCACGACGGACCCGCGGTCCCGGACGGAGCCCGACCTCCGCCACCACGAGCTGTACGACGACGAGGCCGATGTCCATGTCGCCGCCGCCCGGCTGGCCGGCGGCTTCGGTGAGGCCCCGATGTTCGGGGACGACGGACCGCAGGCCGATCTGGAGGTGCTCACCGTCCTGATGGCGGCGCCACCGGTCCCGCTGCCCCGGATGTACGCCCCGGACAATTCCGCCGACCACGCCCGCCGAGTGCTGCGCCGCGCGGAGAACAGCGACGGCCCCGGTGAGGAGACCGCCCGCCTGCTGCGCGCCGCGTTCGCCCATCACATCACCCAGGTCTTCGGACGGCAGTGCCGGGTGGACGGGCGGGACGCCGGTTTCACCCTGTACGAGCACGCCTTCCTGCTCCTCGACGGCAGCGAGACGAGCCTGTGGGAGGTCGAGCACACGGCCACGCCGGACGGCCGCCACATGTGCGAGGTGTACGGCGACGAGGACTCGGCGCGCGGCGCCATGGAGAGCCGTACACACATCTGCTGACCGGAGCCCGGCACACATGAGAGGTGCCCGTACTCCCCCGGGGAGTACGGGCACCTCTCGCCTTCAGGACGCCGACACCGTCACGAGTGTCATGGCGGCGTCATGGCCTCACGGCGTCAGCGCAGGCTCCTTGCCGAGTTCGGCCCCGGCCCCGGCTCCGGCCCCGCTCACGGACGTCACGGAGACGCTCTCGTCGTCCACGGCCCCGTCGCCGCCCTCCACCTGCTGCCGCGGCCGGGCCGGCAGCGCGAACATCACCAGGAAGATCACCGCGAGCACCCCGGCCACGTACCACAGCGAGTGCTGGAACGCCTCCGCGAACGCCGGACCCACCTGCTGGGGCGCCAGCCGGTCCCCGATGGAGCCGAAGAAGACGACCGACACCAGTCCGAGCCCGAGCGCGTTGCCCATCTGCTGCACGGTGTTGATCAGCCCTGAGGCCGAACCGGAGTGCTCCTTCGGCACCTCGGACAGCACCATGTCCGTCAGCGGAGCCACGATCAGGCCCATGCCGATACCCATGACCACCAGCGGCAGCGCCATCTGCCAGGACGCAATGCCCATGCCGTAGCGGTCCGACTCCCAGATGTAGAGCAGCAGGCCGACGATCATCAGCAGCGCACCCGACTGGAGGACCTTGCGGCCGAAGCGGGGCACCAGCTTCTGTACGGAGATCCCGGCGGCGAACGAGACGGCGATCGAGAACGGGATACCCGTCGTGCCGGCCTTCAGCGCGCTCCAGCCGAGCCCCATCTGCATGTAGAGCGTCCAGACCAGGAAGAAGATGCCGAGGCCGAGACCGAAGGTCAGCTGCACGGCGATGCCCGCCGCGAAGCTCTTGACCCGGAACAGCGACAGCTCGACCAGCGGTGAACCGTCCTTGCGCGCCTTGCCCCGCTCGAACACCACCAGGACGAGGAAGACCAGGAGGCTGCCGACCATCGACACATGACCCCACAGCGGCCAGCCCAGCTCGCGGCCACGGGTGAGCGGGTAGATCAGCATCAGCAGTCCCAGCGTCACCAGGGCGACACCGACCAGATCGAGCCGGAGCGCCTTCGGGGCCTTGGACTCGGTGATGAACTTCCGTCCCAGGATCAGACCCGCTATGCCGACCGGCAGGTTGATCAGGAAGATGGGCCGCCATTCGAGACCGGCGATGTTCCACTCGGTGAGCAGCGCGCCCAGCAGCGGTCCCAGGACGGCGCCGAGGCCGACGATCGCCCCGAAGAGGCCGAAGACCTTGCCGCGCTCGTGCGCCGGGAAGGTGGCGTGCACGATCGACAGCACCTGCGGAACCATCAGCGCGGCGGTGCCGCCCTGGAGGATGCGGGAGGCGACCAGCATCTCCGGGTTCGCGGCGAAGCCGCAGAGCGCGGAGGCCAGCGTGAAGCCGCCGATACCGATGAGGAACAGTCGCTTGCGGCCGTAGATGTCGCCCAGCCGGCCGCCGGTGATCAGCCCGGCCGCGAAGGCCAGGGCGTATCCGGCGGTGATCCACTGGATCGAGCTGAACGAGGCGCCGGTGTCCTGCTGGATGCTCGGGACGGCGATGTTGACGATCGTGACGTCGACCAGGTCCATGAAGGCCGCGGTCATCACGATGGCGAGCGCGAACCAGCGTCGCCGGTCCGACGGGTCCGAGGACACCGTGGGCCCGGATGCCGTGGACGGCAGAGATGTGGAAGAAGTCATGGGAAGAAACTAAGCAGCCATTAGGACAGCTCATGACCCAATGGGCTGGGCATCCTGGTGAGATGACCGACACTCCGGCACGAGGCTGAGCCCATGACCGACACTCCGGCACGACTGCTGAACCTGCTGTCACTCCTCCAGACGCCCCGCGAATGGCCGGGCAGCGAGCTCGCCGAGCGGCTCGACGTCAGCCCGCGCACGATCCGCCGCGACATCGACCGGCTCCGCGAGCTCGGCTATCCGGTCGAGGCCTCGCGCGGATCGGTCGGCGGCTACCGCCTGGTCGCGGGCACCGCCATGCCGCCGCTGCTCCTCGACGACGAGGAGGCGGTGGCCATCGCGGTGGGCCTGCGGGCCGGTGCCGGGCATGCCATCGAGGGGGTCGACGAGGCGTCCGTACGGGCCCTGGCGAAGCTGGAGCAGGTGCTGCCCTCGCGGTTGCGGCACCGGGTCTCGACCCTGCAGAACGCGACGATGCCGCTGACCCGTGGCGACGGCTCGACCATCGACCCGCACACGCTCACGGTGATGGCGGCGGCGGTCACCGGGCGGGAGCGGCTGCGGTTCGCCTACCGCGCGGGGGACGGCGCCGAGACGAAGCGGCAGGCCGAGCCCTACCGGCTGGTGAGCACCGGGTGGCGCTGGTATCTCGTCGCATACGACCTGGGGCGCGAGGACTGGCGTACGTTCCGGGTCGACCGGGTCAGCGAGCCGTTCGCGACCGGGGCCCGGTTCACCCCGCGCGAGCTGCCCACGGGGGACGCGGCAAAGTTCCTCGCCGGCTCCATCGCCCGGCGGCAGCCCGAGCTGGCCGTCGACGTGAGTTTCGCGGCCCCGGCGGACTTCGTGTCCGCGCGCCTCCCGGCCTCGATCGGCCCACTGGAGCGGACCGGCGAGAACAGCTGCCGGCTGCGGGCGGCGCTGTCGGACTCACTGGAATGGGTGGCGGTCCGGCTCGCACTGGTGGACTGTGAGTTCACCGCGCACGAGCCGCCGCAGCTGGTGGAGTACCTGAGTGATCTGGGCGCCCGGTTGACCCGCGCGGGAGCGGCGCACCGACGCGCGGACCCACCGGCCACGCGCCGACGCGCCGGGGCCGCGAAGACGCCGACCGACCGGTCCACAGGCACCGGGGCCGCGGGCGCCAAGGGCTCAGCCACCAGCACCAGAGGCGCCATGGGCACAAAAGGATGAGCCCCGGCGCCAGGGGGGGTGGGCGCCGGGACTCAGCTCAGGGGGTCACACGAAGCGACCTATTTCGGAGGTTACTGGACTCGGGCTCACGCCGCAGCGTCAAAACCCGTGTCGTGCGCCATTCGCTTCAGTTCGAGCAGCGCGTGCTTCTCGATCTGGCGGATCCGCTCACGGGTCAGCCCGTGCTGCTTGCCCACCTCGGTGAGGGTCCGCTCGCGGCCGTCCTCGATGCCGTACCGCATACGGATGATCGACGCGGTGCGGTTGTCGAGCTTGCCGATCAGGTCCTCCAGCTCCTCGCTGCGCAGCAGCGTCATCACCGACTGCTCGGGTGACACCGCGGAGGTGTCCTCCAGCAGATCACCGAACTGTGTCTCGCCCTCGTCGTCCACGGACATGTTGAGACTGACCGGGTCACGGGCCCAGTCCAGGACATCGCCCACACGCTCCGGCGTGGAGTCCAGCTCTGCGGCTATCTCCGCGTGCTCCGGCTCGCGCCCGTGTTCACGGTTGAACTCGCGCTGCACCCGGCGGATCCGGCCGAGCTCCTCCACCAGGTGGACGGGGAGCCGGATCGTACGAGACTGGTCGGCTATGGAACGGGTGATGGCCTGGCGGATCCACCACGTCGCGTACGTGGAGAACTTGAAGCCCTTGGCGTAGTCGAACTTCTCGACCGCGCGCACCAAGCCCGCGTTGCCCTCCTGGATCAGGTCGAGCAGGGGCAGCCCGGCCCGCGGGTAGCGGCGGGCGACGGCAACGACGAGCCGGAGGTTGGAACGGATGAATATGTCCTTGGCGCGCTCGCCCTCGGCGACCAGCGCCTCCAGCTCCGCGCGTGATGCTCCACCGGCTTCGCTCTCCACCACACCGTCGAGAATCTGACGCGCGTACACACCCGCCTCGACGGTTTGCGACAGCTCGACCTCCTTTGCGGCATCGAGCAGCGGCGTACGCGCGATCTCGTCCAGGTACATGCCGACCAGGTCGCGATCGGCGATCTCTCCGCCCGCTGCGCGAACACTGCTTGCCCGGCTGGTCCCACCGGTGGCGGACGAACGACGGGCGACGGCACGGGTTGCCATGCGTGCTCCCTTGCTGAGTAGGTCGCGACACCCTCTCGGGTGCCCTGCATCCGATGGAAACAACGACTGGAATCCGGACAGAATTCCCATGCCTGGCATTCATTTTCGCGATCATGCAGTACCCTGTGCCGCCGCGAGAGGGGTGCGCATGCCGAACATCCAGGCAGAAGTGCAGGTCAGGCCGGGCATCGAAGGTGATTTGGTGGCCCTCACGGACATCTACAACCATTACGTACGTGAGACCGCGCTCACATTCGATACGACTCCCCTTACACCCGAACAGCGGCTGCCGTGGCTTCGTTCCCACCCGGAAGACGGCCCTCACCGTCTTCTGGTTGCTCAGGATGTCCGCATTGTCGGTCCTGATTCGATCCTGGGGTACGCCACCAGCAGCTCTTTTACGTACGCCGAGGTGGGCCGGAAGTTCGGAACCTACTGGGACGTGGCCTGGTACGAGAAGCGGATGGGGCCCGGGTCCTAGGTCGCGCACGGTCCCGGACCGGGACCACAGCCCGATACGCGCCACGGGCGCCACGCCTAGCGTCCTCGCGTATGGACGAGACGACGAGCACGGACGGCACAGCAGGCGGCCGGGACGACGACGCGGCGGGCGTCAGGGGCGACGCGACGGCCGGCGGGACCACCGAGGACGCCACGGGCACGCTCGACGAGGCGTTGGAACGCCTCCACACCGCGGGGCCGGAACGGAACGGCTGGCTGAGCAATCACGGTCCGATGGCCGTCGAGGCACTGGTCCGGCACGGTCAGGCACCGGTCGTCCACCGCTGGCTCGACCACTACAGCGACAAGCTGGAGGACATGCCGGACACCGCGTCCCGGGTCACCGCGGAGAACTGGCGCGAGGCCCTGGGAGACCCGCGCCGGATCGCGGACTGGACGCGGTACTTCGAGCGGGAGACGACCGAGCGCCCCTGGCGGGACGTCCTGGCCGAGTGGTGGCCGCGGCTGCTGCCCGGCATCGCGGCGGGCGCCACCCACCCCGTGATCCGGGTCGGCCACTCCGTACGCACCCTGCTCGCGGGCGAGGCGAGCGCGCCCCGGATCACCGAGCTCGCCCATGGCCTCGGCTACTGGGCCGCCCGCCACCAGCCGCTGCCCGCGCTGACTCCGCTGGCCCCCGCACCGAGCGCCGGGGCCGCGCTGGACGCCGTGCCGCCGGTGCCGGAGCAGAGCGGCGGCATCCGGGACCGGCTGGCGCAGCTCACCGCGTTCCCGGTGTGGCCGCAGCGCTTCACCGACGGCCCGGACGAGGCCCGGACCCGGCTGGAGGAGCTGGTGCGGGCCGCGACGCATCGATATGCCACCCACGGGCACGGCGAGCCGGTCATGCTGGTGCATGCCGCGACCGCGCCCAACGCCGTGCTGCGCACTCTGCCCGCACTCCCCCGCGCACTGTGGGCGCCGAGCCTGGAGGCCGCCTGGGCGGCGAGCGCCGCCGTCACCGCCGCGTACGGCCCGGCCGAGCCCGCCCCGTACGCGCCCACGGCCGCTTCCGCCGAGGAGCTCTTCGCGCGGGCGGCGGCGCACGGGGACGACCACACCATCAAGTTCACCGACACCGCACTGGACGTCGGCGACTCCACGGCCCTGGCCGCCGCGCTCCGCTCGATCGAACTGAACCCGCCGACCCTGTGACGGATCCCCCGAGGCCTCTCACCGCCCCTCGGCGCCCCCGTTCCCCCCGTTCCCCTCGGCCCCCTCGGCCCCCTCGGCCCCCTCGGCCCCCTCGGCACTCTCAGCCGAACTGCACCGACCGTTTCGCGAGCCCCATCCAGAACCCGTCGATGACGCTGCGGCCCAGGCCCAGCTCGCTCTCCGACGCGCCGAGTGTCACGAAGAGCGGCGCGAAGTGCTCGGTGCGCGGGTGGGCCAGCCGCCCGGCCGGGGACTTGTGCTCGAAGTCCAGCAGGGCGTCGATGTCCTGCGCCTGAAGCGCCCGCTGCCCCCAGTCGTCGAACTCCGCCGACCAGCCGGGGACGCCGCCGCCCGCGTGCCGCAGGGCGGCCAGGTTGTGGGTGAAGAAGCCGCTGCCGACGATCAGGACGCCCTCGTCGCGCAGCGGTGCGAGCCTGCGCCCGATGTCCATCAGATTCTGCGGGTCCAGCGTCGGCATGGAGATCTGGAGTACGGGGATGTCGGCGTTCGGGAACATCTCCACCAGCGGGACGTATGCCCCGTGGTCGAGCCCGCGGTCCGGGATGTCCTGGACCGGCGTACCGGCGCCACGCAGCAGCTTGCGCACGTTCGCCGCCAGTTCCGGGGCGCCCGGGGCGGCGTACCGCACTCGGTAGTAGTGCTCGGGGAAACCCCAGAAGTCGTGGACGAGCGGGACGGTCTCCGTCGCTCCGAGGGCGAGCGGGGCCTCCTCCCAGTGCGCGGAGACCATCAGGATCGCGCGGGGGCGGGCAGCCCGGCGGACCAGGCGGCCAGTTCGCCGGGCCAGACCGGGTCGTCGGCCAGCGGCGGTGCGCCGTGGGAGAGGTAGAGGGCGGGCATGCGCTCCGCGGTGACAGTCATGGCACTCCCCATCCGCTGCTGATCGAGGTAAGTCTTCTACTGGTCTCTTTGAGAAGGAAGGATTCTTTAATCTTCAAGCTCCTACCTTCCGAGACCTTAGCTCTATCTAGTTAAACTTTCAAGAAAAGGTCTACAGTGGAGTACATGACCACGGCATCCCCCGGCGAGCCCCGCTGGCTCTCCGACGAAGAGCAGCGTGTCTGGCGTGCGTATCTCCACGCCACCACGCTCATGGAGGACCACCTCGACCGCCAGTTGCAGCGTGACGCGGGGATGCCGCACATCTATTACGGACTGCTCGTCCAGCTCTCCCAGGCGCCCCGCCGCCGGAAGCGGATGACCGAGCTGGCCAAGGACGCCAAGATCACCCGCTCCCGGCTCTCGCACGCCGTCGCACGGCTGGAAAAGAGCGGCTGGGTGCGCCGCGAGGACTGCCCGTCCGACAAGCGCGGCCAGAACGCGGTCCTCACCGACGACGGCTACGAGATGCTCCGCCGGTCCGCGCCGGGCCATGTCAGCGCCGTGCGCCAGGCGATGTTCGACCGGCTCACACCCGAGCAGATGCGCTCGCTCGGCGAGATCATGCAGGTCATCGCCACCGGGCTGCAGCCGGAGGGCACGGACGCGGATCTGCCCTGGCTGCGCTGAGCCACTCACCGGGACACGGCTCCGCCCCGGTTCCGCCGAGCGGAACCGGGGCAGAGCCGCGTTCACCTCACTTCACGGCCGCGTTCACCTCACTACACGCCGCAGGGTGACGTCAGTGGGCGACGACCGGGACCTTGAACTCGTCCTCGACACCGTCGGCGTCACCCGAACCGGAGCCTCCGCTCGCCGTGGTCGCCGTGGGGCGCCCTGCGTTGATGAAGGTCACCGCGATCGCGGAGGCCACCACCAGAATGCCGACGGCCCACCAGATGGCACCGGTGAAGCCGTGCACCATCGACTGGAGCTTCAGCAGCTCGGGGTCGCGGGCGCCGAGCGCGGCGTGCGAAGTGGCGTACGCCGTCGCGGCCGAGGCCGCGATGGTGTTCAGCAGCGCCGTACCGATCGCGCCGCCCACCTGCTGAGAGGTGTTGACCATCGCGGACGCGACACCCGAGTGCCTCGGCTCGACACCGTGCGTCGCCAGCGACATGGCCGGCATGAACGCCGTACCCATGCCGAGCCCCAGCAGGAGCTGCGCGGGCAGGATGAGCGTGGTGTACGAGGAGCCGACCTCCAGCCGCGTCAACAGCAGCATGCCGACGGCGGCGGCCAGGAAGCCGGGGCCCATGAGCTTGCGCGCCGGGACGCGGGTCATCAGCCGGGCACCGATCTGCGTCGAACCGGTGATCATGCCCGCGATCATCGGGAGGAAGGCGAAGCCCGTCCTGATCGGCGAGTACCCCTTCACGACCTGCAGGTAGTACGTCAGGAAGAGGAACAGACCGAACATCGCGATGACGGCCAGACCCAGCGAGAGGTAGACGCCGCCGCGGTTGCGGTCCAGCACCACGCGCAACGGCAGCAGCGGCGACTTGACCCGGGACTCGGTCAGGGCGAACGCCAGGAGCAGCGCACCGGCCGCGACGAACATGCCGATGGT
Organism: Streptomyces sp. NPDC014727; assembly: GCF_043083485.1. Lineage (NCBI taxonomy): Bacteria > Bacillati > Actinomycetota > Actinomycetes > Kitasatosporales > Streptomycetaceae > Streptomyces > Streptomyces sp. NPDC014727. The sequence goes on along the minus strand of NZ_JBIBYR010000007.1, from coordinate 252,309 downwards.
CAGCGCGTCCGACCAGCCGGCGGACTCGGCGCGGGTGAATCCGTACACCAGCGAGACCAGACCCAGTGCGGACAGGACGACGCCCGGGATGTCGAGCGGCGAGCGGTTGCGGCTGCCGGCCGGCTCACGGATCACGAAGTACGCGCCGGCGGCCGCGACGACCGCGAACGGGATGTTGACGAAGAACGTCCAGCGCCAGTTCAGTGCCTGGGTCAGGAAGCCGCCGAGGATCAGGCCGACGGCACCACCGCCACCGGCGATCGCACCGTAGATGCCGAACGCCTTGGCGCGCTCCTTGGCATCGGTGAACATCACGGCGAGCAGCGACAGCGCCGCCGGGGCGAGCAGCGCGCCGAAGACGCCCTGGAGGGCCCGGGAGCCGAAGAGCATGCCCTGGTTCTGGGCCGCGCCACCGAGCGCGGAGGCCAGCGCGAAGCCGATCAGGCCGACGACGAACGTCCGCTTGCGGCCCCAGAGGTCGGCGATCCGGCCTCCGAAGAGCAGCAGTCCGCCGAAGGCGAGCGCGTAGGCCGTGATGACCCACTGCTTGTTGGCATCGGAAATGCCCAGGGCCGTCTGGGCGTGCGGCAGCGCGATGTTCACGATCGTGGCATCGAGCACGACCATCAGCTGCGCGAGGGCGATGAACGCCAGCGCTTTCCAGCGACTGGGGTCCGGGAGTCGGATATCAGCTGTTTTTGACATGGAGGTATCCACCTAAGGACGCGCGTGGGCGCGCGAAATCGTGAACCGAGAGGTCGGCGAACGGGCAGTCGGTAAGGGACGGCCGGCGAGAACGGCCGCCGGAGAAGGCCGGGCGGGACGGGTCGGGCGTCGTCGGCGGGGCGTGACGGATCAGCCCCGACGGGTCGGGCGCCGAGACGGGTCAGGTGCGACCGCTCGGGCATGACAGGTCGTTGCGGGTCGAACGGTGAAAGGGAGACGTGGTCGAGGTGCGATGAAAAGGGAAGGCGTGGTCACAGTGCGGCGGTCGCGCCGCCGGGCACCCGGTTCAGGGGCCCGGCGCGGGCCTCATGGCCGGCGCCGCAGATCCTCCAAGGTCGCCGCCGTTCCGGGCAGCCGGGAGCGGGCCGGAGCCTCCAGTCCGTCCAGGAACAGCTGTAGATGACGGTGGGTGAACCGGTCGATGTCCGGGCAGCCGATGCCGGGCAGCGGCCGGGTGAGCTGGGAGAGGGCGACCAGTACGTCACCGACCGCGATGTCGGTGCGCAGGCGCCCGGCGGACATGGCGCGCGCCACGAGCCCTTCGACGGCCTCTTCGAGGCGCCGACGCTCGGCGAGCAATTCGGGGTGGTCCTTGTCGAAACCGCCGGACAGCATCGGGCACAGGGCCCCGATCCGTTCGTCGGCCGCCGCGTGCACGAAGCGGCAGAGCGCGGCAAAGGGATCGGCCTCCTCGGCCGCCGCCGCTTCCTCCGCGCGGTCCGTGGTGCGGGAGGTGACCGCGAGCACGACCTCGTGCGTCAGCGCGGCCCGGTCGGGGAAGTTCCGGTAGAGCGTGGCGTTGCCGACGCCGGCGCGGCGGGCGACCTCGTCGAGCGGCACGTCCGGCCCGAACTCGACGAACATCTCGCGCGCGGCCGTCACGATCCGCTCCCGGTTGCGCAGCGCGTCCGCCCGCGGACGGTGCGTCCGGGGCTGCGCCGTTCCGGTGGCGGTGCGAGTGGCGGTGTCCACGACGACTGTCCCTGCCTTCCGACTCCTGGGGTTCCCGGCGCCACGGTCCATGCGGTGCCGGTCTTCGGTTCTGGTCTCTTCGGCCTCGGCCCTGCTTCGGCCTCGGTCTCGATCCTGCTTCGGTCCTGGTCCTGGTCCTGCTCCTGGTTGTTTCCATCCTCGCAGCACCCCCTTCCCGCAACCGGGGAATGCCTCCCCGTTTCGCGGGGACACGAGTTCAAACGGGGAAACGGTCCCCGGTTATTTCCCCACCACGATGTGACCTGAGGCACACCTCGAAACGGGAAAACCAACCGTTCGGCGCACCCGGCGAGCGGTGCCGCACCACCCGTCACAGGCTGATCCGCAGAGAGCAGTCAGGGCCGGCCGGCTGCCGCGGACCCCGAGGCGCCTGTATGCAGAAGACCCGCCACCGGATACGCAAGCACCGCAGCCCGATCGCGCTCGCCTCGGCCACGACCCTGGTCATCGCGGCACTGGCCTCGGCCAGCAGCGCGCTTCCGATATCCGGCCGGGCCACGGCGGGACCGGTGGCGAGCACCCGGGCGGCGGGCACAGCCGCGTGCCGAATAGCGACGACCCTGGGCGTACAGATGTCGGAGGGCATCCCGACGGCGGCGAACTACGCCCACTCCACGGGCAGGATCCACGCACTCAACCTGATGATCGACTTCCCCGACGCACCGGGCGCCGAACCGGCGATGGACCGGTTCGGCGAATTCTTCCCGCAGACCATCAACTGGTTCCGGACCGCTTCGTACGGACGACTCACCTACATCCCCGACACGCCCGTGAAGACCTGGCTGCGGATGCCGCTCCCGTTCTCCGAGTACGGGATAGAACGCGGATCATCGTACGAGCCGGGCTACCGCCAACTCGTCCAGGACATCGTCGCCGCCGCGAAGCCGAAGGTCGATTTCAGTACGTACGACCTGGTCAACATCCTGGTCACACCGAACGCCGGGCCCCCCGCCCTGGACACCGTCCTGTCCGTGACCTTCTCCGGCAACGACGAGGCCCCGCACGCGGACGGCGTCCCGCTCGCCAACACGTCGTTCATCTACAGCCGCCAGGACGACGGCTCGGGCTCGGTCAAGCAGAACGGATACCGCGTCCTGCCGCACGAGAACGGCCATGTCTTCGGCCTTCCCGACCTCTACACCGTGGAGGGCGGCGGCGCGGTCGGGCACTGGGACATCATGTCGGAGGACTGGGGGGCCAACAACGACATGCTCGGCTGGCACAAGTGGAAGCTCGGCTGGCTGGACAACAAGCAGGTCAGCTGCGCCGCCCGGTCCGGCACCAGCGACCACGTCCTCGAACCGCTGGCCACCCGGGGCGGCATCAAGCTGGCCTTCGTACCGCTGAGCAGCGAGTCCGGCTACGCCGTGGAGGTACGGACCCGGGCGGGCAACGACCAGGCGGTCTGCCGGCCCGGGGTGCTGATCTACAAGGTTCACTCGGACGTCGACACCGGTCAGGGGCCGGTGTCCGTCGCGGACAGCACCAAGGACAGCGGCGGCTGCACCCAGTTGCCCAATGTGCACCCTGAACTCTCCGACGCCGCCTACCAGACCGGCCAGACCTTCACGGACCGGGCAAGCGGCATACGCATATCCGTGGTCGGCAAGGACGACAAGGGGAACTACCGCGTCCGGATCACTCGCCCCTGACCGCCCGAGTCCTCGGCCTGTCCGTCCCGCTCGGCCACGGTCACGGCCGACCGCCCTCTCCACCCGAATCCATGGCCGGTTCTTCCCCGTCGGCCCGCCGTACCTCCGCCTCGACGGGCCCGCGCAGCTCCCGCTTGAGGATCTTCCCGGTCGGATTGCGGGGCAGCGGTTCCCCGCGTACCAGCACATGGGCCGGAACCTTGAACGCGGCCAGGCTCCGGCCGACGTGCGCCCTGAGGTCGTCGGGAGTGACGGTGGCACCGGCCCGCAGCCGGACGACGGCGGCGACCTCCTCCCCCAGGACCGGATGCGCGACCCCCAGCACCGCCGCGTCCTCGACGTCCGGGTGGTCGTGGAGCACCGCCTCGACCTCGACGCAGTACACGTTCTCCCCGCCGCGGATCACCATGTCCTTGATCCGGTCGACGACATCGACCCGCCCCGCGCGCACCACCGCGAGATCACCGGTCCGGAACCAGCCGTCGGTGAACGCCCGAGCGGTCGCCGCCTCGTCCCGCCAGTAGCCGCGGACCAGGGACTGGCCGCGCAGCCACAGCTCACCGACCTCGCCGTCGGGCAGCATCTCGCCCGTGGGGCCCGTGATCCGCACCTCGGTGGCGGGGGTGGGACGGCCGACGCTGCCCGGGTGGAGCCGGTACTCGGCGCCGAAGTTCGCCAGGACCCCTCCGCTGGTCTCGGTCAGGCCGTAGCCGTTGCGGGGCTCGATCCGGTCGCCGTGGCGGGCGGTCAGCCGCGCGACCAGGTCGGGCGGGGCGGCGGCCCCGCCGGTGTTCAGCATCTGCAGACTCTCCAGACCGTCGCCCGCCCGCTCGGCCGCCGCGAGGAGCTGGAGCGCGGTCGTCGGGACTCCGGCGTAGTGCGTGACGCCGTGTGCGCGGATCAGCCGCAGCGCCTCCTCGGCATCCCACTTCCGCATCAGGACGATCGTGCCGCCCGCCGCCATCGCCGCGTAGAAGCCGGTGAACGCGGCCACATGGAAGAACGGGAACGTCAGCAGCGACACCGGGGCGGGGCCCTGCCCCGGGACGATCCCGCGACCGAGCGCGGAGGCGGCGGCGTGGTAGCGGGGGTTGAGTACGGCACCCACCTGGGCGAGATGGGTGGCGACCGCGCCCTTGGGCCGGCCGGTGGTACCGGAGGTGTAGATGATCGTCGCGTCGTCCTCCGGCCGGATCTCGACCTCGGGGGGCGCGGCGAGCGGATCGGGCGCGGGCAGGTCCTCGTACCGCTCGACGCCGTCCGGGACCGCCCCCTCCGTGTGGAAGACGACCACGCGCGCCCCGCTCTTCGCCGCCCAGCCGACGACCCTCGGCAGCCGCTCGCCGTCCACCAGCAGCACCCGCGGCTCACAGTCGTCCAGCGCGTACGTGAACTCGTCCTCGGTCCACCAGGCGTTGAGCGGGACGGCCACCAGCCCGGCCAGTTGCGCGGCCCAGAAGGCGATCTGCCACTCCGGGTGGTTGCGCATCGCGACGACGGCCCGGTCTCCCCGGCGCAGCCCGTACGGCCCGGTCAGCCGGCACGCCAGCGCGGACGCGGCAGCGAAGAACTCGGCGTACGAGTAACCGCGCTCCGCCGAAATCAGGAACGGCCGGTCCCCGTAGGCCCAGGTGGTCTCCACGAACTCACGGAGTGTGCGTGGCCCGTCCGCGTACACGAGGGCTCCGGCGTGCGCCCCGTCCTCCGCCCGCACCACGGCGAACGGGGCTCCCGGAGCGGTGAGCGCGGCTTCGACACGGGCCGCGGCGTCCGCGGCGGCGGCTTCATCGGCTGCGGTGGCCGGGGGGCGGGCCTGCGGGGCCGATGCGTCGGGATTCGGGTCGATGTGCGGCACGAACGACCTCTCTAAGCGCTTGCTCAGTACCTTCGCGACGGTATGCCCGCGCCCACCCGTCGTCAAGGGAACCGTCCGGCCCGCGCCCGCAACGGCTCTCAGAGCTGCCGAAGGTGGTCACGCAGTCTGCGGGCGACCTGCGCCATGAGGGCGTCGGCGCCGGGCTGGGCACTGGCCGGGACATGTGACCCGGTGAGGACGGCGATGACGAAGGCCCGACCGTCGGAGTCGGTGGCCGACAAGACCGCCCCGGTTGGCGGCCCGCGGTCCTGCGAGAGGGCCGCCGGCCTCCGGGCCCGGCGGGGTCAGGCGGGGAGCGTCAGGCGGAAGGCCGTATGTCCGGGGCCGCTGGTGACGGTGACGGCTCCGCCGTGGGCGGTGATGACGGCGTGGACGATGGCGAGGCCGAGACCGGTGCTTCCTGTGCTGCGGGAGCGGGCGTGGTCGGCGCGGACGAAGCGTCCGAAGACCTCGGGCTGGAGCTCGGAGGGAATCCCTGGTCCGTTGTCACTCACGCACACAGCGACGCCGGTCCGATCGACGGTGAGGGCGACGGTCACTTCGGTGCCGGGCGGGGTGTGGGTACGGGCATTGGCCAGGAGGTTCCCGATGGCCTGTCGGAGTCGGTGGGCGTCGCCGGTGACGGTGACCGGTTCTCCGGGGAGGTCGAGGAGCCAGCGGTGGCCGGGGCTCGCGGCGCGTGCGTCCTCTGTCGCGTTCAGGATCAGCAGGGTCAGATCGACCGGCTCGTGTTCGAGGGGGCGTCCGGCGTCCAGGCGGGCGAGGAGAAGCAGGTCGTCGACGAGCCACGTCATGCGCTGCGACTCCCCGTCGATGCGCTCCAGGGCATGGCGCACCGCGCCGGGAACGGGGCCGTGGTGGCGCAGGGCGAGCTCGGCGTGGCCCCGGATGTTGGCGACGGGGGTGCGCAGTTCGTGGCTGGCGTCGGCGGCAAAGTGCCGGAGCCGCTCCTCACTGGTCTGGCGCTGGGTGAGCGCGCCCTCGACATGGCCGAGCATGTGGTTGAGGGCGCTGCCGACCTGACCGACCTCGGTACGGGGGTCGGTGTCGGGAAGCGGTCCGGGCATGGCGACCTCTCCACTGGCGAGGGGCAGCCCGGCCACCTCCGCGGCACGGGCGGTGACCCGCTGGAGGGGGCGCAGGGAGATCCGCACCCACAAGGCCCCGGCGACGCCGGTGACCACGAGGGCGGCGCCGAACAGCACGGCTTCGACCGCTTCGAGGCGGTGAACGGTCTCTTCCACCGGGTGCAGGGGCAGGCCGGTGATCAGGGTGTCCTGGTCGTCGCCCCGGACAGCCGTGACGCGGTACGCCCCCAGAGCGGTGAGGCGGACGCTGTGTCCGTGCGCGTCGGCGGGGATCCCCGCCAGGGCGTGACGGTCCCCGGAGGTGAGGGGCAGGGGGCGGTCGGTGGCCTCGTGCACGACGGCTGCCTGGGTGACGGTGCCGTTCAGGAGGCGGGCACCGAAGGTCGACTCCGCCTGGCCCCGGGTGTCGGGGCGGTTGTCGGCGTCGGGCGTGGCCTCGTGCTCCAGGCTGGCGGCGAACCGGCCGCCGGAGGCGGACAGCTGCTCGTCCAGGCGCCCCATCAGGAAGCCCCGCAGTGCGAGGGCGGTGGTGATGCCGACGGCGAGGCAGGCGAGGGCGAGCAGTGCGACGAGTCCGGCGGTGAGCTGGCCGCGCAGGGTGCGGGGCAGCGCGCGTCTCATCGGGATTCCGGCTTGAGGACGTAGCCGACACCACGCACCGTGTGGATCAACGGGGGGCGTCCGGCGTCGATCTTCTTGCGCAGGTAGCTGATGTAGAGCTCGACGATGTGGGCCCGGCCGCCGAAATCGTAGGCCCAGACGCGGTCGAGGATCTGGTCCTTGGACAGCACCCGGCGCGGGTTGCGCATGAGGAACCGCAGAAGTTCGAACTCGGTCCGGGACAGCTCGACGGTGACCCCGCCGCGCCTGACCTCCCTGGCTTCCTCGTCCATGGCGAGATCACCGACGGTGAGCCAGTTCGTGCCGGCGGATTCCGCCGTCAGGCCGGCCCGCCGGAGCAGCCCGCGCAGCCGGGCCAGGACTTCCTCCAGGCTGTAGGGCTTGGTGACGTAGTCGTCGCCGCCGGCGCTGATGCCGACGATGCGGTCCTCGACCGCGTCCCGGGCGGTCAGGAACAACACGCACACGCCGGGTGCGTCGCGTCTCAGCGCGCGCAGGACCTGCAGGCCGTCGAGGTCCGGCAGCATCCAGTCCAGGACCACCGCGTCGGGCCGGAAGTCGCGGGCGGTCGCGAGCGCGCTCGCGCCGTCGGCAGCGGTGCGGACCTGCCAGCCCTCCCCGGCCATGACCCCGGCCAGGACATCGGTGACGTCGGGTTCGTCGTCGACGACGAGAACCCTTACCGGTTCTCCGTCGGGGCGGTGCAGAGGCGATGTCGTACGCGGCTCGTCCATGGTTCCTTCAGCATCCCCCGGCGCGGACCACGGCAGGTCGGGCCGTGTCTCTGAGTTTCCTCTGAATCGGCTCGGCGAGTCGCCGGCGGGTCGCTTTCAGAAGATACACAGAAGTTGAACCGGGAGGCTGGCCGTCCGTCGCCGGAACGAGTCCTGTCCGGAGGAGCCCCCATGACCACCACGTTCACCACCACATACGCGAGCCGCGGGATGCGTCACCGGCGCCCGCGCCGCAGCGCCGTGCGCTTCTTGGCGCCGTCGGCGATCTGGGCCGGTGCCGCGGGAGTGCTGGCCCTGTGGTGGATCGACACGACCTCGGTGGTCGGCCCGGCGGGCTGGCTCACCGGCGCCGGGCGCATCACGGGGCTGCTGGCCGGTTACGCCTGCGCGGTGCTGCTCGCCCTGATGGCCCGCGTGCCACTCCTGGACCACACCATCGGCACGGACCGCCTCGCGCGCTGGCACGCCCTGGGCGGTCGCTGCACCGTCTCGCTGGCCCTCGCCCACACCCTGCTGATCATCTGGGGCTACTCACTGACCTCCCACACGGACGTGCTCGGCCAGACCTCCACGCTCGTCCTGCACTACCCCGACCTCCTCAAGGGCACGGCGGGCTTCCTGCTGCTCGTGGCCACCGCAGTCCTCTCGGCCCGCGCGGCCCGCCGGAGGATGAGTTACGAGACCTGGCACTACCTGCACTTCGCCACCTACCTCGCGGTCTTCCTCGTGTTCGGCCACCAGCTCTCCAACGGCGCGGACTTCGTCGGCAACCGCCTCGCCCAGGTGGCCTGGTACACGCTGTATCCCGGTGTTGCCGTGCTGGTCGCCTGGTACCGGTTCGCCGTTCCCGTCCGGCGCGGGCTGCGTCACCGCCTGCGCGTCGCGGCCGTCCACCCCGAGGCACCGGGCGTGGTCTCCGTCCACCTCACCGGCGAGCACCTGGACGAGCTGGGGGGTGAGCCGGGGCAGTTCCTGCGCTGGCGCTTCCTGGCCCGCGGGCTGTGGTGGACCGCGAATCCCTACTCCCTCTCGGCCCCCGCGCACCCGCGCCACCTGCGCATCACGGTGAAGACCGCGGGCGGCCACAGCGCCGCGCTCGCCCACCTCGCGCCCGGCACCCGGGTGTGGGCCGAGGGACCCTACGGCGGCCTCACGGCGAAGCGCCGCACCGCTCCCAAGGTCCTGCTCCTGGCCGGCGGCGTCGGCATCACCCCCCTGCGTACGCTCTTCGAGACGCTGCCGGGACAGGTCACCCTCGTCCACCGCGCCCGCCGCCCCGAAGACCTCGCCCTGCGCGGTGAGATCGACGCGATAGCCGCCCGCCGACGGGCCGCCGTGCACTACGTCGTCGACGAACCGGCCGAGTACTCGTCACCTCTCAGCGCCCGGGGCCTGAGTGCTCTGGTGCCCGATCTCGCCGCGCACGACGTCTACCTGTGCGGTCCGCCCGGCATGACACGGGCCGCGATCCAGGCCCTGCGCGATGCCGGTGTCCCGGCACGGCGCATCCACCACGAGTCGTTCGCGTTCTGAGGAGAACCGTCATGCGCCGAGCCGTCCTGGCAACCACCGGGATCAGCGCCCTCGTCATCGCGCTGCTCGCCCTCAAACCCCACCAGCGCCCCGTCCTGGCAGGAGTGACCCCCCGATCCCCCGCGGCCTCCTCGTCCCCGCCCACCTCTGCGGGCGCGGCGTCGGGCGCGTCCACGGGGACGGGCACGTTCACCGGGGATCCCATCGACACCCCGTACGGAACCGTGCAGGTCGCCGCCACCCTCGCCCAGGGAAGGATCACCGCCGTCAAGGTGCTCCGGGCCCCGGACCACAACGGCCGCGACCAGCAGATCGCCTCCTACGCCCTGCCACGCCTCACCCGGGAGGCGATCGGCGCCCAGAGCGCGCACATCGATGCCGTCACCGGCGCCAGCTACACCAGCCAGGGCTACATCCAGTCCCTGCAGAGCGCCCTGGATCAGGCCCATGCCTGACACCGCACACGGGCTGCGCCACGTCGAGCACGTGATGGGCACGGTCTTCTCCTTCGACATCCGGGACGAGCCCACCACTGCCGTCCACCGCGCCCTCGCCGAGGCCGTGCGCCAACTCCACCAGGTCGATGCCGTGTTCTCCACCTACCGGCCTGACAGCCACATCAGCCGACTCGACCGGGGTGAGATCCGCCTCGGCGACTGCCCGCCCGAGGTCCACGAGGTGCTGTCCCTCTGCGCGCGGGCCGCCCACGTCACGGACGGCTGGTTCAGCATCGTCCCGGCCGGTGTTCTCGACCCCTCGGGCCTCGTCAAGGGCTGGGCCACCGAAGCCGCCTCCCGGCTGCTCCACGAAGCCGGCGCGCACCACACCTGCGTCAACGGCGGAGGCGACCTCCAACTCCGCGGCCGGGCAACCCCCGGCTCCCCCTGGCGCATCGGCATCGCCCACCCCCTGCGGCCCGGCGAACTGCTCACCGTCATCACCGCCGACCACGACCTGGCCGTCGCCACCTCGGGCACCGCCGAACGCGGCGCCCACATCCTCGACCCGCACAGCGGCACACCCGCCACCACGTTCGCCTCCCTCACCGTCGTCGGCCCCCGGCTGACCATGACCGACGCCTACGCCACCGCCGCGTTCGCCATGGGCGAGGACGCGCGGGACTGGCTGGAAGCGCTGGACGGCTACGAGGCACTCGCCGTCCTGCCCGACGGCCGGACGTGGCAGACCTCGGGATTCAGCCGATACGGCTCACGAGGTGCAATGCGATCCCAATCCCGCCCGCAGTGAACGGGTGCCCCCTTCACAGCCGCGGAGTGGGCCACGCGCATGGAGTGCTCTGCCCGTCCGATGCGACGTGGACTGCCCGACCTCGCGCCAGGCCGACAGCACCGCAGCTCCCACACCACAGACGCACCCGGCCAGAACCAGGATTACCTATCTCACCCCACCCGCTACACTGTCGGCGGTGGCCGGGCCCTCACAGGTCGGACCGCCGCGAACCTGTCGGCAAACTGATCTGAAGCCCATGGCCCATCCGGGTCAGGTTTCGCACACGTTTTCCGACAGATCCCAGCCTTCGTGGGATGTGTCTAAAACGATGAATCCCCAGGTCAGGACAGATCTCTCTCAGGAAATAGAAACGAGTTTCTCGATTCTCCAAACGCCACGATCTGGCTCCGCACTGTGGCCTTGATCGTGAATAGCCGTCACCTGCGATCCCGCTCGCGGCCTGATCCTTGCCATCGGTCAAGCGTCAGACGAGCAGTTCGGTCGCTTCCTATCAGGACATATCGATCGCGCTCCTGCGACCGCGTGCAGGTTGGATCCGGATCATGATGGCTCGGGTGCAATTCCCCGTACCGTGCCCTTACGCGAGCATGCGCAGAGGGGCCACAGCTCCCCGTTCGGGCATCGTGGATGGCTAACGCTGTGACTGTCGGCAACGGCTGAATTTGAGGCCAGTTTGAACGGTTGAATTGTGGGCCGTTGTGGGTCTCGGTTGGTTGGTCAGTCGTTGTCGGTGGGGGTGGGGACGCGGCCGAGTTTTCGTCCTCGCATGCGGTAGGACTCGCCTTTGAGGGAGTGGACCTCTGCGTGGTGGACGAGCCGGTCGATCATGGCGGCGGCCACGGTCTCGTCTCCGAAGACCTCTCCCCAGCGTCCGAAGGGCTTGTTGCTGGTGACGATCACACTCGCTCTCTCGTAGCGGTTGGCGATCAGCTGGAAGAAGAGGTTGGCCGCTTCGGCTTCGAAGGGGATGTAGCCGACCTCGTCGATGACGATCAGCGGGTAGCGGCCGAGTTTGACGAGTTCTTCCTGGAGTTTTCCGGAATGGCGGGCGGCGGCGAGGCGGTCCACCCACTGGGAAGCGGTGGCGAATGCCACGCGGTGTCCGCTCTGGCAGGCCCGGACGGCGAGGCCGGTGGCGATGTGGGTCTTGCCGGTTCCCGGCGGGCCGAGGAAGACTACGTTCTCTTTGCCCGTGATGAAGTCCAGTGTGCCCAGATGTGCGAGCTGTTGTCGCGTCAGGCCACGCAGATGGGCGACATCGAGTTCCTCGAGGGTCTTGATTGCGGGGAAGCGGGCAGCCCGGATGCGGCCTTCGCCGCCGTGGCTGTCGCGGGCGGACACCTCGCGTTGCAGGCAGGCGACCAGGTATTCGGTGTGGGTCCAAGACTCGGCGCGGGCGCGTTCGGCCAGACGTTCGGCAGCGTCCAGCAGAGTGGGAGCCTTCATCGCACGGGCGAGAAAGGCCAGGTCCGAGGTGGTTTGACGGCCGGTGGGCGCCGCCCGGCCCGCAGTTTTCGCGGTGCCGGCCCCGGGGTCGGCCGCTGGGGTGCGAGGCATCAGGTGTCCGCCTCCTCTTTCCCGCCACCGCCCTCAATGAGAGTGAACATGCGGTCGTAGGTGCCCAGTTCACGCTGTTCGACTTCGACCCCGAGATTGTCCGGTGCCAGTGCGGCAGCACGAGCGGTGGTCGCTGCGGCGGCTTGCTGATGCCAGGCATCTGCCCGTAGGAGGCGGGCCGCGTCGGCATGCTCGGGATCGGTGAGCGTCTGGTGGCGGGCCCAGCAGCGCGGGTGCCGGGCCACCGTCCCTGGCCCGGTCCCGGGGGTGTCGGTGAGGGTGACCGTGATGGCCTCGTTGTCCGCGCGGACCAGGACGCGGTGGCCGATGGCCCGGGGGTGGACGGAATAGTCGCAGGTATCGACCCGGACGTAGTGGTCACGGCCGATGCGGGTCTGGAAGCGCCACCAGTGGGGCGGGGCGACCGGCGGGACCGGCAGCATCTGGGCCCGGTCGGCCTCGAAGCGGTCCGCCGGCCGCGCGGCGATCGCACGATGAGTCCTCCGGTTGGCGATCTGCAGCCAGCCTGTGAGCTGGGCATTGAAGTCATCAGGACCAGTGAACGTGCGGCCCGGAAGGAAACTCGTCTCCAGATAGCCGTTGGCACGCTCCACCAGGCCCTTGGCCTCCGGGTCGCGGGGCCGGCACAAGTGGACCTTCACCGCGAGCAGCCCCGCGAACGCGGCGAACTCCGAGGTCAGCTTTCCTCTGCCAATACCTGCCTCGTTGTCCCAGACGAGCATCCTCGGGACGGCTTGCCAGCCATCGGCCAGCAGCCGCCAGTGGCCGTCGATCAGGTCGCCGGTCTGCCGGGAGGGCAGCATCCGGGCAGTGATCATCCGTGAGTAGCCCGAAACGATGACCAGGACCGGCGGGCGCCCGCTCTGGCCGTACCCGAGGGGGATCCCCACCGGCGGGAACCACAGATCGCACTGCGCGAGCTCGCCGGGCTGATAAACCGTCCGAGAGACCGGGTCCACCGGCAGATACGCCGGCCGCAGCTCACGCACCCGCTCCCGCAGGATCGTCAGCCCGCGCTCCCAGCCGATCCGCTCCGCGATCACGGTCACCGGCATCGTCGGGGTCTGTCGCAGCAGCTCCCGGACCGCGGGCTCCACCGCGTCCACCGCGGAACCCGTCGCAGCCCGCCGGTACTGCGCAGGCCGGTCCGAAGCAAGAGCCCGCAGCACCGTATTCCGCGAAATTCCCAGCTGCCGGGCAACAGCCCGCGCGGACAGTCCCTCAGCCCGGTGCAACCGGCGGATCTCAGCCCAGTCCTCCACAAGGATCACCCTCTCTTCCTCCCGACTCCAGAGACCCTGAAGCCAGAATGATCAAGAGATCGCAGAGTGGCTCACTTTTCATCCGCCGTCCGTGGTATCCATTTCACCCGTTGCCGACATCCACTCCAAGGGATCAGCCTCACTGCCCGCCTTCCACCGTCAGCGAAGGCGTCCACACGCGACTGCCGTTCCTTACGCATGCGGGGCCGTTGTCAGTGGGATGCGGTAGACGTTGTGTCGTCAACGGGTCGAGGGGGGAAGCCGGTGGCGGCACCGTACAGTCCGGTCAGCACCCCTGTACTGCGGAGAGCACATCCCTCCTGCGCCAAAGTCTTTCATTAGGGTTAAAAACCCGAACTTCGGGGATGAAATGCCTCTGGCGCACGGTGAGAGCAGTCGGGGGTGGTCGCGTGGAGTACGGGTGAACTACCCCACCCGGCCGGCGCATGGGGTAGTGCCCTCTTCGGCGTCCGACCTGCGGAAACGATGACGAGGTGGCTTGTCTGCCCTATCATCCGTTGCGCGCTGCACATGTGGGGTGTCACTGCATCCGGCCGCCGCAAACGGCACATCCTCAAGGGTCCGACAACCCACAGAACTTGTGATGGTGAAGAATATGCAGCTATGGCGCCGGGGGGCGCTGCGCCCTGGGGAGGGGCGACCTGCACAACAGGCGGGGGCAAGATCGTGAAGCAGGGTCACGTGAGCGACGTAAGACGACTCGGTACCTTTGTGCGGATATCGGGGGGTCCGGGGATCGGCAAAGTCGGGGAGGTAGAGGGAGAGCGCGTGCGCGTTGACTACTTCGAGTCGCCGACCGCGACGATCGCACAATCGCAGTGGGTGGCGGACCACCTGGTGCACCGGGTCCTCCTGGAGCGCGAGGAGCGCATCTGGTGGAGGAGTCCGGACGGGCTATGGAACGCGGGTCGCATCATACAGGCAGAGCCCGCCCAACGTTCCTACATCGTCAGGTTCCCCAATGTGGACTACGACCTGCCTGTTCGTGAGGAGCATCTCCACGTTCGGTGGGATCGCCCGGTGCTGGAGCCCGCTGCGGATCTGACCGTCCGTGGTGGCAGCACGACGCCGTACCGAGACGCGAGACTCCCCGTCCTTAAGAACCTCGTCCGGCAGCGTGGTGCCTGTGCTGACATGAGTACGTTCCTCTCGTCGACGGTGGAGATCTTTCCGCATCAGGTGAACGCCGCGCTCACGGTCCTCTCCGACCCTGTACAGCGGTATCTGCTGGCCGATGAGGTCGGCCTGGGGAAGACGATCGAGGCCGGGTACGTCGTTCGTCAGATCCTCATCGATAATCCGGCTGCGTGCGTGGTGGTCGTCTCGCCAGCCGCTCTTCGCCGACAGTGGCTGTCTGAGCTCAAGGACAAGTTCCACATCGGGGACTTCCCTGATGCGACGATCGTCGTCACCAGCCACGAGACGCCCGAGAAGTGGGCTGGATACAAGCATGCCGACCTCGTCGTTGTGGACGAGGCCCATGCGCTCGTGCAGGCAGGTCCGGATGAGACGCCTTACAAGGAGTTGTGCGCACTAGCGCACTCGGCCGAGCGACTGCTGCTGCTGTCCGCCACCCCCGTGACGTCGGGCTACCTGACGAACCTTGGCCTGCTGCACCTGCTCGACCCAGAGCTCTACTCGTGGGAGAGACGTCAGGACTTCGAGGACCGTTATCGCATGCGCGAGCAATTGGCCAACTCGGTCTACTCCCTGAACCCGCAGTACACGTATGTCATCCGGGACAGCATCGACGAGATTCGAGCACAGGTCCCCTCGAGTGACGTGCGTCTGACCCAGCTCGCAGACGAGGTCCTCGACATGCTCGACGAGGATGACGAGGTGAGCGACCCCGATCAGCAGGATGAGTTCGCCCGTCGGGTTACCGAACTGCGCGCTCACATCAGTGAGACGTACCGGATCCACCGCCGAATGATTCGAAACCGGCGCGAGGCGGTGCTACAAGAAGCCAGCGGTCCGGACGCCGAGGCACTTCCCTATGAGGTGCGCGGCCGCCAGCGTCCCGAAGCCCTCTACTCCCCCTCCCCCGTCGTAGAGGCCGGGAGTGAATTCGTGATGCTCTGGTGGAACTCGGTGCGCGAGCACCTGGAGAACGAGGGGCTGAGCGATCAACTCTCGAAGTACGCCATGCCCTTGGCGGTTCTCACGTCGCGGGCGCCCGCGCTTCCGTACGACGCCATCGATGCGCTGCGGTGGCGGGTGAGGGCCGACGCCGATGCTGGCGAACGTGCGGGGCTCTCACTACGGGAGCGGGAACTGCTGCGCGGTGTGCCAGTAGTTGCCTGCGAACAAACACTGCTGGCCGAGGCTGAGGAAGACTGGCCTGCGGGGGGCGAGCCGAGCACGGAGAATCTGAAGCACATCATCCGGGCGTTTCTTCCTGTCATGCGGAAGGCACAGCGCACCGTGGTTTTCTGTGGACCCGGCCGACTGGCTGGCGCGCTCACAGGTCGGTTGCGCTCCGACTTCCCGAAGGTAGTAATCACCGAGCACACGCGTAGCATCGGCGCGGCCCAGGCTGCAACCGACGTCGCTCGTTGGGCAGACCCAACGCCTGGGCAGGCGGTTCTCCTCGTCGATGACACGGCCGAAGACGGCTTGAACCTGCAGGCAGCCGACTGTGTTGTCCATCTGAGGCTTCCCTGGTCCCCCAACCAACTCGAACAGCGTCTGGGCCGCGTTGATCGCTATCCCGGTCCGGCTCTGCCTGGAGCGGTTGGTCCCGCACTTCAGTTCCGACTGGCTGAGGAGAACGGCCCGGACGGCTCGTTCACGGAGGCATGGGCCGCCCTTCTCGGGGATGGTTACAGGGTCTTCGACCGTTCTGTTTCCACCCTGCAGGACGCCATAGCCCAGTCGGTCACCAGCGTATGGACTGGTGCAGTCGAGGTCGGGCCGGAAGGGCTTGTGACGCAGCAGGAGGCCGTGGATGCACGGCTCGGCAAGGAACGCAACGAGATCCGCAAGATGGACCTTTTGGAGTCCATCCACGTGTCGACGCAGCGCCTGCGCAGCGTTCCGGCTGCGCTGGCGGAAGTCGAGCTTGATTGGTCCGAGACGCAAAAGGCGTTCCTGGCGTACACGGACGCCACCGGAGGGGGTATCAAGCTCCGTTACCTCGATCGTTCCATCCAGGGATCCCCGGCTTGGCGCTTTCTGATCAACGACGGCTCGACCCGTCCGCTTCTTTCTCCTCGTCACTGGAAGCGGGTCAAGGATCGCCTCCCTGACGATGAGATCGCTCACGCGATGTTCAACCGGTCACGCGCGCTGCGCAGTCGCGACGCACGACTGTTCCGCGTCGGCAATCCCTTGGTGGACATGCTGTCCGATGCCGTCCTCAACGACAGTCTTGGGCAGAGTGCCGCCTTCAGGCGGATCGACCGCGGGATGCCGCCGGGGCAGGACCCGCAACCGTACTTCGGTTTCGATTTCCTCATCGAGGCGGACACCTCTGCCGCACTGAAGCACGTCAATGGCAGTGCGGACGCCGGAAGGGCTCTGCGCCGCCAGGCGGATCGTGTCTTCCCTCCTGTCATCAGGCGCGTTTGGATCGAGTCGGGCACGAACCGGCCCGTGACCACGGATGCCCAGTTGGCCTTCCTGAATCGTCCGTACGACAAGAGCAAGGGTGACACCAACTACAACAGCCAGCGTGCTGCGGAGTTGTTCGAGGTCTTCGGAGGCCAGGAGCACGCGGCCAAGTACGTGCGTGACGCCCAGCAAGCAGCGCTGGGGTTTCTGCACCAGCACACGGATCTCACGGCAGTCTGTCAGGACGCTCAGCACAAGGCACTGGAGGTTTCCGCGGTTTTGCACTCGCAGGCCCAAGCGCGGCAAGCGGCCGGCCGGCTTCTTCGTGACACCGAAAGCCTGGTCACCGACGCGGAGGTGCTGACTTCTCTTGCCGAAGGGCTGTCGCGACCCGTTGTCCGGGTCGTGGCCGCTGCCTGCCTGGTGCGCCGCGGATTGGAATTGGCCTACTGATGTCTGAAGACACATGGGTGAGAGCTCAGCACCTGCTCAACGAGTGGCCCGAAGTGAAGCCGGACATCCTGGACAAGGGCGTTCTTCGCCGTTTGGGGGACGCCCTGGCTGGGCTGCAGAGCGGCGCTAGCGGCTGGCTGGACATTGTCTCGTTGACGCGGCAACTCCTGTTGGCCAACCAGGCGCTGGGGCGGACGGGCCATTTGTCCGTGCCGTTGCGAGCGGGCCTGCCCACCGCTGATCAGTGGCGGCAGGGCGGTTGCAACGTGCTTGTCGACGGAAGTCGCGTCCTTCTACGAGGTCAGGAATGGGCCCCGGTTGAGGGTGACGGACCGGCGCACGAAGCAGGGCTTGCACAGGTGCGTGAAGCAGTCCTCGGCAAGGACTCCACCTTGCGCCGTGTCCTGGAAGCCGCGCCGGCCGACCCGTTTTGGAAGGACGTCATCGGATACGACCACTACCTTTCCAAGGGGCAGCGCCAAGCGGCCCGCTCGGTCGTCCTGATGCCGCCGGGTGAGACCCTTCTGATCTGCCTACCTACCGGCCATGGCAAGACGCCGGTAGCACTGGCCGGTGCCATGCTAGCCGGCCGGAACAGTGGCGTGTCTTTGATGGTCGTGCCCACCGTGGTCCTGGCCATCGACATGGAACGACGTGTCCGTGAGCTGCTGAGCAGGCGTGATCCCAGCGCTCTGCACAATCGGTATGCATATTTCGGGGAGTTGGACCAGGCCGACAAAGAGCAGATGCGCGCGGACATTTCAGCCGGGCGACAGGCACTAGTAATCGCCTCTCCCGAAGCTGTGGTCGCCGGACTCAGCACAGCCCTTCGCGATGCCGCCCAAGACGGTCACCTGAACTACGTCATACTGGACGAAGCGCATCTCGTCGAACAGTGGGGCAACGAGTTCCGCGCGGAGTTTCAGAGCCTGGCTGCCCCACACCGGGCTTGGCGAGAGATCGCTCCCAAGGGCCGTGCGCCCAGGACAGTTGCGATGAGTGCCACGCTCACCGAACAACAGGTGACGACGCTACGGGATCTGTTCGGTTCCGGTGAGCGAACCAAAGTGGTCTGGGCTTCCGAACTGCGCAGCGAGCCTGCCTACTTCTTGGAGGACTTCGACTCGGAAGAGGAGCGGTCCGCAGCAGTTCTGAGGGCTGTGGTACGCCTGCCGAAACCGATGGTGCTGTACACGACCCAGAAGAAGCACGCCACCGAATGGGCCGAGGCTCTGCGGACGGCAGGGATGCACCGGGTCGCCGTCGTACACGGGAACGTCAACGACGCCAGGCGTCGTCGCGCGCTCGAGGGCTGGTCAGGCCGCACGAGTCATGGTGCTGTCGCAACCGAGTACGACGTCGTCGTCGGCACCTCCGCCTTCGGACTGGGAGTCGACCTCGACGACGTACGCAGTGTCGTGCACGCGTGCGTACCTGAGACCGTGGACCGCTACTACCAGGAGGTCGGACGTGGCGGCCGCGACGGCAGTCCCTCGATTGCCTACCTGGCATCAGCGCCTGGCGACCATGGCACAGCCCAGTCACTGAACGAGCAGAAGATCCTCATGGCAGACACCGCTTGGGGACGGTGGCGGGCGATGTTCACCAAAGGACAGCACCTTCACGCGAACAGGTACTTGATCGACTTGACGCTGCGGCCACCGCGGTTGCCCGTTGGGTACGCCACGCACAAGGACTGGAACGTTCGTCTGCTCAATCTGATGGATCGCATGGGGATGATCAAGATCTTCCCTCCCACACCTCCGGTTCGTGAGTCCGAGGAGGATCCCTCGGTCCGGCAGGATCAGATGACGGCGTTCTACGAATCTGCCCGAGACCGGATCGAGATCGAACTGGTGGATGGGCAGACCAACGATGCGACATACTTCCACGACGCCTACAACCGCATCCGCTCGGATATCAAGGATGCCCAGCGGAGCTCTCTGCAGAGGATGTTGAGCGTCTTGCGCCACAAGCGGTGCATTGCGGACACCTTGGCCGAGTACTACTCGATCACGGGAGCCAATGGGGGGCGTCACTACACCATGGCAGCCTGCCGCGGATGTCCTCACTGTCGACGTCAAGGGCTTCCGCCGGGAGGGGTGGCATCCCTGTACCGCAGGCCGCTCTCGCCGGATCCGGCCACTGTTGAGTGGTCCCCGCCGGCCAGCCCTTTGGCCCACCTGCACCCGCAGACCTCGCACTTCAGCATGTACTGGCAAAGTCCTGCGGAACACAAGGACAACGTGTTGCCCGTGCTGGTGAAACTGGCGCGGTCGGGTATCTCTCACTTCGCCGGCCCTGGTGTTCGCGAAGAGGTGGCCCAGCAGATACAGCAGCAGGCACCAGGTCATCCGGTGCTCGTCGATCACGACGGCGGCCTTGTGGGCAGTGGCACCACCGCCACGATCGTCTGGGTTGCTGATGCCGTGACGCCGCGCCTCGATGAGGAACTCCGGTACCGGCTTGAGGACGGGGAGCCTGTGTACCTCCTCCTTCCTCGGCAAATCGAGGACCCGACCAGGCCCGGGGTGCCCTTCGTGACTACGCACCCGTCGTTGAACATCCAGCAAGTGAGAAGCGAGTTCAGATAATGGCATTGCTCAACACGCCTGTGCCGTATCCCGGCGAGATCTGGGCTGTCGTACGCTTCCTGGCCTCGCAGTCCGGGCCCGTGGCGTCTGAGACGCTGCGCACCTTCCTCGAGCCGCACAATCTCGACGCGAAGAAGACCACCACGGTCCATTACGCGCTCAACACGCTGCGGTCACTGGGGCTCGCTGCGGGAAGCGGCGACGGCGAGGCCTGGATCTTGTCGGGTGCCCTTGCAGACCTGCGTTCGGACGACTATGCCGCCTTCCAGCGCGCACTGCGCGCCGCTGTGCTGGGCCTTCATGGGCACCAACCGGCCGAGATCGCCGATGACCTGCGGCGGGCTCTGGTGTGGAGCCTGAGCCGGGATCCGTTCTCGGAGTCCTTCAGTTGGGCCCTCGTGGACAGCCGGCACCAAAAGAATGCACCCGATGGAGAGTTGGTCTTCGTGAACGGTTCACGGTGGTCACCGTTCGTGGCGTGGGCGGGAACTCTTGGGTTGGGCGCCTCGGCTCCGCACATCGCCCAACGCTATGTTCCGGACTGTACTTGCGCCGTGCGGCAGGTGCTGGAAGAGCACCTGCCGGCAGACACTCCTGCGGATGCTCTAGAAGTCTTGCGCCTGCTGCGTGAACACCTTCCTGTCCTTCCTGGTGGAAGCATCTCAGAGAGTTCGGGCTATGGACTGCCCGACGACCGGACGGTCGACACGGCACTCTCCTTCGCCCTGATGCGAGGCGAACACGAGAAGTGGCTCGTCATGAGCAGCGATTCGGACGCCAAGCAGCCGATCAAGTTGCAGGACCCCGAGCGTCTATCCATGCGTCTTTGTTCCTCCATCACCCGGCAGGAGGCCACCAATGTCTGACTTCAAGGGATACGTCTGCTGGGACGTGGAAAACGTCATCTCCACGATTCAGACGGAGGCGGTCGTCGCCTCGCCTGCCGTCTTTCTCTCCACGCACACCCCGTTGAGCATCCAGCGTTCCCGGATTACTGGCCGGTCGTTCAACAGCACAGGCGAGAGCGTCACGGAGGAGAACCTCCTCGACGATTTCCTGAACCGACGGACGAACACCAGGACGCTGCTCCTGCCGGTGGTCGGTGAGTCAGGCTCTGGCAAGTCGCATCTGGTCCGCTGGGTCAGGGAGAACATCGAGCCCTCCGAAAACCGAAAGATCATCTACCTCGAAAAGACTAAGACGAGTTTGCGACATGTGATCGACTCCCTCCTCGACGGCGTCGAGGACGAAGAGATCGAGCAGATCCGCAAGGACATCCGGCACGTCACCGGGACCTTCACCGCTGCCTCGCTGGCGCGCCGCCTCATCACCCAGTTGAGCGTCGCTCTGGCGGACCTCGGTAAGGAATCGGTCTCCGGGAAGAAGCGTCAACTCGTCGGACCCCAAGGCATATCGCTGCTTCTGCAAGATCCGCTCCTGCAGGCGCAGATGCTTGAGTCCGGCAAGTTCATTCCCCAATTCGCCCAGCACTTCTTGAGCGATCGAGAGTCCGGCGAGGAGCGTCGTCCTCGCTTCTCTCTGGAAGACCTCCCCTTGAGCCCGGATGCCATCGCCGGCGACATGGCAGCCCCTACTCGGCAGATCTTCGGCGTCCTCATGTCCAGGGATGAGTTGCAGGTGCTGGCGGTGGAGTTGCTCAATGAGCAATGGGACAAGGCCGTTCAAGAACTGTCGGCGCTGGGAGGCGGTCGTCTTCTTGGTGCGATGCAGAAGGTGCGCAAGATCTATGCGCGCCAGGGCAAGGAGATCATCCTCCTGGTGGAGGACTTCGCTCTGATCCAAGGTGTCCAGGGTGACCTGCTCGACGCGATCACCGAGACGTCGGAGCGGGAAGGGCATGCGGTGCTCGCGCCCATGCGGACCCTCATGGCGATCACCAGTGGTTACTTCCACGACCTTCCGGAAACGGCAGCCTCCAGGATCGCTACCTCCACCGGAGGATTCGTCTACAACCTGGACATCGTCCTGGGAGAAGGCCAGACAGGGACAGAGGACATCGCCACGTTCGTCGCGAGGTACCTCAACGCCGCTCGAGTTGGGCGTGGTGCGCTGGAGAGTGCGGGTAGCGGTTCGATTCCGAACAAGTGTGACGATTGCATTGTAAAGAGCCTTTGTCATGATTCTTTCGGTGTTTCCACGGACGGGTTCGGCCTCTACCCGTTCAATCGTCCGTCTCTGACGCGTGTCGTTCACAGCCTGGCTCCGCAGGAGAACCCGTACGCCTTCGTACCGCGCAACGTTTTGGGCAGCGGAGTCATCCCGATCTTGGCCGACGCGTACAGCGCCATCAGCAAGGGCGAGTTCCCGAGCGCCTTCTTCCAGGAGAACTACAAGTCCGTCAGGGGCGTCGACCAGGCATTGCCCAACAGCGTCAGCGAAGATATCGATACGCACGACCCCTTGAACGCCAAGCGCCGGCGGGCGACGCTGGAGTTTTGGGCCGATGCACCGCCCCAGTTGGTGAATCTGCGGCAGGGCATCAGCGAAGCGTTTTCCCTACCTGCCCTGGCTGTTGACGGCCTGCACGCAAAGCAACAAGTTTCCCCGCAGAAAGAGCAGAGCACTCCCCTGCCACCGCCTCAAAAGGAGGCGCCCGCTCTGCAGAGAAAGCTTCAAGTGGTGGAAGACTGGGCCGCAACAGGTTCTCGCCTCACCACGGACGAGGCAAAAATCATTCGCACCATCATTTCGAAATCGGTCCCTTACCGGGAGGATTGGCTAACGCCTCCGGTCAAGCCGGTTAACCTCACCGACACCGAAAAGGCCGGATGGTACACGAAGAACGTCAAATCCAACCAGGTCTCAATCGAAGATGCGAGTTCAGAGGCGATGAGTGCGGGCGCGCCCATCGTTCTCAAGCGCAACCCTGCGACTGGCGAGTTCTTTAAGAGCCTCCTACGCCTGTCCGCGGACGCGGTAGATGGGGTGCGCGGGAAGGACATCGTTCGTCTCGCTAGCATCGCTGACGCGGCCAGGCCCGCTATGCGAGAGCGCGTTGCGCAGAGCCTGGAACGCACCGAAAAGGACTTGATCGCTGGGTTGCGTGTTTCTTTGCTCGGCGCTGCGCTGGCCGGACGTGTCGTTCCCGGTATGCCGATCGAGACGCTGTACGCAGCAGCATTCGATGTAGGGAACGAGTGGGTGCGGCCGGACGTGTCGTCGCGCACTGAGGCATGGCTGGAGAGACTCGATGTGCACATGCAGCATCGCAGCAGTCTCGTGGAGTCGTTGCTGAGTTCGCTGGGAATCGGACAGGGTTCCACGGGAGCGGTCCACGTCGTTGACGCTACCCGTGCCCTTCCTCTCGTAAAGGAGGCAGCGGCGCATTGGGACTTGTCGGCCGTGGAACTTCCGCAATGGGTCAAGAGCGCCGGCCAGCCCCTGCGTGCAGGGTGGCAATCCGTAGTGCGCGGTCAACTCCAGGAACTACGTACGCTCTTCGGCGAGATCCGAGAGCGCTTCCCCAGGGCGAGCGGCCCCGGTGACCGCCTCATCCAGCAAGTGTCCACGGCCCTGCAGATGGCAAAGGCAGAGGGCATCACGGGACCCCTGGAGCGTGAGTTGGACAGTCGGGCTGCAGCAATCGCGGAAGCCGACTGGACCACGCTGTCCGTGCTGGAGAAGGACCTGTCTCGCGTCACCGACAGCCTCCAGGACTCGTCGGCCGAAAGCCTCCTGGCTGTGGTGGCCCCGATTCGGTCCCCACATCTGCGGGAGATGCGCGACTACCTCACGGTTGCCGACTCCTTGCTGGACACGGCCCTGGCTGCGGCGCGGATGCAGAACCAGAACGCGGTTAGCGACGCTGCGGAGCAGTTGGCAGGTCTGTTGGGGGAATGGAAGCAGGCCATAGATGACGCTAGTACGCACGCGGAGGCAGGCAAGTGAGCAGCGTTACGGTTCTGGAGAAGGCTCAGGAACTGCAGAACATCGCCCGCAGCATCTCCGAAGGCCAAAAGGAGCGGGCCGAACAGGAGCGGGTGCTCCAGCGTATCGATGAGGTGCGTGCAGCCTTGCAGGCCGCGATGGTCCAGCAGCAGACCGCGGTTTTGCTGCGTGAGCGCACCGGTCAGGCTCTGGACGTGTCTGGGTTCGAGGCTGCACGGGCCAAGCTCGAGTCGAAGTCGCGAGGTGGCCTGCCCGGCGACCGGGCTTTCCTCGATGCCAAGCGCGCCTTGGACGCATTCACCAGCGAGCTGAGTACTTCGCTCAGACAACTCTGGAAGGCATGGGCCACCGCACAGATCCAAGAGGTCTCTCCGGCTCGGTTCGTCACTCTTGGCACCGATGAGCGACTGGAAGCGGCCGCGCTCTACGAGTCGATGAAAACCAAGGCGAATCGCTCCAAGGTCGACAGTGCCAGCATCCTCACATTCTGTACCGATCGCGACGCGCTGCTGAGGCTCCTCGAGCACGCACCGGACGATGCTCCGGAAGAACTCCTCGAGCTCATCAACCGGCTCGACGCAGGCGGGGTCACTCTTCGAGAGCTCACCGACGCGGACATCACGCTGCTGCGAGACTACGACCAGGACTGCTGGTTTACCGTCACTCGGAAGGCGGACTGACGACCTGTGGCACCCACGACACTGCGCCGCGCCGTTTTGGGCAAGGCGCTTACTGCCCTGGAGGACCGGGAGTTGCCCCTCCTGTCCTGGGGCGTCACAGACGGCATGCTCAGCGAAGAAGAGGTGACGGACGCTCTCTGGTCGGTCATCGACAAAGACGAAGACGCGGCATCGCTGTTCTCTGACGCCGACCAGTTGAGGCAGGCGCTCCTTAGCCAGCAGCTTCTTTTCCAGGTCCCCTTCGGCGGAGTCGATCAGTACCGGACAAGGTTCGCAGAGGGGGTTCGGCTGACTGCCTCCCTGCGGCAGATCTTCGGCCCTTGGCCCGGTGCTCCACTGCAGCCGGACTGGTGGGAAAGAGGTAGGCCGCTGGTCGCCGACTACCGCCTGCACGTCTCTGAGCGTCGCTATCCGACGCGTGACATCTCGGCTGCCCAGGCGATCGCCGAGATGGAGGTGACATCGGGGTGGACTGAGAATCACTCAAAGGTCGCCGGGGTGCTGATCGGTTCGTACTCGCTCTCGCGCTTCCAGGTCGACGCCACCAAGACAGTCACCAACTCCCTGGTCCACGGGGGTTCGCGTGGCGTCGTTGTCGGTGCCGGCACCGGCAGCGGAAAGACCCTCGCGTTCTACCTTCCGGCATTCGCTGCGATGGCCAATGACCGGCGCACGGGTGTGCATACCCTCGCGCTCTATCCGCGCATCGAACTACTGCGTGACCAGTTGCGCGATGCGATCAAGAACGCACTCGAACTCCGGGAGCGGGGCCTGCCCAGTCCGCGGATCGGTGTGCTCTACGGGCGTACGCCGCCGGGTCTCGGCGACGTCACCCAGGGGATGTACGAGTGGCCAGTGCAGGGTGGGGCCCGTGTCTGTCCCTATCTGACGTGTCCCGCCGGGGATGGCGGCGCCATGCTCTGGTCGGAACAGGACAGGGCGCTCAGCTCGGAGGCCTTGCGGTGTTCCGTGTGCCATCAGGAGATCCCTGACGGTGTCATGGCTCTTACCCGGGAGTCGATCAACGGGACTCCGCCCAAGCTGCTCTTCACCACGACGGAGATGCTCAACCGCAACAGCACGGGGTCAAAGTTGAGCAGGACCCTCGGCTGGAAGGGGAATGGTCCCCGCGTCGTCCTGCTCGACGAGGTGCATACGTACTCCGATGCCACAGGTGCCCAAACAGCCCTGCTGCTCCGGCGCTGGCGTCACGCACGCCGTGGCCCAGTCACCTTCGTCGGGCTCAGCGCCACCCTGCGTCAGGCCGACCGCTTCATGGCGGAACTTGTCGGGCTACCTGCGGAAAGTGTCACCCTCATCGAGCCGCGCAGCGCGGACATGGAGGCGGAGGGCCGCGAGTACCACCTCGCGCTGCGCGGCGACCCCTTGTCGGGTACGAGCCTGCTGTCCACCACTATCCAAACGGCGATGCTCCACGGACGCTTGCTCGACAGGACTCGGCCTGCCGGGACGACGCTTCATGGGACCAAGGGGTTCCTCTTTACAGACGACCTCGACGTCACCAACCGCCTGTATGACGACCTGCGAGACGCAGAGGGAGGGCAGTACGGGAAGAACCGCAGAAAGCGGGGTGCTGCGGTTCTGGCGTCTCTCCGTTCCATGGACCTCCCTGCGGAAGAAGATCGTTACCTCGTGGGCCAGTCCTGGAACCTTCCGGAGCTGATTGGGCACAACCTCAGTTCCGACCTGAGCGAGCGACCTTTGAGGATCGGCCGGACATCCTCCCAGGATGCGGGCGTCGACGCGGACGCCGATCTTGTCGTTGCGACGGCCTCTCTCGAGGTCGGCTTCAACGATCCCGACGTCGGACTGGTCGTCCAGCACAAGGCGCCTCGAGACCCGGCTTCCTTCCTGCAGCGCCGGGGCCGGGCCGGACGTGAGAGGGGCACGCGCCCGCTCACAATCGTTGCTCTCTCTGACTTTGGGCGAGACCGACTGGCCTATCAAGGGTATGAATCCCTCTTCGCTCCTGAGGTGACGCCTCGCACCTTGCCTGTGCACAACCGCCACATCATCAAGATCCAAGGCGCTCGAGCGTTCGTCGATTGGCTCGGCACCCGACTTCGTGAGCAGGGCCTGTGGGTCAGCGCCCGCATCTTGTTGTCGGGAAATACCCGACCAGACTATAAAGATGAGCAGTTGCCCAAGGCCCGACAAGCGGTCATCAAGGATCTGGAGAGCCTGCTCGACGGGGATGACATCCTGCTGCGCTCCCTGGCGGGCCATCTGCGAGGCGCGCTGGGCCTGAGCGCCGACGAAGTACAGGTCCTCCTGTGGGAGCAGCCGCGGTCTTTGTTGTTGGCAGTGGCTCCCACGCTGTTGCGGCGTCTTTACGCTGGCGCGTCGCCGATCCACAAGGATCCCGGCACGGACCGGCGTGCCTTTTTGCCTGAGTTCGTCACGACGTCGCTGTTCGCTCCGCTGAATCTTCCGGAGGTCAGCTTTGCGGTGCCCTTTGCCACTTCCGACGACGAGGAAAAGCTGCCGGTCGGGCGCGCACTGCGTGAAGCTGTGCCTGGCCGGGTCAGTCGCCGGTTCGGATACCGCGATGATCGTCACCGCACGTGGCTGGAGGTTCCCACCGGGGTCCGTGACGCCGTGATCGATCTGAGTCACATCCTCGACGCCGAGGAGCGGCAGGGTTGTTGGGGCACCGGCCGCGCGGATGTGCAGGCGGTCGAGGTCACGCGCCCGCGACGGATCAAGCTGGCTCAGCCGGACAAAGAGATCGCGACCTCGTCCCAGGGTGTCCCCTTGTGGGCAACCCAGTTCGTGGACAACCCTGCGGGTCCTCCGGTTGCGGCGGACGTGCCCAAG
Organism: Streptomyces sp. NPDC014727; assembly: GCF_043083485.1. Lineage (NCBI taxonomy): Bacteria > Bacillati > Actinomycetota > Actinomycetes > Kitasatosporales > Streptomycetaceae > Streptomyces > Streptomyces sp. NPDC014727. Next base: position 224,948 of record NZ_JBIBYR010000007.1, on the reverse strand, counting down.
GTTCCCGAGTGGCGGGAGCGGGTGGTCTCTGTCGGGTTCGCCGCTCACGCTTCAGGTAACCCGACCGAGGTGCGCCGGATGACGTATGGGGCTGTGGCCGACGTCATCAAGGGCACGCCGGGGAAGCGGCACAAGGTGGAGGTCAGCTACATCCACGAGGGAAAGAGGGCAGCCATGGGCTTCTCCTCGTCCGTCGACGCTGTCCAAATTCAGGTCAAGCCGCTGGATCTGTCGCTGCCTGGCGTAGTGGAGCATTTGAACTCTCCCGAGTGGCGTTCGAAGGCGTTCACGAACACCGTCATGGAGGACAGGCGGATCGCTGAAGCGGCCAACTCGTTCCAGCGTGGGTGGTTGTCCTTGGTGTACCTCTCCGCGTTCGCGCTTGAGGGACTTGAGGGCAAGAAGCCCGAGGCGATTCACGCGGAGTTGTCACAGGGCGCCTGGCGGGACAGCATCCTTAAGGTCATTCCGCTGCTGTACAGGCAGGATCCGTCCGCCTCCCCTACGGGCGCCGGCAGCCCTGCCGACCGCGTCATCAACGATCTGCAGGCACTCAGCCAACACCCCGATGTCATCGCCGTGCTCGACGACGCTGGTTCACTGCTGTTCGGCGAGAAGCTCCATGACCGCACGGCTGGCCTCGCCCGGCGCGCCTATCTGGACACCTTGGCCGCTGCGATCCTGGAGGCAGTAACACGAGCCTGTCCCGACGCCCGAGACCAGGACCTGACGCTCGACGTGGTGCCGGGTGCCGGCTCGGGAACGGACCAGATCTGGATCAGCGAGACGTCCGAGGGTGGGCTCGGCGTCGTGGAGAAGTTGGCGGAGACGTACGGCCGTGATCCTGCCCGATTCTGGAGTCTGGTTGGTGCGGCTTTGCGTCCCAACAGCTTCGAGCAGACTGATGCACGGCTGACGAGTCTGCTCGGTCATGTGGTGGAGGCCGAGCCAGGTGGTGAGCTCGCTGAGGCGATGAGCGAGATGCGTGATGCGGCTTCGGCTCAGAACAGCCAGGATGCGCTGAACCGCATCAGGTCGGCCTGGACCGACCTGGACGGTGCGCCTCGGCACGGTGATGTTGCATCCCTTGCGATGCGTCTGCTTCGACGCGGATCCGACAGTCTGACCGACGCGACTGCCCTTGCTCTGGTGAAGGCGTGGGATCAGTTGGAAGAAGCAACTGGGATTGAGGTCGACTCAAGGGTCATCGCGTACGCCGTTGGCGCGGGCAAGGTGCAGCTGCCTCGTACGATCAGCCCGGACCAGGCTTTCAGCATGCTCTGGCCCCGAGGTGACCAGGCACGGAACTACCATTTCGACTCTTACCAGCCATATCGCGCGGTGGACAACCCGCAGATCTTGGATCGGCTTCTGGCGGCCGCCGTGCACACGCAAGCGTGGCCACGCCTCGATGCCACATCGTCGGATTGGCACACCAGCTACGCCGAGTTGCTCTCCTCGCATCCTGCAGTTGAAGTGGTCGTTCCTCTGGTTCAGCCCGAACTGCTGCGCCATGTGATGCTGACCATCCCTGTTCTTCGTGTGGACCGTGGAGACCTGAAGTTGTTCGGCGAGGTGACACAGGTACTCAGGGACAGCCGCGAGGTCGTCATCAAGGCCGTCATCAAGGAGTCTGAGCAGTGACTGTCCTTCGTCGTACACTCCGCACGAATGCGCGTAGCGCCCTGCGTGCGGACTCGCTGATTCGGACGGCGCTGCTGGCTCAACTCTCGTCGCCGGGCGGCGAGGTCTGGTTGGTGTCTGCATGGGTCAGCGATGTGGATCTGGTCGACAACGCTGACGGTTCCTTCGACTACCTCTTGGGCGACAACCCTCCGCTGCAGTGCCGCTTGTCCGACCTGCTGCTGATGCTGGCACAGAGTGGCACCGCCGTTCGTGTTGTGACCCAGGATGCTCCTGCAAACGCGATGTTCTTGGAGCGTCTCGCTCTGGGCCGTGGACCGGGTACGGATCTCGAGGTGTTTTTGGACCAGGACATTCACGAGAAGAGCCTGATCGGCCCGGGCTGGATGTTCGACGGCTCCATGAACTTCACGCGCAACGGCCTGGCCCGGAACAAGGAGCAGATCAGCTATACGTTGGACGAATCGGCTGCGGCACAGGCAGTAGTGGACTACCAGCATGAATGGACGGCACGTGGCGTCTAAGGCAGAAGTTGCGGAACAGAGAGCCGGTACGCAGGAGTTCGTGGACCACTTCCTCCATCCAGACCGCAACGCCGCTGGTAAGTACCCTAAAGGCATCACGCTGCTGAGGAATGCAGCCGTCAGTCACCGTAGAGCGCCCATGGTGCTGCCCTGGCTGAATGAGCAGACCCAGCGCATGGCGTACTACGTGATTCCTCGCCGGCGTGAGCAACTCACTTCTGTTCGTGATCTTCTGGTGGCCTTTGTCGGGCCCTCTCTTGCGAAGTACGGCTACGACGTGCCTGTTGCGCTCGACAGGCCCCATGAGGCCTCGATCCTCGAACGCTATGGAGCGGGAAGCACGTTCGTCGTCCAGACGACCGCCGACATAGAGGAGAGGAAGCGCCTGAGGTCTGCGCTCGAACGGATGGTGACGGTGGTGGAGCGGAGCCCCGAGCGGGCCTGGACTGCACCCAAGCCCTTGGGGCGTCTTCTCGCAGACTTCGAAGCGGCCCTCGTAAGCGGTGCACCACAGACCGCCAAGACGCTCCTTCAGCAGATCGATCGCCAAGGCGGCCTCTCGCCGACCAACGTCAAACATTTGGAGATCAGGCTTCTGACGGCACAGGGAAGGGCAAACGGCGTCCTTTCCCTGCCAGGGCTTCGAGAAGTGCTGCTGCAGGACCCGCCTGTTCCGGTGAAGGACATGGTGCTGTCAGCTCTCTTCACAGCGCACATCGAACCTGCGCTTGCTGCAGAGGAACTGGCTGGTGCCGTGGACGCGTTGAAGGCGCCCAACAGCCATTTCTCGTTGCTGGCAGACGGAGACCTACTGTCGTTCAGTGAGCAGGCTGTCACTGTCCTGCTCGTCGGTATGTACGGGCGAGGTGACGGGGAGGAACTTTCCCGCAGCATCGCTCTGCTCGATACCGAAGGCCGTGGGGACCTCATACCCGACGCACTGGTGTCCTATCGCCGCCAGGCCGTTCCAGCGGGCGCGGTGGAAGCGGAACCTGCTGAGCCAGACTTTGCAACTACAGCGGAGCCCGAGCCCGATGGCGTGTCTACCAAGACATCACTCAACTCATGGGCAGAAATAGTCAAGGCTGTCGCCCAGGGAGACAAGACCGCCTTCGAGCTTTGCCGCAGGATGGACGTCCGCCGAGGCGATACCCCGGTACAACTGGATGCGGTGTCCGACGGGGAAATTGCAGACGTATTTGCCGGCCTTACAGACACCGAGTACGAGGTCGTATGGCAGTACGCGCTCGGGCCGTTCCTGCAGGAACTCACCCGCTCAGACCTCACCCTCCGACAGACGCTGACCACGATCATGCGGAGCATTGTCAACCAGCGCTGCGACCCAGCGAACCTCGCAGTCCTGGACCTTCTCCTGGAACTGTTCCTTCGCTCCGCCCCAAAGGCTGCGGAGTACGAAGAGTTCCTGGAACAGTTGAGTGTGCGATTCGACGAATGGGTCGCGCCCCAGACCGCCGGGCAGGCCCTCGACTTCGTCGACCGCCTGGTGGCATGGGCCGCACCAGCACCCGCAGCCCGCGTACAGACAGCCCAGCTCCTATTCGGTCCGTTGCATGTCCATATGCGACGCCTCGAAGAGGCATACCTGTCAACGGCTCGGTCTCTTAGCAATGAGCTCGGGCTCGGGATGGAATGGCCTGAGCAGGCTCCCTCGGAGAACGATGAAACCAAGCCGGTTGTCGGAGCCGCGCAAATCTTGGTCTACGGTCTGGACGAGGGCGTGCTGCAGCGTGTCCAAGACCGAATCACCCGGCAGTTCCCCCTTGTGAAGGTGGTGCTCTCAACAGAAAAGGTCGCGTCGAAGCATCTGAAGGAGACAGCCCGAAACTCGGATTTCAGCGTGGTAATCACGCAGTGCGCTGCTCACGCGGCCACCAACTGCATCGGTCAGTACGCCAAGGAGATCGTCTACCCCCGAGGAGCCGGCTCGGTCTCCGTGACTCACGCGGCCATCACCACCTTGTATGAGCATGCTGCCAAGCAGCAGGAACTACCTCCCCAACTGCGGTGATACACCTTGTGCCGCGACCGACGGTCCCGGCACAAGCCCGCGCTGCAGCATCGCTTCGCCCAGCTGACAGCGGCCGAAGGCGGCCACAAACGCGGGAAGTGGACCTGCTGTTCACCGTGCCCGAGAGGGCACGGTGAACACGGCCAGCCGGTCAGCCCCGCACACTGCGCACCAGCAGGTCTGTGAGCAGGCGGATGTCGTTGGGGGTGTTTTGCAGGCCGTTCCAGCGGCGCTGTTCGCCGTCAGGGAAGCGCCACATGCCGGAGGTCCAGGCGGTGACCGGCATCAGGCTCAGGATGGCGTTACGGACCCGGTCGCAGTCGACGTCTTCGGCGGCCATGCCGTCGGTGAGGCTGTCCATGACGAAGCCCATGGCTTGGATGCCCGCTCCGTGGCTGAGGCGGGACTGGCGGGGCGGGAGCTTCCAGGCGTCGCTGAAGGTTTCCTGCACGATGGCCCAAAAGGAGCGGAGGTGCAGCAGCATGCGTTCGACGTCGCCGGAGCCGTCTTCGGGATTGCGGTACTGGTAGAGGGCCCCTTCGAAGAGGCTGTGTTCCAGCATGCGCAGCAGGCTGGTGTCTTTGATGTTGCCGTGAGGGGAGGTGGGGCTGGCGACGCGGCCGTAGAAGGGGCCCTTGCCGTCGGTGTTGAGGCGGGTCATCAACTGCGCTGGCAGGCGCTTGCGGGCGTAGGAGGGAGGGAGGTGTCCGCTGGTTTCGGGCAGCAGCTCGTGGATGAGGCCCTTGGGTAGCGGCTTGGTGGAGTTGACCAGGATGAACTGGGAGCGCTGGTCTTGTTGATCGTCGGCGATGAATCCGACGGCAGCGACAGGAAATTCGGCCAGGTCCGCATCGCGGATGGCCGCGCTGCGCTGCTGTCCGTCCACGATCAGGGCGGGCTTTTCCTCATCGGGAAGGGATTCATCAACGAGGATGACCAATTCTCCCGGGACGGAGTAGTCGGCGCCAGCAGCCCGGCGTGCTCCGGTCTCGAACCTGACGGACTCGTCGAACGCCAGGACCAGGGCGTTGGGGAGCATGGCGTTGTCGGACTCGAGGTAGCGGCGGATGCCCCGGATGTGGCTGAGGACCTCGGGCCGCTGGTAGCCCTGCAGGCTGCTGCTGTCGTCCCGCCGGACGCGGGAGACGGCGGCGAAGCTGTGGATCTTCTTTCCGTCGACAGCAAAGCAGTAGATTTTTCGGTCTCCCTGACGCACTTCAAGTGCGGGGAGCCTGAGTTCGTAGCGGTCGGCCATCGCATCTCCTGACATGGATAAAAAGTAGAGGTCGGATCTTACCCGAAGGTGAGTGATCGCATTTTAGCTTCGAGCACGGTCAAATTATGGAATCCGCGACGCTTGTTTCGCTCACTCCCCCGGAATATCACGATCTCAATTCCGTGCTTCTCGCACAGGGCGCAGGGGCAGATGCGCCAGGGCGCATCGCCCAGGGTGCGCTCGTACGCTTCGAGGTAGCTTTTCTTTTTCGGTCCGAGTACGAGGGATTCATAGGTTCCGAGGGCAGTCAGGACCTCCTCTATGGAGGTTTCCTCGCGATCGAATTCGCGCAGGGCGCGCAGGCTGGCTCGCTCGGCAGTGATTGCTTCTGCCTGCGACACGTTCCCGGACAGGATGAGCCGCTTGAGTGCAGGGTTTCCGTCGACCTGAGGAACTCTGATGGCCGTGTAGGAGTCGTTGGCCGAGTGGTAGTTGTTGCGGTCATCCATGAACGCCTGACGGAAGGCGGAGGTACTGTCGAAACTGGTCACGCCGTGGCGGGCGAACTGTTCCATGCTGTCCACCCGGTTGATGCCGAGGAGATGCAGCCCTGTTCCCGGGGAGCGAATGTCGTCGATGGCGCGCAGACAGGAGAGGATTTCGTGCGATTTAAGGGGGACCATGCCACCCAGTGCGATCCGCCGGTAACCCATCTTCTGCAACTGCTTCACGCTGTGCGCGTAGCTTTGCGGGCCCCAACCCTGTGCTGCACCGACCGGTTCGAAGCGCGCGCCTGATTTTTTTGTTGCGGTAATGAATTCTTCGGCAAGTTCCAGGGAAATTTGCTGCCGGGTGATCCAGGCATCTTCGGGCTGCTTATCAGACCCTTCGGGAATATATCCGAAGATAATGTGGTCGATACTAATTCCCGCATCGAATCCACAACGGCCGTAGAAGTCCATGACTTCATCCACCTCGTAAGGCGGACGCTCTTCGTCTATATAGTTGAAGGCCCCACAGTCACCGATGGTGGCACAGGCTTCGGGGAGGCGGAAGAAATTTCTCACGCCCAGCCGGTAGAAACGCTCGCGCTGCGGGGAAGAGTATTTTCCCGAGCCTTTCACGGAACCGTCGACGACCGCCTTGCTGACGAGGATCCCGTCGTAGGGGATCGGCATCACAACCTGGTGAGCGTAGACGTCGTCCCGTTGGCGCACTCGGTAGGGCGAGTACTCGTCGTTGACGAAGTCGTAGGTGGGGCTCACCAGGTCCTGACTGTCAGGAAAATAGAATTTCACGCGGCTTTTGCCTTTTCCTGCACATAGATACGGAGGAGGTAGTTCGACAGGGTGCTGATGTGGCGCGGGTTGTTCTGGAGTTCGTTCCAAGGGATGTTCAGGTCCGGCCAGCGCCCGTCGGTCCAACGGCAGTGCGGTGCGACTAGTGCGAGTTCGGCCCGCGCCTGCTCAAGCGCATGGGGGGATGCAGGGGGGATGGCCATCATTACGCGGTCCATGAGACGCCCCATGGAGCGGATGCCCACTCCGTGCATCAGCCGACTCCGAGTCGCCGGCAGGCCCCACGCTTCCGGGAAGGTGTCGCGGACGGCATTCCAATAGATGACAAGAATCTGCCGGATGGTGGCAGTGTCGACGGTGCCGTTGGATAGATTTTTGTAGGGGAAAAAAACACCCGAAGGGGAGTTGAGGGATTCCTGTATGGCCGTGGTGAGACTGTTGTCGGTGACGACAGCCTCCGCTTTCTGCTCTGCAGTGGTGGAAGGGCGGCGCACCAACCCGTGGAAGGGCGAATCCTTGTCCTGATTGAGAGCTTCGACTAGGACCGAGGGGAGTTTCCTGGCGGACAGTTTGGTCGGCAGCACCGTGCCGACTTCGGGAAGCAGTTCGGTGACGAGGTTAGTCGGCAGCGGAGAGACCGTGTTCACGCGCAGGAACTGGTCTCGCTGGGTTTCCAGGTCTTCGGCGACAAACCCAGCGATGGTCACGGCCAGGCGGGTGTTGCGCGTACGTGCCAGAGCGAGGCTGCGCTGCTGCCCGTCGACGATCCAGGCCGGCCGGGGGGCATCGGGGGAATCGGGGAGAGGGATCTCCAGCGTCCCGGAGGTACACAGGCCGTCGCTGCTGCTGGGGCCAGGGCTGGACTTGAACCGCACACTGGAGGGCAAGGCGAGGATCAGTCCGTTCGGAAAGAGGACCTCGTCACTGTCGAGATACTCCAGGATCTGCTTGACGTGCTGCTTTTTCTCGGGGCGCTGGTAGCCAATGAGCCTGCCTGCCTCGTCCCGGGAGATCCGCGCGACGTCGGCGACCTGGTGCACCTCTTCTGCCGCCAAGGTGAACACATACAGCGGGATCGTGGGGTGCTGCTCGATCCGCAGGGCCCGACGCTTAAGCACAGTGAAAGTCATCAGCGGCCAATCGTCGATGTGTACAGGTCGGCAAAGCGCTTCTGTTCACAGGCCATCCCCTTGTCTCTGAAGAGACGCAGCAGTCGAGTGCGGGAGGAGTCGGGGTGGAGGGCCTTCATCTCTTTGATGAAGGCGATCACCAACTCGTCCGACATAGGTGTGCGGGCGTAACGTTCGGGCCGCGCCGCCTGAGAGGCCCAGGCATCCCAACGCGCCTGTGCCTCAGGGCTGATGAGGCGGCCCGGCGTGCAGTGCTCGAGCCAGGAGGCTGCCATGCGGGTGTTCAAGCTGGTGAGGGTTCCGCCGAGGGCCTGCCGCAGGGCGGCATTGGCCGGCACACGCAGCACCCCATCCAGATCGCAGGCGCCCCCGATCAGCACCACCTCGGCGTCGGCGGCCGCGAGCCCGCGCAAGTCCCGCTGCATGGCCTGGGCGTAGGTCTCCGACAGCACCACCAGTGCCCGTCCGGCGGCCGTGGCGATCTTAGACAGATCGCTGGTGCCGTCCAGGTGCTGCAGGTGATCCCACCACCGGGATGCCTCAGGACTGGAGAAAGCCACGGAATCTGCGTGCCGTGGTACGAAAGTCGCTGCATACGACGGCGCCAGGCTGGAGACTTGCCGTAGGCCCAGGCCGGCCGAGGCTACATAGAGGCGAGGGGCAAACCCTGCGCGGGCTGCGGCGTCGGTGAGAGCGAGCGCACGCCGCCACTGATCCCCCTGGTAGAGGTCTTGCAGTTTCGCCTGCCGGCCCTGGGCTGCCTGCAGGCGGCGTGCCCATTCCGCGGCTCGCTGCGGCAGGTCGCCGGTGGGCAGGGTGCGGGCTTGCAGGTCCGCGGGGGGTGGTGAGGCCTTCCGGTCCGTGCACGTGACCACGATGGGCAACTCGTTCACTGCGACTCGACCCCTGGCTTCCGTAACTCGATTTTTGTTGTGGTTACTGTAGCCGGTAGTTAGGGGGGTAGGCTGCACCTGCCTCAACCGAGGAAACTGGACTGCAGATAGGGGAGTGACAGCATGGACCGTCCCGCGATCGTGTTGCTGAGCGGCGGCCTGGACTCGACCACGGTGCTGGCCATCGCCAAGGACCAGGGATTCACTCCCTACGCGCTCAGCTTCCGCTACGGCCAGCGGCACAGCATCGAGTTGGAGGCGGCTCAGCGCGTGGCGCAGACTCAGGGCGTGGCCCGTCATGTCATTGCCGACATCGATCTGCGGGTCTTCGGCGGCTCTGCCCTGACCTCCGACATCGAGGTGCCCAAGCACGAGACGCTGGAGGACGTCGAGGAGGGTGGGGTGCCGATCACGTATGTGCCGGCCCGCAACACGATCTTCCTGTCGTTCGCGCTGGCGTTCGCCGAGACGGTCGGTGCCAGCGACATCTTCACCGGGGTCACAGCGGTGGACTACAGCGGCTACCCCGACTGCCGCCCCGAGTACATGGACGCCTTCGCCACCATGGCCAACCTCGCCACCCGGGCCGGGGTAGAGGGAACCTCCAAGATCACCCTGCACTCCCCCCTGATCGCGCTATCCAAGGCCGACATCGTGCGCGAGGGCCTGCGGCTGGGCGTGGACTACTCCCTTACTTCCTCCTGCTACGACCCCGACGAGCAGGGGCGGGCCTGCGGTAGGTGCGACACTTGCCTGCTGCGTCTGAAGGGCTTCACTGAAGCCGGCGTGAAGGACCCCGTCCGTTACCAGAGCGTCTGAGCATGGCCTACCTGATCAAGGAAGTCTTCTACACCCTGCAGGGAGAAGGCAGCCACGCAGGACGTCCAGCGGTCTTTTGCCGCTTCTCCCGCTGCAACCTGTGGACGGGCCGGGAACAGGACCGGGCCCGCGCCATCTGTCAGTTCTGTGACACCGACTTCGTCGGTACCGACGGTGAAGGCGGCGGCCGCTTTCACACCCCGCAGGACCTGGCCGATGCCGTCGAGGCCGCCTGGCCCACGACCGATCGAGCCCACCGGTTCGTGGTGTGCACCGGCGGAGAGCCCCTGCTGCAACTGGACGAGGAAGCCATCGAGGCTCTGCACGAGCGCGGCTTCGAAGTCGCAGTGGAAACCAACGGCACTCGCCCGGCCCCCCGAGGAATCGACTGGCTGTGCGTCAGCCCTAAGATCGGTTCCACTCTGGTCCTCACTCAGGGTGACGAACTGAAACTGGTCTACCCGCAGGCTGGCGGTGATCCTGTCCAGTTCGAAGAACTGGACTTCCGGCACTTCAGGCTGCAACCGCTGGATGACGCTCACCGCGAAGCCCACACCCGTGCGACCGTCGAATACTGCATGAAGAACCCGCGCTGGACTCTCTCCCTCCAGACGCACAAGTATCTGGGAATTCAGTAATGGAAATCTTTCGCGAGTTCACCTTCGAAGCAGCGCACCGCCTACCGCGCGTGCCTGAGGGCCACAAGTGTGCCCGCCTCCACGGCCACTCCTACAAGGTGATCGTGCACGTCGAAGCCCCCGTCGATGCAGAACTGGGCTGGGTGATGGACTTCGGCGACATCAAGCGGGCCTTCAAGCCCATCGATGCTCAACTCGACCACTACTACTTGAACGACATCGAAGGCCTGGACAACCCCACCAGCGAGAACCTGGCCCGCTGGATCTGGGACCGCCTGATCGGCGAACTTCCCGCACTGTCCGAGATCACCGTGCGCGAAACCTGCACCTCCGGTTGCACCTACCGAGGCGCGTAAGGCATGCACGACATCCAAAACGAACCCGACCGCCGCGGCATTGCCATCGACGAGGTGGGCATCAGCGGCCTGCGTTACCCCCTCACCTTCGACGACGGCTACACACGACAGCAGGGCATTGCTGACATCAGCGCCACCGTCGGCCTGCAAGCCGACCGGCGCGGCACCCACATGAGCCGCATGATCGCGCTCGTGCACGAGGAAGTCGCCACGCTGACCCCGCAGGAGTTTCCCATCGCCCTCAAGCGTGGCCTCGCCCTGCTCGATGCACCGGCTCTCACCCTCACTCTGTCCCTGCCCATCGCCACGGCTGTCACCGCACCTGCCAGCCAGCGGGAATCCTGGCAGGCCCACGACGTCACCGTCACCGGCCGCATCACCGCTTCCGGATGCACTGTCACCACCTCGGTGACCACGCACGTCACCAGCCTGTGCCCCTGCTCCAAAGCCATCTCCGACTACGGCGCCCACAACCAGCGCAGCGAGATCACCCTGGAGATCACCGGCACCGACGACACCCCTTACCCCCTGCCCGTCCACGAGATCATCCAGCTGCTGCGCGCGACTGGCTCCGCTCCCGTCATCCCGCTTATCAAGCGGCCTGATGAACGCGTCGTCACCATGCAGGCCTACGACCACCCCGTCTTTGTCGAAGACATCATCCGGGACATAAGCCTCACCTGCCGGGACAAAGGACTTACCCACACCGTCACGGCGAAGAACCTGGAAAGCATCCACAGCCACGACGCCATCGCCACCCTCACCTACAACCACTACTGACCCGCCACAGGCGGCCCCGACCGCCACCACGAAACGATCAATGTGGCGACTGCCTGCCCGGGTCACACCAACCAACGGTCCGGTCACCGCCAAGGCGAGAAGCCCTTCCCCGTGCACGAATCCAGCCCGAGCAGCACCCCTCGCGCGCCCGAGCATGCCCGGCCCGAGCCCACCGTCTCGCGTCCTGCCGTGCGCCGTGTCCGGCACGCACGCGGCGCACGGCAGGGCCGCCGACAGAAGCCAGGAGCTTGCGCTACATGAATCGCTCCGGTCAGATGAAGGCTCAATCGGCGGCCTGCTCGGCGATCGCATGTTGACCACATTGGTGGTCGACCTTGGCCGCCCTTCCATCAGGTCGCTCAGGGTGACGCACCTCAGCCCGGCCCTCCCTGCATGACAGTTCACCCGTCCGACGCGTAAATATTGCTACTCAAGTAGCACACCCTCAAGATTGAGGCATGCCGTCCTCCACTGCCCCTTGGGTCCCATGGCCCCGCTTGGACCGTCGCACCTACCTCCTCCTGCTGGACGACCAGCGTCGGCTCCTTCTGTGCGGCGGATGCTGCGGCGGATGGACCGTCCCCCAGGTGCGCATGACAGCCAGCGCCAGCTTCCTGGAGTCAGCCACCCGGTTCCTGCAGGAGCGATTCGAAGTGGCGGCTCCACGCTATGGATCGGTCTATGGCATCCGCCAGTCGCGCAACGGTGAAGACTGGGAGTTCGACCGAGCCACGGCTACGCGGGTCTTCATCGTCCGCATCAGCGACGGCGAAGGATCGGCGATTGAGAAGCAGTCGGTCACACACGCCCGATGGAGTATCGAGGAACTGCGAAGGCGAAGAAGGGAAATCTCCCCAGAGGGGATCGTCTTACTGGTCACCGGTTACGTCGAAGGATGGATTCCCGATGGCCCCATCACTCTCCACTGAGAGTGGCGCCGCAGCGCCAGCCGACACGCCCTGGTCAGCGATCTGCTTACCTACGGGCCATCACGAGGATCCCATCTGTGTGACCGGCGAGATCGGGCCCTGGGCAGATAGCGGCGGCGCACCCTGCATCGAGTTCGATGACCACGGGCATCCTAGCTCCGGAGCATTCAGCACATTGGGTGTCTTCTTCCTCTGAGGCAGGCGGCCTGAAACAGGGCGTTTATTGGCGTAGAGGCGGCCTTTACCAAGGTCCTCCATAGCTGATGCGCTTGGGGAGTTGGGGCGTCGGACTCGGGGGGCTTCGTGGTCAGGGCTGTTCTAGGTTCGATGTGTCGTGCCCCTGGTAGCAAGACGGATTCGGTCTTTCCGCTCGGTGGACGGGCGGTCTGCGCATGAGGCTCCGGCGGGGGATCACGATCGGCGTCGTGGCAGCCGGGGGTGCCGTGACAACGATGCTCGTGGGACTCGTCACGAACGCGGTGTCCGAGTCGGAGTGGCCAGGCTGGTTGGGGTGGTTACAGCGGCATGCCTGGTTCTCGTTCGCAGTGCTGGGCGGGGCCACGGTCGGGCTGACCATGCTGCTCGCCGCGCTGTCGGAGACCCGCACGCCCCTGCGGTCCCCTGAGCCGCATCAGCCGGGGAACGGGTCGGAACCTCCAGGGGCCGCCCTGGTGCTGCGGTCGCTGCCACGCGACACCGCGGCGTTCACCGACCGGAGCGCCGAACTCGAGGCGCTGGTCCGGTCCGTGAGGATCTCGCAGGAGAGCGGCTCGGCGCTGCCCGTGCATGTGATCGACGGAATGCCGGGGGTCGGCAAAACAACGTTCGCCGTGCACGCCGGCCATGTGCTGTCGGAACGATTCCCGGACGGGCAGCTGTTCGTGAACCTCAACGGGCACACGACGGGACGCGCGCCGGTGCAGGCCACCGAGGCGCTGGCTTCGTTGCTGGCCGCGACCGGGGTGCCTGTGCAGCGGATTCCCGTTGGCGACGACGTGGGCGCGGTCGCCGAGGCGCGGGCGGCCATGTGGCGGAGTCGGCTCGCGGACAAGAAGGCGCTACTCATCCTCGACAACGCGGCCAGCTATCGCCAGTTTGAGCCTCTGCTCCCGGGCGGGAGCGGCTGTCTCGTGCTGGTGACCAGCCGGAAGCGGCTGGCGGCGTACGAGGAGGTGATCCTGCCGGTGGCGGCGTTGCCGCCGGAGCACTCGGTCGACCTCTTCGTACGTCTCAGCGGGCGGCCGGCGGACTCGCTCGACCATGCCGTGCTCGCGGAGCTGGTGGGGCTGTGCGGGTATTTGCCGCTGGGGGTTTCGTTGCTTGCAGCGCGGCTGCGCCATCATCCGTCGTGGAGCGCCGAGGACCTGCGGGCGCGGCTGGTGGCGGCACGGGACCGACTGGGAGAACTCCGGGCAGGGGAGCGCGCAGTCGCCGCGACGTTCGACCTGTCCTACCGTGACCTCGCGCCGGAGCGGCAGCGCTTCTTCCAGCATCTCGGCTTCTACCCTGGTACCGACCTTGACGCCTATGCCGGTGCCGCGCTCGGCTCAGTCTCGGTGGCTGCGGCGCGCGAGCAACTCGACGCGCTCTACGACGCCCATCTGATCGACGAACACCCTGGAAGCCGTTACCGGCTTCATGACCTCTTACGTGACTACGCCCGCGGTCTCGCCGACGAGGAAGGCACCATGGAACAAGTTCAGGCCGTTCAGCGCGTGTGCACCTACTACTTGGCCGCCCTCTCTGTCGCGAACGGACACATCCTTCGGGGTGGCGCTGCCACACCGGCGCCACCAGACGTCGCCGCGCAGGTGGAGACGCCGCCCATGGAGTCGCGTACGGCGGCCCTGGGCTGGCTGGAGAACGAGCGGGCGAACGTCCTTGCCTGCATCCGGCGGGCGAACAGGCTCGCGCTGCATGAGCTGGTCATCCGTATGGCCGCGGCCATGGCCCCCTTCCTGCGGCAGGCCGGCCCGTGGGACCAGGCCGTCAGCCTTCACCGCACGGCCGCCGAGGCCGCCCGGCACACCGGCGACCGGCGCGCGCTGGCCTGCGCGCTCGCCGAGGTCGGAGTCGTACGGCGCTTCATGGCCGCCTACCCTGAGGCGATCGAGGCCCTGAACGAGGCGGTGACGGAGTACGAGGCAGTCGGCGAGCGACGCGGCAAGGCGGACGCTCTGAACCAGGCGGGCATCGTCTCTTACATAATCGCGGACAACGAAGCCGCGGCCCGCTCCCAGACCGAGGCCCTCGCCCTCTACCGTGGCATCGGCGACCGGCTCGGCCAGGCGAACGCGCTCGCAGACCTCGGCATGGTGCGCCGGCAGACAAGCCAGTTCGACGTGGCGGTGGAGGAGCAGACCGAGGCCCTATCGATCTATCGCGAGCTGGGTGACCGCTACGGAGAGGCCAACTCGCTGCGGGACCTGGGCATCGTGCACTGCCTCATGGGTGAGTATGAGCTGGCCACGCGGCGGCACCGTCAGGCGTTCGACATCTATCAGGAGCTCGACGACCGGGTCCACCAGGCGTACGCCCTCAACGAGCTCGGCGTCGTACAGCGACTGACCGGCGACCTACCCGGGGCACGGGAGGCCCATGCCCAGGCGCTGGAGCACTACACGGAGCTCGGCGAGCGGTTCGGGCGCGCGAACAGCGTCCGCCACCTCGGGGTGCTGGACCGCATGGAAGGGAACGTCGCCGAGGCGATCCGTGTGTTGGAGGACGCCCTGGGTTCGTACCGCGATCTCGGTAGCCGTGGCGGCGAGGCCGCCTCGCTAAGCGAGTTGGGTGTGGCGCACGGAATCGTCGCGGAGCAGGACCACGCTGTCGAAGCGTTCCAGCAGAGCCTGGAGATTCTGCGGGAGCTCGGCGACCGATGCGGGGAGGCTGAGGTCCTGAACCACTGGGGGATGCTGCTGCACGCTTCTGGTGACTGGGCCGCCTCGCGGGAATATTTCGAGCAGGCGCTGGGGTTGGCTCGGGATATCCGCTGTCCGTTGGAGCAGGCGCGGGCGCTGGAAGGGATCGGACGCTGCGACTGGATGGCAGACGGACCCGCGCAGGCTGAGGGCTCGCTGAGCGAAGCACTCGCCGTGTACCGGCGGTTGGGCGCGAACGGGGCGGCCGACACTGTCGAGCGGCTGCTTGTGTCGCAGGCGGGTTGAGCCGAGCTTGTGGCCGGATTGGGCATGCCATCGTAGGTAGTGGGACTGCTACGTTGCGGGTCGATCCGCCGACTCAACCGCCGTCGCACTGTCACGAGGAGCGTTGAATGCTGTCACGCACGTCCGTTCCCACGCCGCAGGCCCCGGTGACGCCCGTGGCCCCGGAACCCACGCAGGGCTCGGTTGTCCTGGACCGCGTCGCCGCCCGTGTACGGCAGCGACTGGCAGCCGAGCGGACTGCGGCGAACCGTACAGGCGAAGGTGGTCACCAGGCTTCACTGATCTGGACCTGGCCCCTGTGAGCTCTCCCGCTCGATGACGCCGCGCGAGAGCATCGCTCCCTTTCGGTCCTTCATTCTCAAGGTTGCCAATCGCTGCAACATCGACTGCGACTACTGCTACGTCTTCAACTCCGCGGACCAGGCGTGGCAGCGTCTACCCGCCCGAATGAGTGTGGATATTGCACGGGCGGCCGGGCGGAGGATCGGTGAGCACGCCGCGGCGAACGGCCTGCCGGGTGTGCATGTCGTTCTGCACGGTGGAGAGCCCCTACTCGCCGGCCCCCGGCACATGACTGACCTGCTCGGCGCCGTACAGGAAGGTGTTCCCGCCGGTGTGGAGGTACGTTTCGAGCTCCAGACCAACGGGACGCTTCTCACGGAGGCGTGGCTGGGCCTCTTCGAGCGGTACGAGGTTGTCGTGGGCGTCAGCCTCGACGGGCCGCCGTCCGCGAACGATCGGCATCGGTTGACCCATGCCTCCCGGTCGAGCGCCGCCTCGGCCGTACGCGGCATCGACCTCCTGCGTTCCCGACCCCACCTGTTCGCAGGAGTGCTCGCCGTTGTGGACCTGGCCAACGACCCGGTCGAGGTCCACGACTACCTGGCGTCGTTCGAGCCTCCGCTGATCGACTTCGGTCTGCCGCACGGGACGCACGACGAGCCACCGCACCGCGGCGATCCGAGCGTGCCCGAGTACGGGATGTGGATGAGCCGCGTCTACGACGCCTGGCTTGCCCGACCCGAAGACGGGCACGGCATACGGATGCTGGAGGACATCGTGGCGCTCAGCTCCGGCGTGCGCGGCTCGGTGGAATCCCTGGGTCTGGCCCCGCCGACGAGTGTCGTGATCGAGTCCGACGGCACGATCGAGGGCGTGGACACCCTGCGGTCCGTCGAGGAAGGCGCCTCCTGGCTGGGGCTCGACGTCTTCAGGCAGTCCTTCGACGAGGTCCTTCACCATCCAAGGCTCCTGCACCGGCAGTACGGGAAGGCCACGCTCGCTGAGGAATGCCAGGACTGCCCTCTGGTGGAGGTATGCGGCGGAGGCTACCTCCCGCATCGCTTCAGCACCGCCCGCGGCTACCAGAATCCGTCCGTTTACTGCGCGGACCTGGAGTACCTCATCCGGCATGTCCAAGGCTCCCTACGTCGGCACGGCTGGGATCCGGCGGCCCCGCCCCTGTAGCCATGAGCCGTGCCGCCACGGCAGGATCACGCGTTGGAATGAACGAGTGAAGCGATGGAAGAGCGACAGGAGATGTCGATGACCGTGACGATCCGCCCCGCTGACAGGCGGGACATCGTGGCTGTAGCCGAACTGATCGAGGAGATCGAGCGGTTCTACGGATCGACCGAGATCCAGCCGCTCGAGGAACGCCACTCCCAGGTGGAGAAGGCGCTCTTCGGCTCGCCGCCGCTGGCGTCCGCGCTCCTGGTCGAGGACAGGGCCGGCAACCTCGTCGGGCTCGCCGCCTACTCGTTCCTCTGGCCGGCGGCCGGCTCCTCCCACTCCTTGTTTCTAAAGGAGCTCTACGTCCGCAACACCCTCCGCCGCCAGGGCGTCGGCGCCCGCCTCATGGACGAGCTCCGTGCCCTGGCCGCCGCACGCCCCGGGTGCAGCCGTGTCGAGTGGATGACGGACCGCGACAACCCGGACGCGCGTGCCTTCTACAAGTCGCTCGGATTCGCGGAGTTCGATGGGAAGATCGTCTACCGGGTGGACACCAATACAGGCTGAGGGCGGGTGCGACTGTGAAGGAAGGGCGGTGCGACCGATGTGAATGCATCGTCGGGCTGGGATGCGCCTGCTTGCCAAACGGGGCCGTATCGGAAAGACGTGCTGTACCGCAGCACAGGCAGGAGTGGCGGCGCTTCCCCGCGGACACGATCCTGATCTCGCCGACGCGGTACGCGCACCTGCCCGGGGCCTGCACCCACCTGACCGAGGAGTTGGTGACGGCCCCGCGCTGGGGCTGGATCCCCGAACCGCCGCACGGGCTCTGGGACCGGTTGAGCAGCAGCCACCCAGCGACCGCGACAGAGGGTAACACCACACGGCAGGCGGTACGACGGTGCGAGGAGTGCCAGTCGGCATTGTCGTGATGTAAGCCTCCGTGGGCACGGTCGCACGTGACCGACCTGGGCTCGCCAGGTGACCGTGCGCAGGGCTGCAGCCGGACGCTGCAGCCCTGCGGGGTTGGGTGTGGACAGGCCTTTGCTTTCCGTTCGGTGGTCCATGTCGCGCAACCGCCTTTGCTTACGGCGGCCCCGCTCCCCCATCGTGGCCAGGACAGCGGCTTGGTCGGCCGCCTGCGCCCAGGTCAAACCCCAGGAGTGGGGACGGCCGCGCGGCGGCTGCAAGTGCTGGTCGAGCTGTGCATGACCTTCACGGCTTCCAGGTGCAGGACTCGGGTCTCCCCAAGGCTCACAGAGAGGGTGATCTGCGCATCGAGATGGAGACACGTGCGGTTGCACCCCAGCCCTCCGAGGTGGCGGCCTCGCCAAGCGCACAGCCGCGCTTGGCGTGCCGAAGATGACGCGGCACACCGCCGCCGGCTCACGCCGCTGGTCGGACGTTCCTTGCCCTCGTCCTTCAGGACGGCGACAAGGCGACCGGCCGCCGGGCGTTCTTCCGGGCGTGCGGACTCGTGCTGCTCGAACCCGACACGCCTGGTGCCGCATGGGGCTGCCCCGTCGTCTACATCCTCACGTCAGAGGAATCGGCAGCCTGGGGACCAGCACCCGGGACCTGAAATCGTTGCTTCGATTGGGACCAATGCGTCCTCGATCAGATGGAGTTCGCCTTCATGGTTCAGTCAGGTGGCGCGGTGGCCAGCTGCGGGTGGGCCCACTCCCATGCCTGGTAGTGGGCCTTGCCGTTGGCGGCGGTAGCGGCCCTGGTGGCAAGCGCCGGTTCGGGCCAGCTATCGGGCTTGCGAAGCGGAGTTCCAGGCCGTGTCTCGGCTGGCGGCTACCCCACCCTTCAGCAGGCGCATCACACGGAGGGTCCTGTACGTGGCGAGGAACGCGCTCGGAGTATCGACCCGGCAACCAGGGCACCTCGCGCCCTTGTCCTTGCCCAGGTTCACGCCGGGCGGGACATAGACACTGGAGCCCAGGGGCCCATAGAGAGCGCGGGATGACTGCCCGGAAGTCATGTAGGGCTTGCGCCCCTCACGATGCAACACGAATTCTGTCTGTCACCTACGTACCCCTCTTGCCCCTCTATCGAGTGAAGGGAAGAATCAGGGCACTGAGGGGTCGGAAGATGAAGTGGGAGTGAGCCTCTCAGGACCCACACGTGGTTGCTCACGGCTGTTGAGTCCAGGTGGTGTTCGACCCTTCAGGATGTGAGCACCTGTCACCACCACTGCAGTGCGGCAGCAGCCAGCTAGCCGAGCGAGCTCTCAGGTGGCTGTCTCCTGTCCCGCCTAGGGAATCCGGGCTGGGCCGTTCTCCTGAATGCCTCTCACAGACTGAGCTGTGGTCGGGTTCTCAAGTACTCGCGCACAGGAGTCGCGTCAAGTTTTAAGGGCCGTCACACGAGGTCAGAGCTACCGTTCTCCGACGGTTTCCGGGGCCTGAGGCATCACGCTCCCGGCCTCTC
Organism: Streptomyces sp. NPDC014727; assembly: GCF_043083485.1. Classification (NCBI taxonomy): domain Bacteria; kingdom Bacillati; phylum Actinomycetota; class Actinomycetes; order Kitasatosporales; family Streptomycetaceae; genus Streptomyces; species Streptomyces sp. NPDC014727. The sequence goes on along the minus strand of NZ_JBIBYR010000007.1, from coordinate 205,637 downwards.
TGACGCGCCCTGGGCTGCCGGCGGATCCCCCGATGACCATCAAAGCGGGCGAGCCGGTGCTGTCGAGGCCCTATGGTGATCGCCATGCAGCCCACCGACAGTGGCGCCGCGTCCGCCAATCCCAGCTGGGTCGCGGTGGATATGGGTGCCCTGATTCACCAGTGCGATGCCGAGTTGGCACAGCACGACGCCATGCTCGACCGACTGACGTCGGGAGTCGCCGCGCTGGAAGCTGAGAAGCAAGCGGTGCGCTCCGCGCGCCAGCAGGTGGTGCTCACTCGCGAGGAGGCGCTGCGCGTTCAGGAGATGCTCCACGCGGCGGCCCGGGCTGGAGCCGCTCTTCGTAGCGGGCAGCGCGAGGGCGGGTCCAGTTTCAAGGACGTGCCGGATCCTGACGAATGCAAGGGGACCGACGCGTGCGCCGACGAGGCTGCGGACAGTTCGGATGCGGCGGCCACTTCGGCTGAAGAAGGCAGCCACAACGGCAAGGCTTCGACAGCGTTTGACGCATCGAAGCTCGGCCCTCGCGGCATGCAGGCCATGCAGATCATCAACAGTGAGCCCACGCTGCAGTGGACCGGGAAGCTGCTCGCGGTACGGCTGGAAGGCCAGGAGGTCGAGGCCGACGGGAAGGCTCACAATCGCGCGCGGACGCTCATGGACGACCTGGCAAAGAAGCAGCTCGTGGCGAAGATGTACTCGGATGATGGTCGTCGCTGCTACTTCGTCGCGGCCGCGACAACGGAGGCCGCCTAGAGGCACCCCAAGGCGACCGCCTCCCGCGTTGGCATGGTTCCTAGGCCGACGCATCAACGCGGGAGGCGGTCTGACGACTCTGGGCCGTACCCCCACGCTACCGGGCAATTCCCGGGCGAGGGGCCAATTCGGCCTGCGTTCCCTCGATCGAGAGGCCGACCCTCGCATGACAGGCGCATCATCGGACTTTTCCCGGCTATCCGACCCGGCCGGCTACTACTCCTCGCCGCTTCGCCGATGCGAGGGAATGGGCTGGTGACGGGCACCGTCATCGCCTGCGGGCCAATCGGTGTGACGCGGCCAGAGCATCTCGTCGAGCGTCTCCTCGATGCTTGCGAGCGTAAACATGTCGGGCCAAACGGTTCCGGCAAGGATGTTGGAAATGACTTGCCGGTTGACGCCGGACGCAGTCGCCAGCGCGTTGGCCGACAAGCCGCGCCGCTCCATCGCCTCCGCCAGGGCCCGGGCTACGGCCTGCCCGACCTGTGCCTGCCGGGCACTGTCCATCACTGCGTACGGCCAGTGGCCGGACACGGCATAGTCGCGCGGCTTCTTTCCACGTCTCGTTCCTCCGGGCATGCGACCAGTGTGACGGACGGGATGCCGACTTGCTCACCCCGCACAATCATGGGTTGCTATAACAATAGCAACCCGTGATCGGTCGCGCTTCCATCCCGGCCGGTTTGAAAGGATTGGTATCTACAGTGTCGACTCGCCAGGCGGGAACACCGCCGACAAACGGCCGCGCCAGGCTGAGGCCTGAAGAGCGACTGATGCCGTCGCCCAAGCTGCGGGCGGAGCAGTACCTCCTAGTCACCGTGGCCGCCTGCTCGGCGGTCAACCCGGTAGGGGCCGAGGAACTGGCAGCGGCGACTGGGGTCTATGCCAAGAACTGCGGACTGGTGCCGGTGTTCATCATGAACACCGGACTACTCACCAAGGGGCACCGACGAGCGACGTATCTGCCCAGCGAGAAGGGTCGGTACATCGCACGTGCCTTCGCGCGCGGTGAAGCCGAAGGGCTTGGAGCGCTGAGGACGAAGTGGAGGGGGCAATGGTTCGCGCGAACGGTCAGAGACCGTTGCCGACACGGCCCCGTCTCTCGTGAGGGCCTGGTGGCCGCCCTCATGGTGGCGGCCAAAGCCGGGCCTGAGCGCATCAAGCAGGCCCACGTTCTACTCGATCTGATGGTCGCGGTCGGTCTCGTCACGGTGGAGAAGTCCGGCGAGCTGAACTATTTCGAGGGCGCCAGTCACACAGACGCCCCGCCCACAGGCACCCAGGGCACCGACACGCCTCACGAGGCACCGCAGACTGCCAACGAGGACGACGAGCCGAGTGCGGCCGAGGAACCGTTGACTCAGGACGAGTGTCAGTCCGGCAGCACCCGACAGCCTGACTCCAAGGGCGTGCAAGACGGTGACGAGCAGCCGCAGACGGAGGTACCTCGCCCGCGTACTGAGGCCCTCGGCGGCCAGCCGCCTGGGGGAACGGGCCCCGATCAGGATCTCTTGTCACTTCTGCTGCCACCGGTTCTGCTGGCGGACTTGACTCGTCTGACTTCGGCGGAGGTCCTCGAACTCCACAGTCATCTGAGGGCCATCACGGCCCTCACCGCCAAACTCCGGGGCCATCGCGTCACCTAGCCCCGGAACACAAAATACAGTCCGGCAGCGCCAGCTTCCTTGGCCGGTGCGGCGCTGCCGGACTCCCACCTCCACCCGACGACCCGCCCGGCAGCGCCGTGCAGGAAGGGGCTTCGGCATGTCCTCACACAAGGCGAGGGACAACCACCGTAGCGCGATCGATCGCAGGCCCGCCCACGTTCGCGCGAGTTCCGGCCCTCTTCAAGGGGTGGTCCGGCATGGCTAGGCCCGCCATCCGCCGGGTGCTGCTCGAAGTCAGCCGTCAGTGGCTGCAGCAGGCAGCCGACGGCGACATGGCCATCGAGACAGTCGACCTCTACATCCAGATCAGTGAACGGTTCGATGTCTTCGCCGACGCCCAGGGTATCCACCAAATGGATGATGTCACCGGACAGTTGACCGACTCGTTCATGGACGCGCCCGGCCGCGACCGCCACGACAACATCACCCTCGTTCCGAAAGACGGCACACGGCGGCAGCGCCGCTCCGCCCTCGCCTCCCTCTTCGCGCACGCCCGGGCCCTCGGCATGACCCAGGCCGTGCCCCTGCTCGACTCCCCTCCCATCCCGCGGCCGCCTCGCAGCACAGGCGCCGAACTGACCGACGCGGAAATCGAGGAACTCCAGTTCCACTCCGAACGCGGCATGCCTGCGACCCGGCACGCTGCCCTGCTGGCCCTGCTGCTGTCAGGCCTCGGCAGCGCCGAGACCGCTCAGGCGACCCCCGGCGACCTGGACCTCGCACTAGCCACCGTGACCACCGTAGGCAGCACACGCACCACCCCCAGAACCTGCCCGCTCAGCCCCTGGGCCGTCCGCGCCCTCCGTCTGCGCACCGACTACCTAGCCGAGCACCAGTCGGGCCGGCGCCGCCTCGTCACCAGCGACTCCTCCACCCCGTACGCGGCGCAGGCCAGCGTCGGCGCTGGCTTCAACGACATCGCACGGCTCTCGGGCCTCGCCACCACCGCCCGAAGGGTCGAACCCCGCGACATCACCCGCTACGTCGCCCGCCAGGTGCTGCTGCAGACCGGCCAGATCTCCGAAGTCGCCCGAAGGCTCGGTCTCTCGTCCCTAGACAACGCCGCCGACCTCGCCGGACTGGCCTGGAAGATCGGCGGAGATCCGCGATGACACCCCACAGGGCCACGCGCCCCAAGCGCACGTCCAAGACCACCCGCAAGCCCAAGAACACCCCGCCGCCGTACATCTACGGAACGATCCCCGACGACACCTTCGGAGCGAAGAGCGACCCGCCAGAACTGCACGGGCCGCAGGCCCCACACCTGATCACCGACCGCCGTTTCGCCTACCTGATCAATAACCCGGACCTCTACGCCGCGGCCGATACCCTGCCTGGGCCCCGACCGGTCGGCCGACCTCCGCACCATCCCCCCGTCATCTACCTGATCTTCCTGTGCTCGATCTCCGTCTTCGGCTCCGCACGCGCGACCGCTGCCCACTTTCAGGATGAGGACTGGTGGAAGCGCATCCGCTCAGCAATCCGCACACACCTGGGCGACGAGGCCGCAGACGCACTGCGGCCGACCGGCCCCACCCGCAGCAACTGGAATCACTACTTCCGGCGGCACCTCAAGCCCGCTCACGACAAGATCCGTGACATCAGCAGCGACCTGTGGGTTGAGCAGGCCCTGGCGCACGGCATGCTCTGCGAAACCAGCAAAAGAACCAGCCGCGTCCGCCCCGAGCGCCAGCAGGTCCTCCACGGCGACGCCACCGTCGCAAGACCTCCCTCCGGGCATTCCGAGCACGAGACGGTCGACAAGAGGACCGGCGAGATCCGCCAGCGCCGCGTCGACGAAGACGCTGGCATCTGCATCGAAGGCGGCGGCAAGCAGGTCTACGGCAACAAGTTCCTCTCCACCGCCGTACGCCTGGCCGCCACCCCTCACAGCCGCGTGATCCTCGCCCTGGAATCCATCCGCCACAAATCTGTGAAGGAAGACCCCGATCGCGAATCGGAAGGCGTCGCCCTGGTCGCCATGGTCAAGCGCATCCTCAAGCGCGCCCGCGGCACCAAGGCCGTCACCTACGACGCCGCCCTGCGCGGCAGGCACCGCGCACCCCTCATCGCCGAAGGCCTCGTCGTGTTCACCCCACAGCTCGACGGACTCACGCCCCAGTCGCTCCTGCGCCACAAGGACGGCCCCTGCTCCCACGACCTCTACGTCGCCGAGGGCAGAGTGTGCGAGCGCCGCTTCTTCGACGGCAACGAGACGCTCTACACGCCTCTGCCCGTCGAAGAACTCGAGTGCCGTGACGGAAAGAACAGCACCCGCTTCTACCACCGCATCACCATCCCCTGCCTCACCAAGACACACCAACTCCGGATCCGCGTCGACGAGACCGACGAGGACAGGCAGGTCGACCCGAAGACGAAGAAGCAGCGCTTCAACCGCACCGAGCATCTCCGCCAGGTACCTCCCAGCACCCCCGCCGGCCGCCGCCTGAAAGGCTTCCGCCAGGACAGCGAGTCCATCCACTCCCGCTTCGACCAGGCCTACCCCCATGAGCGAGTCCCGGCATATGGCGCCCGGGGAGCCCTGTTGATCTACCTCGGCTACGCCTGGCTGAACAACTCGATCACCCGAGCACTCAACCCACTGCACTCCTGACACCCTCCGCAGGCCACCCCACCCCAGCACCCGGCCCCGGGACAAGATCCCCAGCCCGCCACACACCCCGTACATCGAGCACGCCACCCGCTACACTGGCGGCGGCGAGCAGACCCTCACAGGTCGATCACCAACCTGTCCAAAACATGTCAAGAATCGGCTCAGTGCATTGCGCCGTTTTAGACACATTTTTGTACAGATCCCAGCCTTCGTAGCTCAGGGGATAGAGCACCGCTCTCCTAAAGCGGGTGTCGCAGGTTCGAATCCTGCCGGGGGCACAACGCGTTACCACTCTGACCTGGGGTTTCTCCCCCAGGGAGGGGTTCTACTCGGCCTCGGACTCCTCGTCCGGGGCCGTTTGCGTGAGCGGTGCGTGAGCGGACGGGGAGTTGATCTCCCGAATTTTCCCCAACGGATCAGCACCATCCGGCACGGGTTCCGCGTCGGCAGACTCCGCGCCGTCGGGCTCGACCCCCGCTTCGGGGATGGTGTTCTCGGGCGTTGCGCGCGCTCGCGGCACGAGCCGGGCCGCAGCCTCCGCGATCGCCAGGTCCGCCTCGGGGAGCAGGCTCGTGTACGTGTCCGACGTGATGGTGATCGAGGAGTGACCGAGCATCTCCTGGATGTCCTTCAGGCCGGCACCGGCCGCGTGAGCCAGGGTGGCGGCACCGTGACGGAGGTCGTGGAGCCGGATCGGCGGTAGCCCGAGTTCCTCGTGCAGCTCGATGAACCGCCGTGTGACGTTAGCGGGGTGGAGCAGCTCTCCGTTCTCGCGGGTGAAGACCCTTCCGGTCTCCACCCAGGCGCTCTCCCACTCCTTGCGGTCCTTGTCCTGCTGGGTCCGGTGGCGCTTGAGGGCCTGGACCGTGTCGGAGTCGAGGGCGATGGTGCGCGCTCCGGCGTCCGTCTTCGGATCGTCCTCGTACACCTCCCAACCGTTCACCACGAGTTGCTTGGCGACTGTGAGGAGCCCAGCGTCCAGGTGCGTGTCGGTCCACCTCTGACCGCATGCCTCGCCTCGCCGCAGCCCACGGAAGGCGACCAGGTGGAACAGCGCGTACAGCCGGTCCTCGGCTACATGGTCGAGGAAGAGGCCGGTGTGTTCAGGCGTCCAGACCATCACCGGCGACGGCTTCTCGCCGGTGCGCTCCCAATGGAGGATGCGCTCCTCGGTCCACACAAGCGCCTTGGGGCGCCTGCCGGCCTCCAACTCGACGTGGGAGGCCGGGTTGAAGGTGATCAGCTGCTGGGCGATCGCAGCGTTCAGCGCCGCCCGCAGCGTGGAGCGAACACGTTGCCGCGTCGCCGGACCGACAATGCGGCGGTAGGGATCCATCTCGGCGATGGCCGCTTTCATCGCCTTACGGCGGGCGCGGGGCTCGCGCCCCTTCCAAGCAATCTGTGCGAGATCCTCGAACGCCTTGCGTCGTGCGGCGTTCCCCTCGGCGATCTCGACGTTGGCCTCGGCTATGGCCTCGAACATCTCCGAGAGGTGAGTGACCCGAAGGCGGTCGAGCCGTACGTGCCCGATGCGCGGCTGAAGGTGGACGCGAATATTGCTCTCGTCGCGGCTGATTGCACTCTGCCGCCCCTTCTTGCCCGCCAGCCAGATATCCAGCCACTCGCCGACCGTGAGGCGGCTGGTGAGGTCCAGGCCGTGGCTCAGGCGCCGTCGGGTCGACTCGATGTCCGGCAGCGGAGCCTTCTCGTCTGCCACTTTCTCCAGCAACTCGGCGATCTGATCCAGACCTTCGGAGTCGTCGGCGTCGGCAAGGCCGAGAAGGGCGCGTATGTGGTCGAGGTCGGCTTGGGCGGCTTTGAGGCTCTCGTAGCCGGCACGGCTGAAGGATCGGCGGATTCCATCGGCTCGGGGTGGCAGCTCCTGGCGTATGGAGTAGGAGCCATGCTTGCGGCTGGTGAGCTTGGGGCACTTCTTGCCGAGCGGCTTACCGGTCTCGGCGTCGCGGCAGTAGCAGCGGCGGTGGGTGGATCCCTTCAAGGGCGTTCCTCCGTGGTGGTATCGGGGGCCCATTCGGGCGGGTCGACGTCGTGGAGTGCGGGTGGAAGGTCGGGCGGGATGGCTCCGTCGTCGAGGAGGTCTCGACGGAGGTAGCGGAGCTTGTACTTCGCGGAGATGGCCTGGTCGGCGTACGCGCTCTGCTTGCGTTCGGCTTCTTCCTGCTGGGCGCGGCTCGTTGCCGTCTTCGCCGTGAACCGTGCCTGCTCTTCCTCGTCAAGTGCGGCGAGGGCAGTGCGCACGAGGCTGGTGTGGGCTTCGAAGTCGGGCACGAGGCCCGGGCCGTAACCGGGCACTTCCTCTTCGCCGGTGAAGCGCCGCAGGGCGTCCCATGTCGGCACGAGGCCCTGGAAGGGGAGTTCCTGCGTCCGGTCGACGTAACCGACCGGGAAGATCAGGCAGGCCGGATACGTCTCCAACGCGGCGGCCAAGACGATGACGTCCACCAGCGGGAGACCGGCCCGGCGGCCTGACTCCATGTTGGCAATCACGTTGCGCGGAATGGGGTGCCCGAGCTCCTCGCACCGGTCGGCCAGATCCTGCGCGCTCCACCCCATCTCCTTCCTTCTCCGGCGGACCTCACCGGCCACGTTCGCCTGGACCCGGTCCACCCACTCTGGGAAGTCATCCTCTTCATCATCCAAACCACGTTGTGTCATGCAGACACATTAGCTTGAGGATGCTGATTGGTAGACGCCTGGGGCCGGACGTGATGACCGCGTTCGCCGAGGGCTGTACCGAAAGGAATGCCGCATGCGCGAAAACACCACAGGGGGCAGCCCAAGGGGATGAGCCGAGAGGATCTGTTGGCCTTGCCGGTAGCCGTTGACCTGGAAACGAGCAACCGAGCCCTGGGGCTTAGTCGGAGCAAGGGGTATGAGCTGGCGAAGCGGGGCGCGTACCCGTGCAAGGTCCTTCGGCTCGGCAACGCCTACCGCGTCGTGACCGCAGATCTGCTGAATCTGCTCGGGCTGGCGGCATGAAGGGACGGCAGCGTAACAAAGCGTTCTGCGTTGAGCTGACACAGAATCGCTGGACTGTTGGCAGGAGTGGCCGTACGGTCCGTGTTCCCTCGGGGTACGAAGGGGGCCTCCGGCGAGGCAACGCCGGAGGCCCGAGCAGCCCCGAACGGCCCTGGAAGAACCAACCCGGCGGCAAGGGCAGGCAAGCCCGCCACCGCCAGACGAGGAGCTGCCCCGTGGAACACGCGGGAACCGAGCCCTATTCCACCCCTGACAAGCCCTCCCGGCCGCCGGTCGCCATACCCGGCCAGTCGACGGGCCGCCCTGCTTCACCGGGAGAGCCGCCCGCAACGGTCTCCGAGGCTGCCTCGGTATCCGAGGGGGAGCAGGTGCTGACGGAGCTGCGGGAGCAGATCCGCCGTTACGTCGTACTGCCGAGCGAGGAAGCGTTCACGGCAGTGACGTTGTGGGTGGCGGCGACTCATCTGCAGACGGCATGGCAGCACGCTCCGCGACTGGCTGTGGTCGGGCCGGCGAAGCGGTGCGGCAAGTCTCGGCTGCTGGACGTGATCACCGAAAGCGTTCACGATCCGCTGATCACGGTCAACGCCTCGGCCGCTGCAGTGTTCCGGTCAATCACCGCCACGCCGCCCACCCTGCTGGTCGACGAGGCCGACACTCTCTTCGGCTCCGCGAAGGTCGCGGAGAAGAACGAGGAGATGCGTGGCCTGCTCAACGCGGGGCACCAGCGCAACCGCCTCACCCTGCGGGTTTCCGGACCCAACCACGAGGTCGCGAAGTTCCCCACGTTCGCCATGGCGGCCCTCGCCGGCATCGGCGACCTACCGGACACGATCATGGACCGGTCGATCGTCATCCGGATGCGCCGCCGCAGGCCGGGCGAGGCGGTGGAGGAATTTCGCACCTACCGCGACACCCCGCCCCTCCACGCGCTGCGCGACCGGCTCGTCGCCTGGCTGGCCCCGCTCCACGCCGATGCGATGGAGCTGACACCGGCCATGCCGGTGCAGGACCGCGTGGCCGACACCTGGCAGCCGCTGGTATCCGTCGCCGATCTCGCCAGCGGGACGTGGCCCGACCTCGCCCGCACCGCCTGCCGGGTCATGGCCAAACACGAGGCCGAGCAGGACCAGGACCGCAGCAGCCTGAGCGTCCGCCTCCTGGCCGACATCCGCCGCGCCTTCACCACCGAGGGCAACCCGCCGGCGCTCCGCACCAGCCGACTCCTCGACATCCTCAATCAGGACGCCGAGACCCCCTGGCCGGAGTACACCACCAACGGTCTGACCCCGCGGGGCCTGCAGATCTTGCTCAAGGAGTACGGCATCAGCTCCGCTCCCCGCCGCTTCCACGGCAACGTCCAGGCCCGCGGCTATGCCTTCCTGCATTTCGCCGACTCCTGGGCACGCTACTGCCCCGAGTCCGTACCGGAAGCCACGACCGGGGGCTGACCCGGCACGACCCGTCACGACTCGTCTCCGCGCAGGTCAGCGCGGTGACGGGTCGAGTTCCGGTGACGAGTCGACTCGATGCCGCCGCCGCACCCGTACCTGCCCTGACCAGGCATGCGACGAGTCGCGACGGGTCTCTCCCCACCCACCACCGGGCCGCACAAGCCCACGTCCGCACTCCTGGAGCACTCCCCTTTGCCTTCTCCCGCTCTCGCCGCAGTACCGTCCGCTGCCCCGGTGCCCTTGGCCGCAGCGATCCGCACGGGTGTGGCCCTGCTGGCCGTCGCAGCCTTCGCGCTCTCCTACGACGCCTTGCGTCAGATGGCCGCTGCCAGCCACATCCACCCGGCGCTCACTTACGCCTTCCCACTCGTCATCGACGGGTTCATCGCCATCGGAATCGGCGCTCTGCTCGTCCTGCGGACCGCGCCTCTGTCCGCCCGGCTCTACGTCTCGGCGCTGGTCGGCATCGCCACCGCCACAAGCATCTGGGCCAACGTCCTGCACGCCATCCGCCTCAACCAGCAAGCCCGCCACAACGGGCTCGCCCTCGACGACCTCACCGTCGGGGCCATCTCCGCCATCGCCCCACTCGCCCTGGCAGGCGCCGTCCACTTCTACCTCCTCATCGCACGACGTCCCACGGCCACAGAGCGCCACGGCAACGGCCACAACGCCACCGACGGCAAAAACGCCGCGCAAACCGAAGCCAGCAACCCGGCTGAGCCACCCGCCACCCGCACCAACTACGGGGCAAAGCCTCCGCAACAGCCCTTCGAGCTGGGAGGAACTCCGCCGAGCATCTCCCTGGAGCAGGCCATCGACATCGGCCGTACGGCTCCCCTCGGACGAGGCGGCCGCATTTCACGCCGCAGCGTCGAGAGGGCGATCCGGGACAAGGGATTCGGCATGTCCCGCGCCCGCCTGGACGAGGTCAAGAACCTGCTGCAGGCCGAACTCGACGAGACCACGCCTGGCACCGACTGAGCCTCACAGTCACGCCACCCCCACCCGCCCCTCCCGCGAATCAGTACGGGAGGGGCGGCCTCACCCTCACCCACCACTCGCAGGAGCCCACATGCACGACCCCGCCAACGAACTCGCATCGCCCCGGCAGCAACTGACCTCCACCCGGGCACCAGGCGGAGCAAGGTATGGCGTTGGACCGTCCAATGGCCGGTCCAACGCAGCCTCCGCCCCGGGGGTGGCTGAGGCAGACTCCCGGCGCGAGGGCGCACCGGGGCAGGAGGCTGCCGGTGCCGCCATCGCCGGCCCGCCCATCGTCGTACGCGCCGCCGACGAGGCCGCGCTGTACCAGGTCTCCCGCCGCCGCGCACGCAAGAAAGTGCAGCGCAAGGAGCGCGTCGACGTCCGCTACAGCATCGCCGAGAAGCAAGCGATCCTCGCCGAAGCCCGCCGCCTGAGCCTGGCCGGCGCGCACTTCGTCGGTGCTCTCGTCGTGGCGCATCTGAACGGCGACCTCGCGCTACCTGGGCGGCGGACCTCCCACGACGACTTGATCGACGAGCTCGCTGCCCTGCGCACCGAGGTCGCCAGAATCGGTACCAATGTCAATCAGATCGCCCGCAAACTGAATTCCGGCGGCCGTCCACACCCTGGGGACACTGTCATCCTCGCTGAAGCCCAACGCATCCTCGGCCTGGCCCGTGACACCGCCACATCGATCGATGTGGCGTCGGACAACGCCGCCACATCGAAGGCGGCGGCCTGATTGATCACGAAGATCGGCAAGGCCGGCGCCAACACCCAAGGCGTCCTGCGCTACCTGTACGGGCCCGGGCGCGCCAACGAACACACCGACCCTCACCTGGTCGCTTCGTGGGACGGCTTCGCTCCCGATCCCGGCCGCGACGCGACCGCCACCCTCACGCAGCTCGCCACCGTCCTCGACCTGCGCGTAAAGCAAGCCGGGGACCGCGCACCCGACAAGTATGTGTGGCACTGCTCGGCGCGAACGGCGCCCGAGGACCCAGTCCTCACCGACGAGCAGTGGGCGGCTTGCGCCCGCCGGATCCTGAACGCCACCGGCATCGCCCCCTCCGGCGACCCCGACGCCTGTCGCTGGGTCGCGGTTCGCCACGCCGACGACCACATCCACATCGTTGCCACCAAGGTCCGCGGCGACCTCACTTCACCCCGCAACTGGAACGACTACCTGCGCGCCGACAAGGAATGTGCCGCAATCGAGAAGGAGTACGGCCTGCGCCAGGTCGTTCGCGGCGACCGCACCGCTGCCAAACGCCCCACCCGCGCCGAGCAGGAGAAGACCGCCCGCGCCAGGCAAACCGCTACACCCCGGGTGACGCTGCGCACCACCGTCCGCATGGCGGCGGCGGCTGCCACGGGCACCGAGGAGTTCTTCGCCATTCTCAGCGGTGCGGGCGTGCTGGTGAACATCCAGCGCTTCCCCTCCGGCGACATCCGTGGCTACAAAGTCGCCCTCTCCGACGACACCAACGCCAAGGGCGAGCCAGTGTGGTTCTCAGGTTCCACCCTCGGCCCCGACCTCTCCTACCCCAAGATCAGCGAACGTCTCACGCCCACCAAGTCCGCCCCCATGCGCCGGCACTCCGACCGTCGGCATACGGCCTGGCAAGAGGTCACCGACGCGGCCGACCAGATTCCCAGCGTTCTCGACGAGGCCGACGACGCTGCCGGGCAAGCGCACGTAGCCGTGCTCGCCGAGGCCCTCGATGTACTCCCCCTCATCGCCCCCGCCAGCTACAAGCCCCAGCTGGCCCGGGCAGCGGCGGCATTCGAGCGGGCCAGCCGCTCCCACATCCGTGCCCGGCACCAGCAGGCCCAGGCCACACGTCGCGCAGTCAAAGCAATCTTGCGTGAGCCCGTCCCCAAGGACGGAGCTCTCTTCGCGAACCTCCTCGACGCCCTCATCCTGGCCGTCGTCGCAGCGCAGGACTGGCACCACACCCGCCACCACGATCAGCAAGCCGAAGCCGCCCGACAGGCAGCGGAACACCTGCACGCCGCCTACCAAGCCGCGGCCGTCCAGCCCCTGGCCGTGATTCACCAGCGCGGTCTCCGCCTGGCGGTCACGGTGCAGCGACGGCAGGCAGCCCTCGTCCGCCAAGCACTGCCGGCGCTGGCCGAGCAGATCCTCACCGAGCCCGGCTGGCCAGCCCTGGCCGCCACCCTCGCCGACGCAAAGGAGGCCGGCCACGACCCGACCGTCCTGCTCACCGAAGCTGCCCGAGGGCGGGAACTCGATACCGCCACCTCGATCAACGACGTCCTCGTCTGGCGGCTGCGCCGCAGCGCCCACCTGCCCGCCACCCCGCAGGACCCGCCCGCCCGCGACAACCTGCGCGTCCCATCAGCGATCCCTGCCGCACAGTCGCCGACCAAGGCAGCGAGCAACTCGCCCCGTCGGCCCTGACCGAAGAAAACGGCTGAACGTAGCCGACGATCCCCGGTTCACCAAACCGGTGACTCTCCAGACCTCTCAAAGAGGTCCCCGCCCCCCGTCTTCGAGGAGTACACCTTTGCTCGCAGCATCCCCTCGCCTCCACGTCATGGCCCTGCTGTTCGATACGGACTTCAACCGGCCCTCTGATTCCCTCGTCTATCGCCACCTCGACGGACGCCTCTTCACCGAGGAGGAACAGGCCATGCTCCGAGACGCCACCGACGTAGAGCTACAAGCCGTCGGCCTCCATGTCGACACCCCGACGCGGAATTCGACGCCGAGGCAGCCGCACGCGAGTTGATCGAACTCCTGCTCAAGTACGCCGTCCCCCACCACGAAACCCTCGTCCCCTTCATGACCCACGAGGACCTGATGGAGTACAACCGATTGGCCGTCGCCATTGCGAAGGACGCCGACAGGTACACCCCGCGCGAGGAGTGAACACACTTACGTAAGGCCCAGAAAGAGAACAGCGTGCCTCCCGCACCGTCACTCAGTAGCGGCTGAGTGGTACCACAACAGCGCGAAGCCGGGCCTCCCATTCCGGGAGGCCCGGCTTCGTAGACGGCGTTAGGACCCGCTCGGAGGCGTTTGATCCATTGGTGAGGACTCGGTGTCCACGCCATCGGCTTCATCCGGGCTATCGGCCACCGCTGACGCATCTAATTGACCACCAACAAGTTGCAGAGCCATCTGGGCCCGCACCTGGTTGCGAAGGGGTTCTTCGCTGATGTTGTCGGATAGGACGCCAGCAGCTTTCAGCCTGCGGTCAAACCGACCGTCATCGCGGAGCATCACGCCTTGCGCTCCCATGTCTCGACGCGTGCGATTGGACTGCAGGAAGAAGACTCCTGCCAGAAGATCGATGACTGCTCCAGCGGTCTGCGTCACGATCGCTGCGTATCGGCTGCCGTTGCTGTCGGCGTGCACGATTGCCAGCCCGACCCCAGTCAAAAGGACCGCTGAACCGACCATGCCGAAAACAATGCTGACGAAGAAGCTGACCTTGGCTTGTGCAAGGCCGTGGGAGTAGATCTGGGTCAGCATCGACGCTTGCGCGTCCGGCCCCAGGAGCGGTGCGGTACTGCCGTCCTTGGCTCCTGAGCGCGATGCTCCGGGCTGGATGTAAACCCGCGACTCATTGCCATAGATGTGGACGTGGGGAAGGTCGGGGTCTTCTACACGGCGACGTGCGTTCTCTGCCTCGCTGGCGAAGGAGCGGCTCGCTGCCCATAACACCGACAAGATCACCCCGGATATTCCCAGGAGGACGGCAGCGGTCGTGGTGGCGGTATCAAGCCAAGCACGCTTCTCGAGGTTGTCGTAGGACGGGCCGTTGGCCTTCAGGAATGCCCAAGAAGCGAAGGCGGCCACCACCGACAGCACAACCCCGAGGGCGGCAACCAGTGGCGTGCGCACTCTATGCACGAGTCGTTCCGTGGTCGTAGGCGAAGGAGAAGGAGAGGGGGCCCCTTCGTCCGTCTGGGGGTCTGTCCCGGCCAAGATCTGTTGTGCCTTTCTCAGAGATGCACTGTGTGCAGTGCGCGGGCCGACGGACATCGATTCTGCGGTTCCGGCCCGGTCTCCGCCATACCAATGTTCGTTTCGTTGCCCGCCCTCACTCCTGGGGGGCGAGGCCAAGAAGGCTGGCCCCCAGGGAGATCAGGGGTGTCGTGGTCAGGGGCCAGCAGTTCCGAAGTACGGCCGGGCGACTCTGCTGGCCTGGGGCAACTGGGTTCGACGGCAAGGGCCGTCGTCGGCTGGGTCACTGTCGAAGGCGACTGGCTGCTGGAGCAGCGCCCCAGGCCCCCGGCCTTGCCCGCCCCAGGCCGCCCTGCGCAGCGTCGTCGGCAGAGTCAGCAAAACGCACGGTGCTGAAGGAGCGGAACACCTCGCGGTAGCGTCATCGTTGAGGTCGACGGAGAGGAACCCCGCAGCATGCCGCAGCCCACGGACACTGCCCACCACGACGCCCCGCGGGGGCTCATCCTGGACTTCGCCGGGGTACTGACCGGGGACCCCCGCCCCGTGCACCGCGCCTGGTGCGAGTCCGAAGGGCTCCTCGCGGAAGCATGGCGGGCGACGCTCAACGACCATCCCGAGGGGCGGCGGCTGTACACCGCCCTGGAAATCGGCCGAATCGGCCAGGCCGAGTGGAACGAGGGGACTGCCGCCCTACTCGGCGCGCACGTTGCCCCGGAGAACCTGATGGGACGCGCCTGGGCGAACGTACCGTCGGCCCGACGCATGGCGGCGCTCGCCCGCGCCGCCAAGGATGCCGGATACCGGCTGGCGCTCCTGTCGAACAGCTTCGGACTGGAGCCGTTCAACCCATACGCGCACGCGGGCATTTGGGACCTGTTCGACGTCCACGTGGTCTCGGAAGTGGTCGGTCTCGCAAAGCCCGACCCGGCGATCTACCAGCTCACCCTGGACCGCCTCGGCCTGCCGGGGCCGGCCTGCTTCTTCGTCGACGACCACCCGGTCAACCTCCCGCCCGCCGAGGCGCTCGGCATCACCACCGTCCTCGCGACAACGGAGAACGAGACGGTCGACGAGCTGGAGGACCTCCTCGGGGTGAACGCAGTCCTTCCCGTGTAGGCGTTTTCCAGCCAGCCCGCCAACTCGCCGTCATTCAAAGGGTGCACGCACCTGTGGTGGAGTGGGTACGGTCCAAGCCTGGCTTGATCGGCCCGGGGAGTTGCTGCCATGCAATGGTCGGAATACACCACCGCTGAACGCCTCAAGACCCTCCGCAGTGGGATGACGCAAGAGCAGCTGGCGGAGGCCGCCGAGGTATCGGTCGGTGTCGTGCGGAAGCTGGAGCGTGGCGGCACCGCTTCTCTTCCCTCCCTGCTGGCCATCGCTTCCACGCTCGGCACCGACATCGCCGTACTCCTCGGGCAGCAGGCACCTCGCCGCTCGATGGATCGTGACGAGCGGGCGGCCCTGCGAACCCTCTCGGCTGCCACGCACGACGCCGCGATCGGCATTCCCGCCGACACCGAGCCGGGCACCGTCGCGGAACTGCGTGCCGTCGTCCAGCACGCGGACACCGCCTACTGGGCCGGCCGGTACACAGAACTCGGCACTCTGCTGGCGGCCCTGCTGCCGGAGGCCCGCGCCCGGTACGACGCCGCCGGCACCGACGAGAGAGAAGCCGCGGCCGGGCTGCTGGCCGACGTCTTCCAGACTGCGGGCATGGCCGCGAACGTCTGGGGTTCGCGGGACCTCGCCTACGCCGCCCTCACCTACGGGCGTCAGATCGCGGTCCAGGCCGGGGACGACCTCCGTGAGGCGCACCTCGCCGCCACGACGGCGTGGGTGAACCTCCGTGACGGGCGTACGGCGCAGGGCTTCGCGCTCGCCGCCGCCCGAGCGGAGCGGATCGAGCCCAGGATGTCCGAGCACGACCCCGACCGCCTGTCGGTGTACGGGCAGCTCGTCACCAATGCAGCCGTAGCCGCATCGCGGGGAGGGGATTCCGCCGACACCGCACGCGAGTACCTGTCCCAGGCCCACGCTGTCGGCGCCCGCCTCGGCAGCGAGTACGCGCGCGGCGGCCATGCCCAACCGTACGGTCCGCTGTACGCCGCCACCCAGGCCATGAGCATCGCCGTTGCCTTGGGCGATACGGCGGGGGCGCTGCGGCTCATGGACACCGTCCGACTGGACGAGACGGTCCCGCTCGCGACCCGAGCCCGCTACGGGCTCGACGTCGCCCTGACCCATGTGGAGTGCCGCCGGTGGGACCGGGCTGCTGACACCCTGGAGGAGGTCTGCTCGATGGCGCCGGGTTGGATTCAGCACCAGATGCTGCCCGGCGTGATCATCTCACGGCTGGCAGGTGTGTCCGTGGGCCGACTTCGCGGGCTCGCGCACGCAGCCGGCGTCCCTTTGGGCGTGCGCTGACCACCCACCAGCACGACCCGTGGTAGTTCGGCGGTCAGTAGTTTGCCGACTGCCACGCTCCGTGGCAGTCCGAACCCCGCTTACGGGCTCTACCGGTACGGGGTGTGACAGCCCGACCGATCCCCAACTTCCGCTCTAGCAACGGCCCGTGCCTGTTGGCCAAAGGGCCGTCCCAGCACGCTTGTGGCATGCCGAACTCTTCGTCCGGCGGCCTCGGACACGTTCCCGTCGCCGTCTACTCCTGCGCTGCCGAGCCCCCTGCAGTACGCGAGGCCGAACGTCGCGCTCGCCACTACTCCGACGCCCGCCACTGGCACGTCGCCGGTGTCTGGTCCGACGACGACCCCGCCGTGCCCCTGGACACCCGGTTGGGCTGGTCCGCCATCACGGGGGCTCTGTCGTCCGGCCTGGTCCGCGGCATCGTCGTCGCCGGAGCCACGCACGTCGCCGACGACGCCGCCCAGTTCGCCGCGCTCGGCGTCCTCATCCGCGACCGTGGCGGGTTCCTGGCCGAGGCGACGAACTGCCCCTCCCGCCACACACCCGGCCAGCACGGCCGTCGCCGGATCCTCTTCGAGGCAGCGGCCGGCTGGACATCGTGGGGGCAGCTCATCCCCGGAAGCGTCCAATGAGCCGTGTAGGTGCGGAGATCGGCGATCTCGTACGGGACGGCACCGGACAGCAGGCGATCGTGACCGACATCAAGCAGGGGCGGACCTGGGTCCTGCGTCGACCGTCGGGCGGCACGGCGTACCAGTGGGAGACCGACGACCCCGACTCCCTTCACGTGCTGGAGACCCGCGCGTCCCGGTTCGCGCGCCAGCGGGACGAGTAGTGAGTGACCCCCACAGAGATCCCCATCCCTGCCTCTGGAAGGCGACTCCGCCGTGTACGCATTCGGCTTATGCCTCGACCAGCGCTACCTCGTCCCCGGCCTGGCCACCATCACCGCCCTCGCCGACAGCCTCACTCCCCGAGCCCGCCGGGACGTGGCGCTGCGCGTCCTCACCCTCGACCTGACTCCGTCCGAGGCCGTGCTCCTCTCGCACTTGGCGCGACGCGTCGGCTTCGGCTCGTTCGACCTGGCCCACCGCTCCCCGCTGCGTACCGCGCGGATGGCGGACTCCTCCTACATCAGCGTCGCCACCTACCTGCGTTTCGACTTCACCGCCGCGTTCGTCCGACGCCCGTATCTGATCTACCTCGATGCCGACACTCTCGTGCGAGGCGACCTGAGCGCACCGCTGAACGACTTGCGCCTGGGTGACGTGGGCGCTGTACGGGACGAGTTCGGCCCGTCCGTGGGCGACAGCCATGCCTTGCCGGGTGCCGCAGAACGCTGGCCTCACTTGAAGGGCAGGCCGTACTACAACGCCGGCCTGCTGTGGGCCCACGTCGCCGACCTGCCACGGGTACGTCACGGAGTCGGCCACGCACTGGTCCGACTGCGCCAGCACATCCATCACAACGACCAGGACGCCCTGAACCTCTGGCTCCTCCACGCCGGCCGCGCTCGACCGGTCAGCCCCGAATACAACCGCTTCGAGCTCGGCCGGTTCCTCGAACGCGGCAACTGGGCCCGACGCGTCGTCGCCCGCTCTCCGCTCCCCGGCGCCTCCGCACCCCTCATCCACTTCGTGGGTCCCGAAAAGCCTTGGCAGGCCGCCTGCCCCCGCACCGAGGAAGTCCGGGAGTACCGCACGCACCTACGACGCACCATGCGCCACGTCCGCGCCCTGGGCCTCGCCCCCGAGCAACCGGAGCTCCGATGACCACCTCTCCCCTCGCCGCGCCCATCCCGCCGATGGCCTCACGCGCCTGCAACCTGCTCCTGGGAAGCCCCGCCAAGGCCGCCGAACGCCTGGCAACCGGCTCTCGTACCGCCGTCTACCGGGTCACCCTCCCCGACGGCCCGAACGTGATCGTGAAGCTCTACTCCCACACCGCACACCGGAACGCCCTCACCGAAGCCACGGCGATTCGTGCGGTCTCGGCCGCCGTGCCCGTACCGAAGGTGCTCGGCTACGGCACCACCTCCAGCGCCGGCGCCACCGCTCTGGTCACTTCCGACTTGGGCCCCGGCACACTCGGCTCCGCCGTGCGCTCGGGCAGCGTCCCGCGCCTCCAGGCGCTGAGGGACCTCGGCGCGCTCCTCGGCCGCATGCACGAGGTACCGGTTTCCACCAGCGCTCCTCGGCGTCCCGTGATCGAGACAGTCGCCTCCCTGAGTCGACGCTGCCCGTCCGACGTACTCGACCGGCTTGCACCCGCCCTCGCCATCGTCACAGACCCCTTCGACGAGGCGTCTGCCGTGTGGTGTCACGGCGACCCCCACCTCGACAACGTGGTCCTCTCCGGAGCCCGGCAATCCCGTCACTTGGTCGACTTCACCGACGCCGCGCCCGGACGCCGGGAGGCGGACCTGGCGCACGCCCTCGTCATGACGGACGCCCACTCGCAATGGGACCGACACGCCCTCCTCGGCGCCTATCCACACGCCCTGAACGACACCCACCTCGCGGCATGGTCGGCCTTCCTCACCGTGAGCTGCTGGACCCATGCCAGACCCGGCAACAACAGGACCACCTGGTCCAACCGGTTGACCGAGCTGTCCCGTCGGACGCCACACCTCTTCCGGCCCCACCCGGGGCACTCCCACGCACCGCACGCGAGAAGGAGAGCCCGATGACCAGCCCCGCCTTCGGCCTGACGGTAGTCATCCCTGCCCACAACGAAGCCGCCTACCTGCCCCGCTATCTCCCCACCGTCCTCACGGCCCTCGCACACTGGGAAGCCGCGAGCGGTGAGCGGGGTGAAGTCATCGTGGTCGACAACGCCTCCACCGATGCCACCGCCGACATGGCCGCCACGTTCGGGGTCCGCGTGGTCAGCGAGTCGGTCCGCAGCATCGGCCGGGTACGCAATGCCGGCGCGAACGCTGCGCGCAGCCCCCGGCTGTTCTTCACAGACGCCGATGTCGCCCTGCCCGCCGAAGCGATCAGTGCGGCAGCATCCGCGCTGGACGCCGGAGCCGTCGGCGGAGCGATCCCGCCCCTCTACACGCCGGACCGGCTCGGGGCGCGGCTGTTGTGTGCGTACTGGGACCACTACCGCGCCCGCCACGGCGGAGCGCAGGGAGTCGCCCAGTTCGCCACCGCCGCCGCGTTCAAGGCGATCGGCGGATACCGCGAGGACCTGCTCATGAGCGAGGACGTCGACCTCTTCGCCCGCCTGAGCGCCCACGGCCGTACCACCGCCGCACCGGTCAAGATTCTGGACGACCTGCGGGTACGCCCCTCCACCCGCCGCTACGACCAATGGTCGAGCCTCCGGATGCTGTGGTGGCAGAACCCGGTCACCGCCCGCGTTCGGCTCAGCTCCCCGCGGATGTGGCGCCACTGGTACGAGACCACCGTCCGATGAGTCAGGAGCCCCGGATGAACGGCACGACCGCCCTCACCAACACGTCCGCAGCGTCGGTTCCCATGCCGGTACCGGATGCGATGGGGATCTACGCCTTCCCCGACGACCTCGACCACGCCCATCGCCAGTGGACCCACCAGCTCCTCACCCGCCACCGGGCACACGACCACAAGGTCATCGAGCTGATGGCCCCGCACAGCGGCCGGCCCCACTTCATCGAGCTGCGCCGCCCGACCGGCCGCCCCGTTCTCGCGCTCGAACCGCACCACGACGACTTCGCGCTGTCGGCCTCCGGGACCTTCCTCGCCCGCCCCCGCCCGCTCACCGTGGCCACGGTCTTCACCCGCTCCACCAGCGTCCACCCGTCGCTGGAAGACGCCTACAGCACGGAATCGGCGGTCTCGCGCCTGCGCGATCGGGAAGGTGCCGCCGCCCTGGCCCCCCTCGCCGCGACCCGCCTCGCCCTCGGCCACAAGGACGCGGAGCCTCCGTACCGCCCCTACGACCAGGGCCGCTTCGACCAGATCACGGAGGAACTCCGCGCGATCGTCGCCGCCCACCCGGACGCCGAACTCCTCGCCCCCGCCGCCGTCACCCGCCACCCCGACCACCTGCTCGTGCACGACGCCGCGGTCCGCCTCGGATGCCGGTGGTTCTGGGAGGACCTGGCGTTCTGGTCCACCTACGCTCTCGCGGGCTGCGACCAGCATCTCTTCGGCTCCCGAACACGGACCGCGCTCGTGCCTTCGCTGGTCGACATCACCTCGGTGGTCCTCGACAAGTGCACCATCCTGCGGATGCACGGCTCACAGATGTACCCAGCCCGGAAGATGTACCGGCCGATCCGGCACGCCTGGACCGCCGCCGCCGACCTCCCGGGCGGTTCTTGCACGTACGCGGAGCGCTTCTACCGGACGGAGTCGCTGTGAAGGTCATCGCGATCGAAGGGCCCTCGTACGCCGGGAAGTCGACGGCGGTACGTCACTTGCGCAGGTGCGGCTACAGGGAGCGGGCCTACATCGCGGGCTGCTACGTCAAGCAGATCGGCCGTCAGGACGCCGTGCCTCCGGCACGCACAGCGTCCGCCGCCGAACAGGTTGCCGCCTTCGAGACATTCATGGCCGTCGAGGAGGTGCGCGTCCGCACTGCACTCGCGGCCGCGAAGCCCGTGGTGATCCTCGACCGCTCTGTGGACACCCTCCTCGCTCACGCCCACGCCGTCGACGCCCTATTCGGGTACGCCGTCCAGCACCAGCTACGCGACCGGCTCCAGGTCCTTCCCCACCTACGCCCCCACCACACGCTCTACCTCGACGTGCCCGCCGAAGTGCTCAGCCTGCGCCGCAAAACCGCAGGGCACACGGCCACCGAGCCCGACTACTTCCTGCACGAGCCCGCCTTCCTCACTCACACCCGCGACTACTTCCTCGCCCGCGCACAGCCTCCCGTTTCCCAAGAGGTCACCGTGATCCCTGCCGACGCCAGCCAGGACGGCATCGCCCAGGCAGTGGAAGCCCTCGTCTCGTTCTGGACGAGGTGACCCGCCCATGCCTACCGCCCTCTTCGCCTGGCGCCGCACCCCACCACCACTCCTCACCGGAGGCGCCGAAGTCACACAGCAGCTCCTGGCCGAAGAACTCGCGGCCGCCGGCTGGCAGGTCGTCTACCTGGGCTCCCACCAGGCACCCTGGGACCAGACCACACAACTCCCCCAGTTACGGAGCCTGCTCGACGCACGTCAGACCCCATACGACGAGGTCAAGGGGGTACTCCGCTACCGCTGGAACGGAGTGGACTGCATCGCCTCACCGCAGCATCAGATCGGCGCCGCCCTGCACGAGCTGCTGGCCGGCCTACGCCCAGATGTCGTGTTCACCTCTCAAGAGGGCGCGGCCGACCTCGCGGAGCAGGCCCGGCCTTCTGCACTCGTCGCAGGCATCCTGCACTCCGTGTCGACGACCGGCCTCGGGGTCCTGGCTGGTCGCCCTCAATACGGCCTGGCCGTCTCGAAGTTCGTGCTCGGCCGAGTAAGCCACCGTCTCGGTACGCGTCTCGCCGTCTTCCACCCGCCGTTCGTGCAGCCCTCGCAGGGTACGAGCGTGCTGCGAAGCGAGTCGGCGCTGATGGTCAACCCGATCCCGGCGAAGGGTTCCGCCCTCCTCCACGAGGTCATCCACATGATGCCTGAACAGCACTTCACGCTGGTCGAAGGCTGGTGGGACAACGCCGAGGAGTTCGCGGCCTACCCGAACGTGACCTACGTCCCCCGCACCTACGACATGGGCACTCTCTACCGAGGCCATCGCCTGCTACTGGTGCCGTCCACGGTGGAGGACGCGTTCCCCCGAGTGATCGTCGAAGCCGCGCTGCACGGCACCCCCAGCATCGGCAGCGACAGAGGCGGCATCCCGGAAGCCATCGGCCCACACGGAATCGTCCTGCCTCACACGGCGGGACCACGAGCCTGGGCGAATGCCATCAGCGCCGCTGGACATCACGCCCTCGGCAAACAAGCCCAAGGCCACGCGGCACACCTCACCCGCCCCAGGCTGCCAGAGCTCGAAGCCCTCGGGATCTACTCTGCGGCAAACGCGTCCTCAACCTGATCGAGCCGCTCCGTCCACCAGTGCAGCAACGCCTCGTCCGCCGTGAAGAGCTCGTCGAACGAGAAGTCAACGCGGTCGTAGTGAAACTCCAGCTGCCAGAAGTCTGTCATCCGCTTCCACCACAGCCGGCGCGCACCATCCGCCACCGCCGACGCTTCCAACGGCACCACCGACCGGTAGCCACGGACGAACGCCGACACCCGCCCGAGGTCGAAAACCCCGTCCACACCGAACTGCACCTGGGCCGTCCGCACGACCTCCTCGGCGTACGGTCGGACGCCGACACGGTCCCAGTCGAGGATGGCAGCCAGATCTCCGCCCTCCCACAGCAGGTTCCGGTACTGGACATCGCCGTGCGTCCACCCGTGGGGGCCCGCAGGGACCTCGTCGTGTGGCCGACGGCCGGCGTGCTTGCGGATAAACACGCCTCGCTTCTCCAGAGCGACCGTCGCGGCCGCGTCGAACGCGCTGCCCGTGCCCTTGTCTCCCACCGCTCCGGACAGCCGCTCCAACTTCTCCACCGCGCGTTCCTGCGTCGTCACATCCGCGGTCACCGTCTCGGGCATCGCCAGCAGTCCTCGATCACAGGCCCGGCCCAGCCCCTCGTGAAGGCGCCCCAGGTGCGCCCCCAGGGAAGCAGCCTGGGACAGGCTGAGGTCGACACCTCGGAGGTGAGCGCCGGCCGCCCACGGGAACAGGCACCAAACACCGCCGCCGACCTCGGCCACCAATGCCCCGGAGTCGGTGCGCACGGGAGCAACGACCGGGATGCCATCGGAAGCCAGTGAAGCCAGCACCCCAAGATTGCGGACTAGCCGATCAAGCGCCACATCGGTGACCCGCTTGAGTGCGAATACTCCGGCTGGGGTGTCCACCTTCCAATTCGCGTTCATCAGCCCATCGGCGAGGTAGCACCTCTCCCGCACCTCTTCGAGGCCGAAAGCGCTGGTCAACTCGGCGAGGACGCTGGCTTGGATCTCAGTCCTGTCCGTCACGGACGCATCAGTCACGTGAAGGACGATACGCGGGATGGACGGCTCCAGTCACGGTGCTCACGGCTTGCCTTGCTGATGCACTTCCGCTTGGCGTCAAGAAAAGTCATGTCCTTTCGTTGGAGCCCGAGACAATCAGCCTCCTCCTCCATGAAGCGCACCCCCAACCAGATAAAAAACAATAGAACTTTCCCTGTTTTATTCGATAACCACGCGCAGCACACGCTCGGGAACCCGACATTTTCGTACCCCTGTGGGCGCACTTCAACTGCCCGATACATCCTTAATCGCAATAAGCGCAAGGTGAGGGATTACACCAATCGCGTGTTCGAGCAAGTTTTCAATGGCATTGGCAGTACCCGACGTGTCGATATCAATCATCGCCGCCCAGCCAGCGGGCTCGTAGCGCGCCAAAATCGACAACCCAAAGAGAACTGCCCACCATACTAGAAATGGGTGGACGGATTCCGTCATACCGCCCAGAGTGGGAAATACGTACGCGTCACTCGGACCTCGATACAGCGTAGCTCGCTCCAGGGCCTCTGCCGCTCCCTCCTCGGCTTGCGCGTGAGCCTCAAGGTTCGACGGCAGGTAGATCTGCAGCGAGTCGATACCCCCCTGCTTCTGCCCCTGAATAACATCAGGAACGTCGGGAGTATTAGACCAGCCTCTCAACGATGGGTAATGCGCCAGAAAATCCTCTAGCGCTGACGCATCTACATCAGCAGCGGCTTTCACTTCTGCGGGTATCGGCATCAAAGAAACCTGGCACCAACGTTTGTCATTTCGGTGCACCAACGTACCTGCATGAACATTGAGCGCAGGAAACGCGCCAACGCTTGCAAGAGGCACCGACTGCCCTTCTGGAATTAGTGGCCACAATTCACCTAGTGACAATTTACTCTTGGCTGCGAGCGGGGGAACCCCCATTGCGCGAGCAACCCCGGCCAAGGAGCCGTTTTCATGAGGGACGACCTGCACACAATCGAGACCATTTCGTACGTCGAGGTTTTTTGTGCCAATGCCGTGCCCTTTAAGCAACCACTCTTCCCCGGAAAGGGCGCTAGACGCAGCTGAGATCGCTCGACCGAACTGCGATAGTGAGTAAAAAATCTGCACGGGCCGAGTGGCTGGCCCCGCAGACTCTGCGGCCTCCATGAACTGTTGCGCCTGCTCTAGAGCTGCAGTGAATACAGCCGACCGGTCAGGGTTGGTGCGCCCAGGCCCGACAACCCCCGTGCGTAGCCCACGGAGGTCTCGCCAAACTTCTCGGCGTGAAGGCAGTGAAAGGTCTCGCCATGTGGCCATGAGCCCCCCATATTCAGTGATCGAAGTTAACCAGCCTGCTCCGGAAAGGCTCTCCAGTCTGCTAGAAAAGAGGATGCTGATCAGAGCTGGGAGATTCAGCAGCAGATCGGACCGTTTCCATGGGGATCAGGTCAATTCGTTCCGGGTCGTACAACCAGTAATATCGACCCTCAATCTCCTGGCGCCCTGTCACTCGAATAGCCATGTTGTCTCGATGGGCGTCCATGGCGAGATCATAATCCTCCGCCTTAAGCCTCACGCGCATCTTTTTTGCGGTGGTGCCCGACAACACGTTAATACGAATCAGTCCAGGACGGCCGAACTGTGGCCGCTCGAGGAGCGTTACCGCACCCACAACCGTAACCCTACGGGGCCGTGTCGTGGCAGCAAGGACATTGCCAGCAGTCTCAAGAATAGGATAGTCAGCTGGCGAAAACTCCATTTTGTGCGACTCGACACGAGCATCGGAAAATAGGTCGGCCGCTACATTCATTTCAATTCCCACCTCAGCACCATCGGAGTCTCTGACGAGATCCCGAACCGCTTGTGTGATCTCGAAACAGAAACCTCTATCCACGCTGTCCAGAAATCCTGCACTAGATCCAGTGTTCGAAAAGTGGTCAACCACCTCCCTCGTCGCTTGGAGGACATCAACCAGACCCCGGGTAATATCACGCCCGGTATGCGTTCCCGTGGACGGGAGCGTGTCCCCTGGGTGCAGCTTCTTTTCCGTGAAAACTTCCCGCGGAGGCACATAGGCAGTCACCACATAACTACCCACCTCAGTTTGCCCCATCAAGACCGACTCCAAGAACGAACGAGCCAGGTGCGCATTAGAATTGCCGTAGTAAGCTAGCCTGGATTTGCGTGATTTTGCAGCAACAGCCATCGATTTACGTGCCGCTGCATGCAAGTCCTCCCCGGCCAGCCACTGGATCGTCCCCTGAAACGTTCTCGCTTCCTTGTGGAATTTCATCTCGTCGCCGAGCACGTGCGCAGCTGCAGCTTTCTCCATCAGCGCTCGCAGGCGAGCGCTTCCAAGCTTCCACGCCTGCGCAACGGCCTGAGCAAGCAGCTCCGAGTAGTCTGCAAGATTATCATTTTGAGGAAGAAGCAAACTTGCTGCCCGCTCTCGACCCGCCGGCCTCCAGCGACTGTAAACGCTCTCTTGACCACCGAATTTCTCCCACCCGGTGATTTCTAGGAGATGTGCAAGTTGCGCATCGTTGAGTCGGGCGGCAATTCCCTCATAACTTGGGGAAATCATGGGGCCCCTCCCTGCCCAATTCTCTCCATGATCTTACACAGCGCCACGTCATCAAATATCTGCTCAGTCGAGACTCTAATGGAGGATGAATCTTCACCCGTCGGAGCCACGCCCGTAACGCTTCGCCAGTAAGCACAATGCCTCAGGGAAAGGTAATCATGACTCGCCTCGACCCAACCAGCAAATTCTTTAGGAACAATCATCGCCACAAGTATTCGATGAACGGCGACCGGAGTGCGGGCCATCATTGCAAGTCTGTCATTTTTTAAGTTTACAGAAACGAATCCATTGGAAGGATTGGGGGCGGAAGTCCAAGTGCTCTTGAGCTGAATCTTCAAGTCGATCTGGCAGTCAACTACATGGGCTGATGACGAATGAGTCAGCTGCCAGTCGATCCCATCGTCTGGCTCTGGCTTCGCCATCGTGCATCCAGACGCTGCCGCTACCGCCCTGAGGTAGCTGTCCTGGAGCATCTCCATCCGGTCCTTCTGCCTCAGGTCTCCGCGCAACGGCTCGGCTGGCCTGGGCTCACTCACGCTCAACATCCGTGCAGCTCTCCCCCTGATCTACAAGGCCCTCACCGTAAGCTGCCATTCGGCTCATGGGTAGAGGGTGCAACACTGTGCGTGTCCACGCTGTTACCCCATCGCTTGTGCGGGGAACCCTGACAGAGCCTCGGCAGCTTCCGAGGCTCAGACTGCGCAAGACGAGCATCAGATGAAGTGGCTGGTGACGATCAACGCGGGCGGGAAGGCAAGGGTCCGCAAGAGCTGAGCCCTGCCGCCTGCATGGTCAGACCGCCGAAGCCATCTGGAGGCGCGTTCAGATCCTGATCAACAAGGCATCCAGGGTGGCGACACCGGCCGAGCATTCAGCTGGTCGCCTAACTAAGTGGTCGGCTCCGGAAGTCCTTCGGGGGTTGATCAAGCTGTCAGCGCGACGGAAGCTTCTTCCGGGTGGTCGGCGGTATGCCGGTCGAGCCTGGCCAGCAGGTCGTCCAGGTCGGAGGTGGTGAACTTCCATTGGAACGGCTGTGCCGTGGCGTTGTAGCGGTCTTCGAAGGCGTGGAGCCGGTCCCGGACCTGGGTCAGGCCGGTGAAGTCGTTGGGCGAGACAACCTTGCGCTGCACGACGGAGAAAGAAGATCTCCACCTGGTTCAACCAGGAGGCGTGCACCGGGGTGTGGACCAGCACCGCGTTGGGGAAGGCGGAGGCCAACCGGTCGGCGGCCTTCTTGCCGCGGTGGGAGGAGCCGTTGTCGACGATCCAGAACACGCGCTTGGCGCTGGCATACGGCTCCTGGCTCATGACCTGGGCGACCAGAGCCATGAACGGGTCGATGCCGGTGCGCGGCTCAGTGCGGCCGAACACCTGCGCGTGGTGGACGTCGTAGGCGGCCAGATAGGCCAGTGCGCCACCGCGGCCGTAGGTGTGGTTCACGCGCACCGCGCGGGCCTTGCCGGGGACGAGAGTGGGGTGGCAGCGGCAGCGGGCCTGGATGGAGGTCTTCTCGTCGGCGCTGACGACGAATTCGTCCGCGCCGAGCTGCTCGCCGTTCCAGGTGCGGGCGTACAGATCCAGGAGCGGTGTTGCCAGGGCTTGAGGGCGTCCCGCGCGAGCCAGCGGCGCACGGTGGAGGCCGACAGGAAGGGCGCGATGCCGCGCTTGACGGCCTCGCGAGCCAGTTCGGGGCTGGTCCAGCGGGACAGCGGCGCGCCCGTCTCGGCGGGCAGTTGGCAGGCGAGGGCCTTGACCTGCGCGGTCTGTAGCGGGGTGAAGGAGGGCGGGCGTCCGGTGCGCTTCCGGTCAGCCAGGCCGGCCATGCCCAGCTCGGCGAAGCGGCTCCGCCAGGTGCGCACGGTGTCCACGTGCACGCCGACCCGTCCGGCGATCCGCGCGTTCGGCAGCCCGCGGGCCGCGTGCAGCACGATCTGCGCGCGCACCCGCAGCCGGTGCTCGGTCTTGTGGCCCCAGGCTGCCTTCTTCAACCGGTGCCGCTCGGTGGCGGTCGGGGATATCGGGCGGGCGACGGCAATGGGCATAGCAGCCAAGCTGACCTCCGGAGCCGACCAGTTAGCCTCGCAGGTCAGACAAGTCCTCGTCACGGAGACTGAGATCGTTCGCCGCGAGGTTCTCCTCCAGATGATCGAGAGAGCCGGTGCCCGGAATCGCCAGCACCGACGGCGACTTCGCCAACAGCGAGGCGATCGCGACCTGCGCGGGGGTCGCGCCCAGTCGTGCTGCGACCTTGCCGAGCCGTTCGGCGTCGAGCGGGCCGCTGCCGACGCCGCCGCCGAGCGGAAAGTACGGCACATACGCGATGCCCGCTTCCTCGCATTCCGCCAGTAGTACCGAGTTACTGCTGTGCCGGTTCTGCACCGCCGCGACGGGCGCGATCCCCCGGGCCTCCGCCAGCTGGGCGGCGTCGACGTTACTGACACCCAAATTCCGGATCAGCCCCTCCGCGCGGAGCTCGGCCAGGACCGCGAACCGTTCGGCGATCGACTCGTCACCCGGTCCGGTCATCCCGCCGACCCGCAGATAGACCAGGTCGAGCCGGTTGAGACCTAGAGAGCGCAGATCCGCCTCGACCAGACCGCGCAGCTGATCAGCCGTCGCCTGCCCGCTCGGCACACCGTTCGGTCCGGGCAACGGCCCCACCTTCGTCGCGATCACCAGGTCGTCACGGTAAGGGGCCAATGCCGTACGGATCAGCTCGTTGGCCCACACCGCGTCCCTGCCGTAGAAGCCGGCCGTGTCGATGTGGTTCACGCCCAGCTCCACGGCCCGGCGGAGCACCGCGATGCCCGTCGCAGGATCTCGCGCCGGACCGGCGAAGGTGCCCATCGCCAGGCGCATCGCGCCGAAGCCGAGCCGGTTGATCGTCAGCTCTCCGCCGAGGGAGAAAGTCTTGGTCGTCATGACGCTCATGGTGTCCGCCGCCACGACGCCCAGCGAGCTCGTGGCAGCTTGCTGCCAGACTGGCGGGATGCGGAGCGAAGAGGTGTTTTCAGTACGAGGAGACGCAGAGCTGGTCGCGCGCGCAGGTCATCTCTTCGAGTCCGCGCGGACCGAGCTCCTGTGCGCCGCCCGGGACCTCAAGACCTGGTCGCAACCGGGGGCCAGGGCAGCGGTCCGGAATCAGATGCGCGCCGCGGATACCGCTGACTTCACCCCTCGAAAGCTGCTCAGCCCGGTGGCACTCGCCGACGAGGAGGCCCGCGCGCACCTGCGGCTGGTGCGGAGTAAGGGCGCTCTCGTGCGGATCAGCCGTTCGCCGCTGCCGCACGAGACCATCCTCATCGACCGGCGAGTGATGATCCTTGCCGGCCAGGAGACCCCCACCGGCCGCGAGTACACAGTGACGACATCGCAGATCCTGGTCGACGGCGTTCACTCGCTGTTCCGGGCGATCTGGGACGCCGCCGTCGATCTCGAAACCTACCTACGCAGCGACATCCCGCACCTTGATGCCGACGGCCGCATGATCCTCAAAGCCCTAGGTTCGGGCCTCACCGACGAATCGGCGGCAAAACGGCTCGGCGTCTCCCTGCGCACCTACCGGCGGCGTGTGGCCGAGCTGATGGCTGAACTCGAGGCCGATTCCCGCTTCCAAGCCGGGCTGCGTGCAGGCGAGCTGGGGCTGCCCCGCTAAAACCATAGTGATCGCGGCCCTGCAGCGGCCTGCACGCCTGAGCGCCCCGGACCACATATCCAACCGTCACGTCAACCCCCGAAGAACTTCCAGCGGCGACCACTAATAGGGCTTTGTTAGGTACCCCGGATGATCAAGCAGGAGTAGGGTTGTGATCTTCTTTCAGGTGTGACACCTGAGGAGATGGAAAAGGTCCGTCCGCGTCTGGAGGCGTTCGCGGCTCAGATGCTGGGCTCGCTGGCCCGTCGGGACCAGCGGGCCAAGGGCGAGATGTATCTGCGTGGGCTGATGCTGGACGGCAAGCGCAAGTCCATGCAGCCGATGGCTGATCGCTTGGGCGTGGACCACCAGCAACTCCAGCAGTTCCTCTCCTCCTCCACCTGGGACTACTCCAAGGTCCGGGAACGGGTGGCCCGTTGGGCTGCGGCGCACATCTCTCCTCAGGCGTACGCCATCGACGATGTCGGCTTCCCCAAGGACGGCTACGACTCGCCGGGGGTGGCACGGATGTACTGCGGCGCTCTGGGCAAGCGCGGCAACTGCCAGATCGGCGTCAGCGTGAACCTGGTCAGCGACCGTGCCTCCTCCGCCATCGACTGGCGCCTGTTCCTTCCCGAGAGCTGGGACGACACCAAGCACGGCGACGACGCGTTGCTGGCGGAGGCGATCCGACGCCGTCGCGCCAAGGCCGGCATCCCCGAGACTGCTCGCCACCAGGAGAAGTGGCGCCTGGCCCTGGACATGCTCGACGAGGTCCGTGAGGGCTGGGAGCTGCCAGACCTGCCAGTCGTTGCCGACGCCGGATACGGCGACGCCACGGGCTTTCGCGAGGGCCTGACCGAGCGCGGCCTGACCTACGCGGTCGCGGTCAAAGCCACCACGACCGCGCACCCCGGCGACGCCATGCCCGAGCGCCCGCCGTACTCCGGGCAGGGCCGCCCTCCCGTGTCCGCCTACCCCCAGCCGCACACCACCCTGCGCGCGCTGGCCCTGACAGCCGGACAAACGGCCACCCGCACCGTCACCTGGCGCCAGGGCAGCAAGGCCACCAAGCGCAACCCGAATGCCGAAATGCGCTCGCAGTTCCTGGCCCTGCGGGTTCGCCCGGCCAACCGATCGATCCGGCGAAACGCCGACGGCGCACTGCCCGAATGCTGGCTGCTCGTCGAGTGGCCACCTGACTCCGCCGAGCCGACCGACTACTGGCTCTCGACGCTGCCCGCCGACACCCCACTACGCGAGCTGGTGCGAATCGCCAAGGTCCGATGGCGAGTTGAGCACGACTACCGTGAGCTCAAGGATGGTCTCGGCCTGGACCACTTCGAGGGCCGCAACTACCTCGGCTGGCACCGCCACGCAACCCTCGCCTCCCTCGCCCAGGCCTTCTGCACCCTGCTGCGGCTCGACCCAAAAGCCCCTGCGTCGGCCTGACCCTCTACGCGGTCCTCCGCGAACTCCAGCCCCTCCTGGCTACCTGGACCGGCGCCTGCTCGATATGCGGCCAACCCGCAGCAACCCCCGAACCCCACCACAGGACCTAACAAAGCCCTACTAAGAGCTCGTAACACGATCTTGTTGAGATGCCCTGGCCGGCCGTGACCGGTGTGATGATTCGGCCGTTCGTGATGGTGTGGGTACTCGACCGTGGATCGTGGACGATGAGTTGTGGGCGTTGATCGAGCCGTTGCTGCCGCCGTGGCCGAAGCGGTCGCCGGGGCCTCGGCCGGTGTCGGACCGGCTCTGTCTGCAGGGCATCCTGTTCGTCCTCTACAACGACATAGCCTGGCAACTCCTGTCGCTGGAGCTGGGATTCGGCTCGGGGCAGACGTGCTGGCGCCGCCTGGACCGGTGGCAGAAGGCAGGGGTCTTCGACCGGCTGCACCGGATCCTGCTCGCCGAGCTGAACGCGGCCGGCGAGCTCGACTGGTCCCGCGCGTGCGTGGATGGTTCTCACATCCGCGCGAAAAGGGGGGCACCGACACCGGTCCGTCGCCGGTCGACCGGCGGAAGACGGGCAGCAAGCACCATCTGATCTGCGACGGACGCGGCACCCCACTGAAGGTGATCACGACCGCGGCAAACGTCAACGACGTCACCCAGACCCTCGCCCTGGTCGACGGCATCCCACCCGTCGCAGGACGCCCCGGCCACCCCCGCAGACGGCCCGAGGCTCTGCTCGGCGACAAGGGCTACGACTCCAACCCCAACCGCGACGAGCTCCGTCGCCGGCGGATCCTGCCCGTCATCTCCCGCAGGGGAGCACCGAACATCAAGGGCCTGGGCAAGCTCCGCTACGTCGTCGAGCAGACCTTCGCCCTGCTCCACCAGTTCAAGCGCCTCGCCGTCCGCTGGGAACGCCGTACCGAACTCCACGACGCCTTCGTCTCCCTCGCCTGCGGCTTGATTTGCTTCAGACGCCTCAAGAAGGCCCTCTCATGATCGTGTTACGAGCTCTAAGGGCTGGCGCTGGCTGCCAACATTGGAACGACGATGAACCGCATCGGTTCAACAAGAGAAGGGCCCTCTGGATGTCGAACCCGATCGCCAAGCACGCCGCGGAGCTGATGGACGCCATCCAGACTGGGCCGATACGCACTGAATGGCATTGGTTGGGCTACAACTTCACCCCGAAGACACCCGGCTTCGTCGCGGTGGGGATACCAACGGTGATGGCGCTGGCGACCGGCGACGCGGTGATGCCGGGCTTTGCCAAGGAGCAGCTCAAACGCCTGGAGTCGTTCGGCGGAGTGGACCGGAGCCAGGGGCACTACCAGCAGATTCTGGCTTGGTACGCCGAAGTGCTGGTCGTGGCACACCTGGCCGCCTACGCCTGGCCAGCTTCGGCCAAGTTCGAGATGGAGCCCGTTGCCGGCGGGTCGAAGGCGAATCCCGAGGTCGTCATCACGCTCGATGGCTTCGGCGCACTCGGGGTGGAGGTTAAAGCCGCAGACCTGAGTACACATGCGAAGCATCGGTCGTCGAACAGCTGGCAGCTGAACGGACGCATCGGAGTACCCCCGAAGTCCCTCGGCGGGTCCGTTACGCTTCCTCGCGACAACCCGGTGAAGGACTTCCTGGTTAGTGCAGACAAGAAATTCGCCGGATTTCGCGCAACTGACCCGGACTTTCGATCGGTTCTGGTCCTAGTGTGGGATGACTTCGTCAACGAGCCTCTGACGGCGTTGACGTCTCCGGCTTCGGGGTTGTTCACCCCGAACTCGTTCCATCGCACTGAGGGTGGTGCGGCAGCATTTCGGAACGTCGACGCGGTCCTGCTGGTCAGGCATCAGCATCAGGTGGTGGAGGGCTTGGCGGGCCGCCCATTGGTCGATGACCGAGCGCATCTTCTGGACTACGGGCTTCCCGGAAGGTTCCCTCCGCATGCGTTGGTGACGAACCCGGCGGGGCGCCTATTGCCGGCTGAGTTCCTGTCAGCGTTGCACGCTGTCCCGGTTGAGGTATTGAACGCTGCGGCGGAATACAACCCGGGCGAGATCGTGATGTGGGTCGACACCGTCGACGGCGCCGAAGACTAGTTCCCGGCGACCACACCGAGCCGGGTGAGTGGCAGCCGATGGGATATGCCCGCCCCCCTCCGTGGCCGCGATGCACTGAAGGCTGCCGGCCAGCTGGACAGCGGAGGGGCGAACACCAACGGGCAGCACCTGCAGGTTGCGGTGACGCGGGCCCCAGTGGTTGCCCGCCCCGCGCGCATCCCAGGAAAGCGGTCTTCCGCCAAAGCCTGCAGCAGACCGGGACCGTGATCATGGCGTGCACGGCCGCCGTGGCCGCCAGCGGAAATTGCCCCTACCGCCGAGACGCCGATGCCTGACTCCACTCACGCGCACGTGCGTGAGCGATGCGTGAGCGGACAGTACGACACGATGTGTCACCGGCGGGATTGAGGGTCGAGCTCCGGGCCGCTGACCAGGCAGGACAGCACCACGCGGCAGACTCAGGCACCCCCCGGCAAAGATTCGATCCCACTCCTAAAGCGGGTGTCGCAGGTTCGAATCCTGCCGGGGGCACAGGGTAGTTAGCTGGTCAGAGGCACCAAGAGCCCTCCCGTTTGTTCGAACGGGAGGGCTCTCCTCTACCCGGAGTCCACATAGAGTCCACATCCCCAAGCGATCACGAGCCCCCTCTTCAGCCAAAGGGACTAGGCCGTTTCCTTCGGATCATCTGGTCAGCGGGTGATCCGAGAGAGTCGGCCTAGCCGTGGTCCCGGGGAGCTGTCACGGCTCTTTTCGGGCTTTTTGGTGGCTCCGGCACCTTGATGTCACTTCACGACGAAGCGGGATGAAAATCAGTCATAGTCCCGCGATGTGATGCCGTCATGTGAACGAACTGTGTAGGTTCTGGGCTCGGTTCGGGATGTCCTGTGAAGCCCGGCCGCAGAGTTCGTCCACTGGAACCGGAGGGGAAATCGCATGGCTGACATCGACCTCGGCGTGGCGTCCGACTGGGACGAGGGGGATATCCACGGCCGCGTCAAGTTGCGGCAGAACCAGGTCTACCCGACCTCGCCGAAGAAGGACGTACTCATCAGCTCCCCGGTGAGCATCGAGTTGTCCGTGAACACGAACCACTCCTCCTCGCAGGAGGCGGACAAGATCTACTTCACGACCCACCACGGCTCCACGAAGAAGATCATCGCGGTGCTCGACTCCGACGGCAACCTGCACATCGCCGGCCGCCTGATCACCGAGCAGAAGGACCTCGGCTACTAGGCGGGTCCCTTCGGATCACCTCGCCGACCAAATGAAGATGGCGGCGATGTGGAGTCCGGCAAGGTAGATGGTGGCGGTCTTGTCGTAGCGGGTGGCCAGCCCGCGCCACTGCTTGAGCCTGTTGATGCAGCGCTCGACGGTGTTGCGCTGCTTGTAGGTCTCGCGGTCGAAGGCCGGCGGACGGCCACCGTGGCTGCCGCGGCGTTTGCGGTTCGCGGCCTGGTCGGCGGGTTGTGGGATCACTGCCCGGATTCCGCGCCGGCGGAGATGAGTGCTCATGGCGCGGGACGAGTAGGCGTTGTCGCCCAGGACCACATCCGGTGTGGTCCTGGGCCGGCCGATCGGCCGCGGCACTCGCAGGCGGGCCATGACCTCGGGGGACGCGGGCGCGTCACCGGCCTGGCCGGGAGTGAGCACGAAGGCGAGGGGCGGCAGCGGTTGTCCGCGGCGAGGTGGATCTTGGTGGTCAGTCCGCCGCGGGAACGTCCGAGGGCGTGGTCGTGCGGCTCGTCGGCCGGGGCCCCTTTTGACGGGCGCCGGCGGCGTGCTGATGGGCTCGAACGCCAGGCCGACGCCGAAGGCGGGGAACGTACACCAGCGCCTCTGTCTGGCCGTCGCGCCAGTGAGCGACAGCAGCTGGAGCGGGATCGCGCGACCTCCTGAAGCGGCTGTCGCAGGTTCGAATCCTGCCGGGGGCACTGACCCGGCAGGATTCGCTGAGCCTGTGCAGGACTCCTGAGATCGAAGCAGCCCTGGAGATGGCGGCCGGCCAAACCCAGTGGAGTCGTGGCCGCGAATTGTTCGACCTCGTCCGCCGGAGCAGTCTGGGCCGTGAAGACCGACTCGCGGAACATCTGCTCTTGCGACTCGCCGAGCTGTTCGGAGAGCTCGCACACAACGCGGCGAGATCTCCTGCGCACTTCGACCATCACGCCGGTTGGCAGATCGGGCCCATCGCCTGTCGCCTCGCTGTCGAAGTGCAGGATCCGGCACTCCAGGACCGGCTCGCTTCCGCGCTGGGAAGCCGACCCACGACAGAACCTGGGACCACACCGTAGCCGGCCCGCCACGTTGAACGACAAGCTCGGGGCAGGTACCGAACGTCTTCGGAATGTTGCGTGAACGGCTCGTCGGTCGGCCGCGGTTGCCACCTGACGTAGGAGGCCCCCGCAGAGCGCTGCGGGGGCCTCGACGCGCCGGAGGAACGGCCTCGTGAGGCGTGACCAGCCGGTGGAGCCAGCTAGCAGAACCGGTCGAAACCTTGGCTGTAGCCCTGGTCGTAGCCGTCTGCGTAGCCCTGCGCCCACCGCTCGCCCAGTGACTGGTTGGCGACGAGCCCCTCCCCGGACCTGCGCGCGCAGTCGTCCTGCGCATCGGCGAATCCGTCCCTGAAGCCGTGCCGGTAGCCGTCCGCGTAGGGAAGGAGAATTTCGTTTGCAGCCACCGTCTGTGCAGGTTTGGGGGCGGCCGAAGCCTGTGGGGTGGCTGCTGGCACGAATGCCAGACTGCCGGCGAACAGAGCTGAGCAGAGAACCGCAAACGCCTTGTTGGTGCGCATGGATCTTCTCCTTCGGTCTGCGAGGACGGACGTGCTTTCTCAGGTTGTGCCGGGCATGACTCCGGCGCAACATCACTCAGTGAGATCAGAGCGCTCCGGTCCGCTACCAGACTCCGTCGTGGCGTCGAGGAGGCTGGTGGACCCGGCCGGTGTCCGGACAGTGTCCGGACGGCTGGTGTCCGGGTGCCCGGTGTGGCGCGGGTCGGCGGGGACAGCGAAGGCGGCGGTATCGAGGCTCATGCGGTCGAGACAGCACTCGCTGTACACGACCGGGCCCTCCTCGGCGGTGGCCCCTTGGCGGGGTTCGGCGACGCCGGTACGGAGTTCTTCCAGCTCGGCGAGGAACTGCTCGTTGTCGCGGCGCAGTGGGGCGATTTCGGCCTCGGACCGGCCGATGGCTCTGATAGCCGCGTGCAGACAGGCCTGCAGTTCCGTAATGGTCATTTCCGCTGATCGTCCGGACTCGTGCCGGTGCCATCGAAAAAATGCAGGGACGGTACCGAGGAGTCGTGTCGCCTACCCGCAGGAACAGCGCTCGAGAGGGAGATCTGCGGTCTCAAGGGCCGTTCCGTAGTGGATCCGTCAGGCCCGTACCCTCGCCGAAGAACCCGCCCGGTTGAGGCAACCGCGTAGGCACACCAACCGGTTTCCCAAGTGTGACAGCTAGGAAATCGACGGGAACCCCATGGCAAGGACGCGAGAGTGACGGGTGCGACGCCGGGCTTCGAGGAATTCGTGGCCGCCCGCGGGCCGCGGCTGCTGCGGATCGCATGGCTGCTGACCGGCGACGCCCACCAGGCAGAAGACCTTCTCCAGACCGTCCTCGCCAAGGTGTGGCCCAAGTGGCAGCGCATAGCGGCGGGCCATCCGGAGGCGTACATCCGCAGAGCCCTGGTGAACACGCACGCGTCGTGGTGGCAACGCCGGTGGCGCGGCGAGGTCCCGTGCGGGGAGCTGCCGGATCGGCCGGCCCCTCGGACCCCTTCGGCGAAGTCCACCATGATTCAAGGACCGGCCGGAGGACTCACCGTGCGTTCCGTTGGCGGCCCTGGGCCGGGGCGACGCGTTGATCGTCTTCAGCACGGGGGCCGCCGCGGACGCCATGGCCACCGACGGGCCCCCGCTCCACAGGTCCAAGGCGCTCGGCAGCCTCTGCCAGGCGCTCGGCGCGACCCAGCAGTGGGACGCCGCCCGCCCGCTCTCCCCGGATGGTGGCCGCGATCCGGTGACGGTGCACGCCTCGGTGTGCCTGCGTGACGCCCCGGCCGAAGTCCTCACCGCGGCCGAGGAGATCATCAGCTCCGCGCGCCTCAAGGACGACTCCCGCACAGCCGGCCCGAACACCGCCCGCTGACCACACGGGACGGGCGCTCCGTCCCGCACGTACCCCCACAGAATGGATGCCGACGTGCGCATGTGCCACCGCCGCACGGCCGGTCGGCAGGCCAAAGCCTCCTGGCCCGCGCGCAACGCCCGCTCCGGGCCCAAGGTCTGCTCCGGCGGTCCTGCCGGGCGGCGTCGACCTGCGAAGACAGCACCACCGGCAGGGGCGCCGTCCCGGTGAGGACGGCGCCCCTGCCGGACACCGCCGAGACTCGACCAGGCGCGGTGCGACGGTCGCCTGTGGTCGAATCGGTGTTCTCCCGCATCAGGTCTCAGGGAAACTCTCAGTACGCGGCTATCGGACGTCGACGAAGTCGCCGGTCGCGTTGACCGCCGGAGTCGTCGCCGTGCCCGCGAAGCTGTAGCGGAAGTAGCCGTCGGTGGCAGCAGTGACGGTCGTCTTGAGGTTGCCCGTCGAGTTGGACTTGATCGTCTTCACCGTGGTGTAGGTGTTGCTGCCCTTCTTGCGGAACTGCAGCTTCACCGACTGGTTCGTGTAGCCGTGGTACTTGTTGTCCTCCCAGTTGGCCCGGGAGAGCTTGCCGGTGACCGTGATGGCCTTGCCCTTCTTCACCGGCTCCGGTGAGGCGTCGACCGTCAGCTTCGAGTAGCGCTGCACCTTGAACGTGGTGGCCGCGTCCCGGTGGATGTAGTCGTAGTCGTTGGCGGAGACCAGTGTGCCGAGTTTCCAGGTGGCCGCCGCGCTGTTGTTGACGAAGCCGGTCGATGCCTGCGGGTCGAACGTCAGCGCGCCCGTGCAGGTCGACGTGGTGGCGCTCGCCTTGACGCAGGTGATCTCGTCGTCCCAGATCTGCGCGAGGTTCGGCTTCGGACCGGCGGCGCTGATGTACGTGGTCTCGGCAATGCCCGAATCGTCCGACGCGGTCACGGAGACCTTGGCGGACACCACCTTGGTGGTACCGACCACGACCGGCTTGCCGCCGTTGATGACGACCTTGTCGATCGTGATGTTGCCGCTGCCGCCGTCTTCCGCCTGGGCGGCGGTGGCACCGATTGCGGTGGCGACCAGCGCGACGCCGGTGCCGAGCAGGGTAAGTCGCATGGCTGTGCGCATGAATGTCCCCCACGAAGTCCTTGATTGACCACAGGGAGCGTACGGCGTCGGCCAAGGGTCCACCACGTTGTCGGGGGGCAGCGGTCAGTGGAGGCCAGTACCAGCCGGGCGGGCCAACACCCAGACGCTCGCGGTCGAGCACGTTCCCTTCTGCCCCGGGCAACGTCGTCCAAAGCGGTCCGAACAATGCCGCCGCCTACGTCAAGTGCCCTGCCCGCACGCCTACTTGGGTCATCCGGTCAGACCGACCCGGCCGGGGCCGCGCCACCCGCCGGCACACCACTTTCGTAGAGTCGGGGCAATGAACCCGGACCACACTCCCGACACCGACGTGCTGCTGCGCGGTACGTACGCCCGGCTGCTGCCCGCCGACTCGATCACCCCTGAGATCGCCAGCTCCCTGCGCTACGCCCGCCTCGTGGCCGACGGCCTCGTCTTCGCCTATGCCCTCGACCGGCCCACCGACGTACGGATCCTCACCGATCCGGACGTGGAGCGCGTCGGCTTGGAGGAGCTGGGGCAGGCGGCGTACGGGAACCTGATGCGCGTACCCGTCACATACGAGGAGATCCCCCACGAAGGAACGATCCTGCACTCCTTCTACGGCGACTCGCACTTCGTCGGCAGCAAAGCTCTGTTCCTGTCCGCCGCGGTCCAGCAGGTCACCGGCGAGCCGCTTCCGCAGTCCGGTGCCCTTGTCGTCATGCCGAGCCGCCACAACCTGGTGTACCACCCGATCGCCGACGGCACGGTGGTCGACGCCGTCAACAGCCTCGCCGCCTACGCACTGGGGGCCTTCGAGGACGGGCCGAGCGCGCTGTCCCCGCGGGTCTACTGGTGGCACCGCGGCGGCCTGGAATCGCTCACGGTCATCGACGAGGACACCCGGTCCTTCTCCATCCAACCGCCGCCACGACTGCTCGGCCTGATGAAGGGCCTGATCCGCCTCGACCGCGCCGGACGACTCGCCACCCGTACCGCCGGCGAGGCCGCCGCTCCCGGCCTCGCCGAACTCACCCGCGCCACAGCCGGGTCGACAGCAGGCCTCTCCCAGGACCCGACCGCCGGCCTGGGAGACTCTTTCGCCTCCGCCGTCGCCCACGCCCATGCCCACTGCGCCACCGATCCCAGGGCAGCGCACATCGATACGTGGAATGCCTGGGCCACCGCCGTACAGCTCGGCTCCGCCCTCTTCACCGGTGCGCAGCCGCAGGACTGCCGACTGGGCGAGGACCTGATCCGGCAGCTGCCGGCCACCCCCGCGGCACCGCCCGCGGACGCCCGTGCCTGGCTCGACGCCCTCTACCTGGCGATCGTGTGCCGGGAGGGGGAGCGGATACGCCGACTGTGCCAGGTGCCTCTGGAGACGCTGCGGCAGGACGACTCCGTCGACGCGTACGTGCTGTGCTGGATCGACACCCTGCAGACCTACTTCTCCGGACGCGACTCCATGGACGGGGTCGTGGAGAAGCTGGTCGCCACCATGAAGGCGTCCGGGCCCGACGACGTGACCCACGCGCCGATGGAGTTCGTGAACGGGATCGACTACCAGCCGATCGCGCTCTTCCACCGTCTCATCGCACGGGACCACGACATCTTCGCCAAGACACTCGCCGAAGCCCTCGCGGAACACGGTTCCCACTGGGGCGAGTCGGCGGCACCGCGCGCCCAAGTGGCCCTGGGGCCACTGGCGATCGCGAGCCTCGCCCTCGACCAGGGGTTCCCCATCGCTCCGGACCAGCCACACCTGCCCCTGTTCCTGCTGAACCGCGAACGGATCGAGCAGATCCCCAGCCTCTGACCCTGACCCCGGCCCTGCTCCGGCGGGGCCGTCGTCGCCGGAGCGACGTCACGCAACCACATCAAGGAGGCAGGGTATGGAACCGGACCCCTCGATATGGGAGTTGCTGGTCACATTTCTCTTCGTGGGGATCACCGCCATGGTGACGATGTCGTTGATCGTGTTCCCCATCATCGGGGTCGGGATCTGGGCTGTGTCGCGAGTGCGCCGCAGACGTAGCGACAGCCGTCAGTGACGTGACCGGCCAGGGCCTGCACCTGCGCATACGTGGGCCCTTCCCCGGCCACCGGCCTGCCCGCCCGGATGTCCGCCGCCGCGCCCAGCGCCGCCCCGAGCGCCGTCCGGAACAGCAGCGAGCCGAGGCTCACCCGGCGTACCCCGAGGTCGCCGAGCTGGCGGACAGTGGGACCAGAGGGCGTGTAGAGAATGTTGAGAGGGGTTTCGAGCCGCTTCACCAGGGTGGCGATCTCCGAGGGATCGGTCAGCCCCGGTACGAACACACCGTCCGCGCCCGCCTGTTCGTACGCCTGGAGTCGAGACGTCGTCGCGGCCTCCTCCCGGCCGCCCAACCAGTACGTGTCCGTACGGGCGTTGACGAAAAGGTGCGGTACGGCGGCCTTCACCGCGGCGATCTTCGCCGCGTGGAGCGCCACCGGAGCGAGGGTGCCGTCACTGCGGCCGTCCTCCAGATTGATGCCGACCGCCCCGGCATCCGCCAGTTCACGGGCCAGTCGGGCCACCTCGTCGGGGTCGTCGCCGAACCCGGACTCGGCGTCCACGGAGAGCAGATACGGCCCCGTCCCGAGCCGCCGGGCCAGCAGCAGCGTCTCCGCCCGGGTCGCTCCCGCACCGTCCGGCAGGCCCGCCGCGGCGGCCACTGCGAGGCTGGTCGTGGCGATGGCCGGAAAGCCCTGCCCGGCAAGCGCGGACGCCGAGGCATGGTCCCAGGCGTTGGGAATCAGGAACGGCGGGCCGGACGAACAGTGCAGCGCGGCAAACGCGGTGGCGGCGGTGGCCATGGGCAGCGCGGCTTCGCCGGGCGCGTTGTCCGGCGTCATGGCTTCGGTGTCCGGCGTCATGCCTTCGGTGTCCGGCGTCATGCCTTCGGTGTCCGGCGTCGTGCCTTCGGTGTCCGGCGTCATGGCTTCGGTGTCCGGTCCGGGCGGGAAGCGGGTGCACCGGCCGACGACAGGTCCCCCACGGAGTCCGCGTAGTACACCGATCCCTCCAGGTGGAAAGCGAGTTGGCGGAACGTCCACCCCTTTCCCGGCGACCGGTCGAGCTGGTCGGGTGTCAGGGCGTCCAGACGGTTCGCCCAGATCCTGGCCAGACGGACGAGCCTGCTGCGCGCCTCGTCGAGGTCGGCCTCGGTGAACGGGGCGAGGTCCGCCTCGGTC
Source organism: Streptomyces sp. NPDC014727 (assembly GCF_043083485.1). Lineage (NCBI taxonomy): Bacteria > Bacillati > Actinomycetota > Actinomycetes > Kitasatosporales > Streptomycetaceae > Streptomyces > Streptomyces sp. NPDC014727. Next base: position 163,597 of record NZ_JBIBYR010000007.1, on the reverse strand, counting down.
GTGGTGGCCGAGGCGTGCCAGTGGTCCGGCTGCGTCTCCTCACCCACGAGTCTGGCCTCCATCTCCGCGAGATGGTCGACCATGTGGTCGGCGACACGGCGGATCGCCTTGTGCGGGGTGTAGATCCGGTCGTCGGCGGGGATGGGGCGACCGTCCCATCCGGTCCAGGTCCCGGCGAGGCCCAGGACGTGGTCGACCATGGCCGTCAGGATCCGCGCGGGGTCGCGGTCGTCGGTCACCGGGGCTTCGTCGAGGATGTCGGGGGCATCCTGCGTGAGCAGGCCGGGCGCGTCGGGCGCGTGCGATGCGTCGGGCTCGTGCAGTGCTTCGAGTGTGTCGGGTACGTCAGGTGCGTGCTTCGTGTCCGTCATGCCTCGACGCTAGATCCGTAACGCTTCGGTGCCCGCCGAACCGTTGTCGGGCCGGGTTCAGCGCAGTTCCTCCGGGCACGGTGTGCCGGGTGACAGCTGGTAGGGCGCGGCGAGCCGGTACACACCCGGCCGCGGCGCGAGCAGCTCCGTCCACTCGTCGCCGTCCGCGTCCTCCTCGACCTTGATCAGGCAGCCGTTGGTGTTGAGATACGTCCGGGGACTGTTCTCGTCCTCGCGCTGCTTGGACGCCTCGGTCTCCTGTGGCCGCTCCACGCTCTTGCCCTTCTCGTCCACCAGGGCGAGCCAGCGCGAGTACGGGATGCGGATCAGGATCCGGCCGGGTTTCTTCACATGGATGGTCAGTTCGCCGGCACCGGCCCGGTCCACGGTGGCCGGCGGGTCTGCCAGCGGTACCGGGCTGTCGACCTCGAAGAGCCGCCAGTTGGCGTCCGACCAGATCGGCTTCAGATACGGCAGCCCCTCGTCGACCAGCTCCGCCTCCTGCACGGCGCCGGTGGAATCCGGGGTTCCCTTGGGCAGCACCACGTAGTGCACCGCCCAGCGGTCGAGCCACTCGCGGTAGTCGGCGCTGTTCAGGGTGTCGTCGTAGAAGAGCGGATTGCGTTCCATGTCCGCCTGCCGGTTCCAGCCACGGGCCAGATTGACGTACGGCGCGAGCGCGGACGCCTCCCGGTGGCTGCTGGCGGGCACGACCTCGACCCTGCCGCGTTCCGCGCCGACCTTCTGGAGCTCATTGACCAGAGGGGCCAGCTCACGCGTCCAGGAGGCGGCGGGAGCGGTCCGGACGATGTCGTCGACGCTCTTGAAGCCGATCCAGAAGTTCATCCCGACGAAGGCCAGAACCAGTGCGTACCAGCGCCGGGAGCGAGGCTTCGCGTACGGCAGCGCGGCGAGCAGCACCACACCGGCGAACAGCATCGCCATCCGGGTGACGTTCGAGCCGATCTGCGAGTCGATCACATAGGTCAGCAGCGTCCCGACCCCGTACACGGCGGCGGCGGTGCGGACCGTCTTCCAGTCGCGCGGTACGAGGACGAAGACGAGGGCCGCGAAGAGGAACGGCAGCGACAGCGTCGCGAGCGACATCGGCTGCGTGCCGGAGAACGGGAACAGCCACGCGGAGAGCGCCACGACCACGACCGGCGCCAGGCCCAGCGCGTACGCCCCGGGGCGTCGTTTGTTCAGGAAGAGCGCGGCGGCGACCACGCCGAGAAACAGCCCGGCCACGGGGCTGCTCGCCGTCGCCAGCCCGGCGAGCGGGGCGGCGACGGCCGCCTTCGCCCACCGTTTGTATCGCCAGCGGTGCGGCCAGCAGAACACCGCGGCGACCGCGCCCACCGCGAACATCATGCCGAGTCCGAACGTCACCCGCCCGGACAGCGCGTTGCACAGGTACGCGAACACCCCGGCGAACGAGCAGGCGAGCGGGTTGCGTACGGCCCGCACCCGGACCAGGATCAGCGCCGTCAGCGCCGCCGAAACGGTCCCGGCGATCATCATCGTCGTCCGCACGCCGAGCACCGACATCAGATACGGCGACACGACGCTGTACGAGACGGGGTGCATGCCCCCGTACCAGGCGAGGTTGTACGCGGTACCGGGATGCCGGCCGACGAACTCCGCCCAGGCGTCCTGGGCCGCGAGGTCACCACCGCTGTTCGCGAAGAAGAAGAACCAGAGCAGGTGGGCGACCGCGGCGACCACGGTCGTCAGCAGGACCGGATGGCGGCGGCACCGCTGCGCGAATCCGGCCGCGGGACCGCCGCCGTCCTGCGCGGACCGCCGCGCGGAGCCCTGTTCGGGGTCCACGAGGCCTGTGCTGTGCTTCGCCCGTCGCGGCTCAGCAGTGGTCACTGCGACTCTCCCCGTCCTTGCCCGGACACGTGGTCGGAACCGACGGTGTACCGCGCGGGCCTCATGTGCCGGAAGACGCGTCCCGGGATCCACGCGTTGCTTCCGGGACGCTAGCACGCACCGCATCACTGTCCGAAAGGGGTCGTACGGAACGGGTCATTCCAAAGCGGGCTCCAGGTGCAGGGCGGTGCGACCCAGTACGAGAGCGGCTCCTTCACCGCGTACGCCGGGCCGGTGCGCCTGGCCGGCGGGTGGAGCCACTGCGGCTGACCGGTACGACGTCGGAACGGACCGGGCCACGCAGGGCGTTCCGCGCTGCGTGGCCCAGGTGCGTTCCGGACGTCTATCTGCTCGATCAGCTGATTCGCGCCAATTTCTGGCCGAAGCCAGGAGCCTTCAGATCCTGCTGGAGCGCCACCGGGGCGCTGACCTTTCCGGTTCCTGTGCCCACGGTCACCAGGCCCACCTGGGTGCCCGCCGAAGCGTCGTGCGGGATCTTCTTGCCGTTGTCCGACACGGACAGTTCGACCTTGAGGCCGGGCCAGCCCTTCGCCTTCAGGTCGCGGGTCGCGACCACCGGGGTCCGGCCACCGAGGCCGTCGTCCACGTACCCGACGACGTCGCCCTTCTTCACGACCCGGGCCGAGGTCACGGCCTTCTGTGCGCCCTTGATCAGCTTGAGGCTGTTGTTCAGCGACATCACGAGGCTGTCGTACGGCTGGCCGGTGCCTGCCTGCTGCCCCATGACGGCGCCGTAGATCCAGAGCTTCTTCCCGTCCACGACGGTGTTCGCGGACCAGAGCAGGTTCCCGCCGGCCGGGGTGGACGAGCCGGTCTTGATGCCGCTGACCCCCGGCTCCAGCAGGATGGTGTTGTTGTTGTAGATCACCTGGTCGATGCCCGGGATCTTTATCTGCGGGGTGTCGACGATCTCCCGGAACACGTCGTTCTGCATGACCGCCCTGGCCAGCTTGAGCTGGTCCTCGGCGGTGGAGACGGTGGTCTTCTGCAGGCCGCTGGGGTCCGTGTACGTGGTGCTCGTCATCCCGAGGTCCTTGGCGGCGGCGTTCATCTTCGCGACGAACTCCTTCTCGGACGGCGAGTCCCAACGGGCGAACAGCCTCGCCGCGTTGTTCCCGGAGGGGATCATCAGCAGCTGGAGCAGCTGCTTCTGGGTGAACTGCTGCCCCTTCGTGATCGGTGCCGTCGACTCGTCCTCACGCTTCGACTCGTCCTCCGCCTGCTGGTCGACCGTGATCTTCTCGCCCTCCTCCTTGCCGGTGAGGGGGTGGTCCTTGAGGACCACGTACGCCGTCATGACCTTGGCGACGCTGGCGATGGGCGCGGGCTTCTGCGCGCCCGCGCTGCCCATCGAACCGACACCGTCCACGCTCACCGCCGACTGCCCCTGCGACGGCCAGGAAAGGTTCAGGCCCTCCCCCTTGAAGGTGTAGGCCGGATCCACCGACAGCCCCAGCTCGGGGTCCGGGAGCGGGCGCACCATCTGCACGATCGCAAAGATGATCAGCAGAAGCAGGACCAGCGGGGTCCAGATCTTGACCCGGCGCACAGCGGTACGGACCGGTGTCTCAGGCGGCGGAGGCGTGTTCGTCAGCTCGGCCAGCAGGTCGAGCGGCGGCTTGGGCGGCATCGGCTGCTGCGTGGTCCGCTCGGCGGTGGAGAGCGCGGGAGCGGGAGCAGTCGCGGCGGAGAGGGCCGCCGGTGCCTCGGGCTTGCGTGGTGCGGGCGCCGGCGCCCGCACCTCGTCGCCGCGCAGGGGTACGAACTTGCTGGTCCGCTCGGCGGCGGACTCGGGCTTCGACGCCGCGTCCGGCTTCGACACGGGCCCAGTGATCTTCAGCGCGGTCGTCGGCTGGTCGACCTTGGCCGCGGCGGGCGTCCTGAAGACGGCGGTCGGCTGATCGACGCCGCGCTTGCCCTCGGAGGTGTCGTTCTTGTCCTCACCGTCCGCGTCGTCGGCTTCCTCGGCGTCGTCGCCGTCCTTCGCCTTGGCGGTGTCCTTCGCCTCAGCGGTGTCCTTCGCCTCAGCGGTGTCCTTCGCCTCGTCCGTGCGCTTGGCGTCGTCCGTGCGCTCGGCCTTCGCCGCGTCGTCCGCGCTCTCCGCCTTGTCGGCGTCGCCCGCACCGGCCGTGACCTCGGCGCTGTCGACTTCTTCGGCGTCTTCGGCGTCTTCGGCGTCCGAGGTCTTCTCGCGTGACCCGGTGGCCCGGGCCTCGTCGGAAGCATCGTCGTCCGAAGCGGCCGCATCGGCGTCCTTGTCCGGCTCGGCCGCGCTCTCGGACGTGGCGCCCTTCGCGTCGCCGACGCCCTTCGAGCCCTCGCCGTTCTCGTCGCCGTCCTTCGACACCCAGGCGGCGACCGCCGCGCGCAGCCGCGCGTCGCCCGCCTCGGGCTCTGCGGCAGCGGCAGGCTCGGCAGCATCCGTGTCCTCCGCGCCCTCCGCGTCCACTGCGCTCTCGACGGGCTCAGGGGCCTCAGACGCCTTCTCCGGGCCCTGAGCGGCCTTCTCCGCCCCCTCGGCCGCCTCGGCGCCCGCAGAGGCTTCGGAGTCGCCGGAGACCTCGCCGTCCGAGGATGCCTCCCGAGCGGCCGGGCTCTCGTCGCGCTCCTCGTCCTCGTCGTCCCCGGACGGTCGCGTGCGGAAGACGGCCGTCGCCGTGTCCGCCTTGCCACCGTCTCCGTCTCCGTCTCCGTCTCCGGACGAACCCGTACGGAAAACCGCTGTCACCGTGTCCGTCCCGCCGCGGGCCTCCGCCTCGGCGGGCTGTTCACGGAAGACGGCAAGCCGCGGATCGCTCTCGCTGCGAGCCGTACCCGACGACTTCTGCTGCTTCGACTTGTCGGGGGACTCGCCCGCCACCGATGCCTCCTCCATGCGGCACGGGGACATCCCCGCGCTGTCCGAACCATCTACCAGTGTCCCGTGTGAACCACCGGCCCGGCTGCTAGACGAGAACGACATACCTACTGGTTCCCATACAAAGCACCCAGGCACCCTCGACAGACCAATGTGAGAGGGGTCACCCTGTCATTCATCCACGCGGGGAGGCATGGATGGGCAGGAGCCGCAGAACAATTCCGGAGGAGCTTCTGCTGCTCGCTCTGGACCCGACCACGGGTACCACAGCGCAGCCGCAGTCGCTCGACCTCGGCCTCGCCGGAGCTCAGCTAGTGGAGCTGGCTCTGGCAGGACGGATAGCCCCTGACGGGGATCGTATCGCCGTGGTGATGCCACGGCCGACAGGAGATCCGACTCTGGACTCCGCACTGGAACTGCTGCGCCGACGCGGCAGCCCGGTCCGGGCGGTCCACTGGATTGGCGGGCCCCGGCTGGGGCTGCGTCAGATCTACCTCGCTCATCTGGAGCGATGCGGCATGGTGCATGCCGTGGCGGGCCAGATGTGCGGAGTTCTGCCGACAACTCGCTACCAGGCGACGGACACGGCGATCAGCCGGGACATCAGAGCCAGGCTGGACAGTGCGATCCGCACCGGCGTACCGCCGGACCCGCGGACCGCGGCGCTCGCCGCGCTGGCCCACGCGGTCGGACTCGGCAAGCACCTGTACCCCGGGAACGAGGGGCGTTCATCGCGCTCCAGGCTCCGGGACCTGATCAGGCACGACCCGATGGGCGGACTCGTGGCGCACGCCGTGATGGACGTCCAGAACGGGGCGGTCGCACAGCCACGCCGCAACCAGACGGCCGGAATGCCGTTGCAACCGCAAGTGCAGTCGCAGTCACGTCGCGGCAGCATGGCGCACACCGCGGCGCACTAGGGCATTTCGTTCGGATCGGACCGGAGCCAGGCGTGATCCGAACGAGGGCCCGACGGCCGCGCCCGGCGCCGCGCGCACCGCAGCACACCGCACGGCAGGGCACCAACACGGCACGGTCGCATCAACGGCACGGACGCACCAATCGAATACCGCCGCACCGTCGTCCCCAAGACCCGGTTCGGGAGCCGCACCAAGCGCGGGGCAGCCGGAATCACGGCTGCCCCGTGCGCTTGCGTGTATCCATTTCCCAGCGCGGCCGGGGGCAGGGGTGGCAATCTGCTCAGCAGTAGATACGCACAGCTACACAGCCGGAGGTGCCGTTTCCGTGCCGTCCCATGTCAATCCCACCGTCAGGCGACGCCGGTTGGGCCAGGAATTGCGCCGACTGCGCGAACTCAAAGGTATGACGGCCGAGGAGGTGGCGGAGCGGCTGCTGGTGTCGCAGTCGAAGATCAGCCGCCTGGAGAACGGCCGCCGTTCCATCAGCCAGCGCGACGTACGCGATCTCTGCGGGGTGTACGAGGTCGAGGACCACCGGATCGTCGACTCGCTCATGCAGATGGCCAAGGACTCGCGCCAGCAGGGCTGGTGGCACGCCTTCGGCGACATCCCGTACAGCGTCTACATCGGCCTGGAGACGGATGCCGAGTCGCTGCGGGTGTACGAACCCCAGGTGGTACCGGGCCTGCTGCAGACGCGGAGTTATGCCGAGGCGCTGATCCACGGCGCCTTGCCGGAGGCCCCGCCGAGCGAGATCGACAAGCGCGTCAGCGTACGGGCCCGCCGCCAGGACCGGATCACCGACCCGGAGCATCCGCTGCGGCTGTGGGCGGTGATCGACGAGTCCGCGCTGCACCGGCTGGTCGGCGGCAGACAGGTGATGATCGAGCAGTTGGAGCAGCTGGTCGAACTGTCGCACCTGCCGCATGTCACCGTGCAGGTCCTGCCGTTCGAAATGGGCGCGCACCCCGGCATCAACGGGCAGTACGCCATCCTGGAATTCCCGGACGCCGCGGACTCCAGTGTCGTCTATATCGAGGGCGTCACCAGCGACCTGTACCTGGAGAAATCCAATGACGTGCAGCGGTACAGCGTCATGTACGAGCACCTGCGGGCCCAGGCGCTGAACGTGGAGCAGACCCGGCACTTCATCAGCGACATCGCGAAGAAGTACGCCGGCGGCTCCGGTGCGTGAAACCCGCCGCGTCGGTGCGTAAAACCGGACAACCCGATGGTCCGGTATGCGGAAAATGAAGTGATGCAACGGGAAGGGCGGCGGCAAGGTACACCGCCGCCCACCCGCAGGGGAAGACCTCGGTTGTATATACCATCCGGTCGAGTGAACGGCCCCTTCACTCAAGAGACTTGGCGAGTAGCGTCGATCACGCCAAATGGAGCACTGACGGAAAGCTGTCGGTGCCCTTCACACGACTCTCTGAACCGGAGTGAACATGGCCATTCGTCAGGGTGCTACGGACAAGTGGACGAAGTCCTCGCATTCCGGGGGCAACGGCGCCTGCGTCGAAGTCAAGTCCCCTCTTGCCCAGGCAATCGCCGTACGCGACTCGAAGGCCCCCGAGGGTCCTTCGATCACGTTCGTCCCCGCCGCATGGAACGCCTTCGTGCGTGACGTCGGCAAGGGCGCCATCGACGCCTGACCGCTGCTTTCCACCCGTTCGCATCGCAGCATCGGCTCCGGTGTCGCGTGCAGCCCTCTCGGCCGGTCCGCCGTCCTGGCCGAGGGTGCTCGATGCCTGCCCCGGGGAATTCCCGCCCCGGGGCACGCTTTTACCGGCATACGCGTCGCCGGACACCGGGGCACATCGGCGGAAACGGCAAGGGCCGCCCCGGAGAGAACCGCCCGGGAAGGGCCGGCGGAGGAATGCCCCGCGGGAAATGTCCTGCGGGGAATCTCCTGCGGGGAATCTCCTGCAGGGATTACGCGACGGGGAATGTCCGGCGGAGCGAGCGGTGTTCAGCGCAGTCGATCGACATGAAGATCGGTGCCCGGCACCGTCGGGATGAACGGTGCCACCAGCTCCACCCGCCCCAGGCCTGATTCCGCGACCATCGCGTCGAGCCCGGTGAAGTGCCCGTCCCAGCAGTCCCGCGGGTCCTCCTGGAGGAACCACAGCAGGGTCAGCCGGGTGTCGACGCCCTCGACCTGTTTCACATAGGTCATCCGGTCACCCGGAAGCGGCGTGGGACGGAAGACCGTCACCATCGCCGCCGGGGAGCCGCTCAGCCGCTTCGGCAGATGCCGCGAGCGCAGCCACTCCAGCAACGCGGCCCGCTGCTCGACCCCTTCGGTGTCGATCACCTGAAGGACCAGCCCGCGGTAGGGGTGGTCGAGCGCGTGGAAGTCCCGGGGCCCCGCGGCGCCGTCCCGGTAGACCGTCGCCTCGTGGTCCTGGAACGACGTGAACACATGGGTGCGGTCCTGGTAGACCCGGCCGTCCCGGTTCAGCCGCTTGTTGATCCCGACGGTCCACTTCATGTGGTCGTCGTAGCGCCCGTCCGTCACCCAGTACGTCGACAGATAGCAGCCGGCGCCGACCGGCTCGGCCACCGCGGACTTCTCCGGGTAGCGCAGTTCCCGCAGCTCCCGGGTGGCGACCCAGCGGCGTCCCGCGAACATCCAGGGCATCGCCATGGCGCCCGCGTAGTAGTGGTCGTCCTCGTACCAGCGGTTGTACGCGTACTCATGACCCGGGTGCGGTTCGACCATGGTGATCAGCGCATGACCGGGATGGACTCCGTACGGTCCCAGCGCCGCCAGTTCGGCGTAGGTGTCGCTCCGCGTCTCGTCGCTCATGCCGTTCCCCTTCCGTACTCCGCAGCGGCGTCCTACTCTGACGCCCCGTCAGAAGAACTGCCAGAGCCGGGAGGCCACCGATGTTGCTCGCAGGGAAGACCGTCATCGTGTCCGGCGTGGGCGCCGGGCTCGGGCACCAGGTCGCGGCGACGGTCGTACGGGACGGCGGCAACGCGGTGCTCGGGGCGCGCACCGCGGCGAATCTCGCCAAGTCGGCCGCGGAGATCGATCCGGACGGCCTGCACACCGCTCATCTGGCCACCGACATCACGGACGAGGCACAGTGCGAGGCGCTCGCCGCGCTGGCGCTGGAGCGGTTCGGGCGGATCGACGCGGTGGTCCATGTCGCCGCCTGGGACAGCTACTTCGGCGGGATCGAGGACGCCGACTTCGCCACCTGGCAGTCCGTCGTCGACGTCAATCTGCTCGGCACGCTGCGGATGACGCGCGCCTGCCTGCCCGGCCTCAAGGAGCGGGGCGGGGCGGTGGTCGTCATCGGTACGCAGTCCTCGGTGGCCGCCCCGTCCCAGGTGCGGCAGGCGGCGTACGCGGCCTCGAAGGGTGCGCTCACCTCGGCGATGTACTCCATGGCGCGGGAGTTCGGCCCGCACCGGATCCGCGTGAACACGGTGCTGCCCGGCTGGATGTGGGGTCCGCCGGTGCAGGCGTACGTACAGTTCACCGCGCACACCGAGGGCGTGCCCGAGGCCGAGGTGCTGGGCAGGCTCACCGAACGCATGGCACTTCCGGACCTCGCCACGGACGGCGATGTCGCCGAGGCCGTCGCGTTCCTGGCCTCGGACCGGGCGCGGGCGATCACCGGACAGTCCCTGCTGGTCAACGCGGGCGAGCTGATGCGGTAGGGCCGGTTCGCACGACCGGCTCGCAGGGCCAGCTCTCCTCCTTCTCCTCCCTCTCCTCCTTCTCGGCCGCACGGGACCCGCATCCCGTGCGGTCTTTCTGTGCTCCACGGTCCTCCTGACGCTCTGCACAGCCTGACGAAGCGCCCGCTCATCGTGTGGCCGCCGTCACGTTCACGACAACGCCCACGCGAGTCAAGAGCAAGTAAAAACGTTCGACTTACTGATCCTTGTTCACATCTCTGACCGAAAAAACCTTGACCGGGATGCCACGCAGACGGTTCAATCCCCGAAGTCCCCGCTCCCGCACGGGGACACCGCTGAGCGACCTCACTGACGAAGTGCGTACCCGTTCACAAGGCGGACCCCGGGAGGGGACACATGAACAGTCTCGACTGGGTCGTGCTCATCGGCTACTTCGGTGTGATGGTCGCGATCGGGCTCTGGTCCCACAAGCGTGTGGACAATGTCAGCGACTTCTTCACGGCCGGCGGCAAGATGCCGTGGTGGCTGTCCGGCATCTCGCACCACATGTCCGGCTACAGCGCGGTGATGTTCACCGGATACGCCGGAATCGCGTATCAGTACGGCGTCACCTCCTTCGTGACCTGGTCGCTGCCGATCGCCATCGGCATCGGCATCGGCGCCCAGCTCTTCGCGCCCCGGCTCAACCGGCTGCGTTCACGACTGCACGTCGCGTCCCCGCTCGAATACCTGAAGAACCGCTACAACATCCCGACCCAGCAGGCACTCGCCTGGTCGGGTCTGCTGCTGAAGATCGTGGACGTCGGTGCCAAGTGGGCGGCCATCGCCACCCTCCTCTCCGTGTTCACGGGGATCTCGATCACCCAGGGCATCTTCATCACCGGCTGCATCACGGCCGTCTACTGCACGGTCGGCGGTCTGTGGGCCGACGCGCTCACGGAACTGGGGCAGTTCGTCATCCAGCTCTTCGCCGGGGTCGCGATGCTCGTCACCGCCATGGCCGAGCTCGACGGCGTCAGCACCCTGTGGACGGTCTGGGACAAGCTGCCCGAGGGCCACACCGACCCGACGGCCGGCCCGTACACCGTGACCTTCCTGCTGGCGTACCTCTTCATCAAGACCTTCGAGTACAACGGCGGCATGTGGAACCAGGCCCAGCGCTACATGGCCACGGAGTCCGCCGCCGCGGCGAAGCGCTCGGCCCGGCTCTCGGCCGTGCTGTGGCTGGTCTGGCCCACCGTCCTGTTCTTCCCGATGTGGTGCGCCCCGTTGCTGGTCCACGCGCAGAAGCCGGACGCCTCGGACAGCTACGCCCTGATGACCGAGCAGTTGCTGCCGCACGGGCTGCTGGGCCTGGTCGTCGTCGGCTTCTTCTCGCACACGATGGCCATGTGCTCCTCGGACGCCAACGCGATCTCCGCGGTCTTCACCCGCGACATCGCGCCCATCCTCTCCAAGGCGGCACGCGACTGGGGCAGCCGGGCCGGGCTGCTGGCGGCGCGGCTGTCCACGCTCGGTTTCCTCGCCCTGTCGATGGCACTGGCCACCCAAATTCGCCGACGTTCAAGGACATCATCTCCGTCGTCATCAAGTGGGTCGCCGGTCTGATGGGCCCGATCGCGATCCCGTTCATGCTGGGTCTGCTGCGCAGCTTTCGCAGGTCCGGACCGACGGCGGCGCTCACCAGCTGGGCGGCGGGCCTGCTGGCGTTCTACTTCACCAACTACGACCTCGACGGTTCGGTGAAGACGGACGTCGCGCTGCAGTACCAGGTGGCGCTGCCGCTGGCGATCTCGCTGGTCCTCTACATCGTGATCGGCCTCGTCAAGCCGGAGGTCACCCCGGAGCGCGACGCCGTCATCGAGAAGATCAACTCGGACGGTGGCACGGGAGCCGGAGCGACGGTTCCGGCGCAGGCGCAGACCGGTTCCGTGGACGCGGCGGTCACGGAGGGCGTGAAGGACTGACGCCCGCCGTCCGTGCGGGAAGGCGACGAGAGGCGGGGTACGGCCGCGGCGGCGTCCGCACCCGCCCGTCCCCCGTGGTTCGAGGTCTCAGCCGCGCGGATACCGGGTCAGCCAGCCCGGTGCGGCGGCCGACGGGCTGTGCAGGGCGGGCCCCTGGGTCATCTCCATCGCGAAGTCGTCGGCGAGTTCCAGGACGGTGGCCCGGCCCTCCAGTTCGGCGAGCCAGGCCGGCGGCAGCGCGGTCTCGCCGTGCAACGCACCGAGCAGCGCTCCGCACAGGGATCCGGTGGCCGCGGAAGGCCCCCCGTGGTTCACGGCCAGCCGCAGCCCGTGCCGCACGTCCTCGCCCACCAACGCGCAGTACAGGGCGACGGAGAGGACCTCCTCGGCGGCGTCCGTGGCACCCAGCGACTCGATCAGGGCCGGTCCCGGAATGCCCTGCCGTACGGTGCCGAGGGCCCGCTTCAGCGCCTCGGTGACCGGTTCGTGCCCCGGACGCTCGGCGAGCAGGGCCAGCGCGTGCTGGACGGAACCGTCCAGGGTCTCGCCCCGGGCCAGCCCGTGCACCATGACGGCGAGGGCGCCCGCGGAGAGCAGCGCGGTGGGGTGGCCGTGGGTCTGCGCGGCGCACTCGACGGCCAGTTGGAGGACGAGCTGGGGCTCCCAGCCGACGAGCAGACCGAACGGAGCGGACCGGGTGAGGGCGGCCGAGTCCCGCGCGGCAGGGTTCTTGGGCTGGTCGAGGGTGCCCATGGTGGTGTCGCCGAGACCGGTCAGGCACTCGCGGGTGGGGGCGCGGCGGGCGTAGAGCCACTCCTGCAGGGCGAGCCAGCCGTTGTCCTTGCGCCGTTCGTCGGGCCCCCAGTCGCGCTGTGTGGCCGCCCACCGCAGATGGGCCCGGTGCACATCGGTGGGCGGATGCCAGGCGCCGGTGTCGCGGCGGACCTGGGCGCGGATCAGCCCGTCCACGGTGAACAGGGTGAGCTGCGTGACGGCGGTCACGACGCCGCGCCCACCGTGCGCGGGTACGAAGTCGGTGACCGCGTCGACGCCGTGGGCCGCCCGGATCTCTTCGAGCGTGAGCCCGTCGACACCCGCTCCGAGCGCGTCGCCGATGGCCCCGCCGAGCAGAGCCCCACGTACCCGGCTGCGGAAGTCCTGCTGCTCGGCACGGCCCCAGACAGCTGTGGTCCCTGTGCTCACCGTGCCCCTCCCCCGTCCGCGTAAGCCGTCCGTGCAAGCCGTCCGTGCAAGCCGTCCGCGTACGCCTGCGCAGCTTTGACGCGCAGCACTGTAATCGAACCGGAACGACCGGTTGTGGGCCTGAACGGAATGTACGGAGTAGATCCTGCGATCACTTTTGATCGGCATTTTCCGGGGATTTCCGGGTCTCGGAGCGGCAGTCACTCGTGAGCCGTAGCGGCCACCTGGCCCGGTTGGCCAAGGAGCGCGGGCTCCTCGGCCGACGGCCGTCAGCCGCGAGCGCCGCAGTCGGGTCAATCGTCCTCCATCTCGTCGCACGGCCGGGAAAGCCCGCTGCGAGGGTTGTCCATGCCGAGGCAGCAGCGCCGGCCTTCGGGGGACATCCAGGGTGTGCGCGATCAGCGCCATCCCCCTCGTCCGCGGGGAACGTGCGTACCGGTCCGCCCGACCGAGCCGGGTGCCGTCGGTCAGCGTCTGACGATCCGGTCGAGGACGGTGGCGATGCCGGACTTGACCGCGTCGCGGTGGTGGAGGGGTTCCGCGGGCAGTTCGCTGGTGGGGCGCACGCCCCGGTCGGCGAGGATGTAGAGCAGGCGCAGGGTGCGCAGGCAGTTGCTGATGTGAGCCGGCACCGGGGTGCTGATGCGGTCGGCCCCGAAACGGTCGGCGATCGGCTCCAGCCAGCCGACGGCGTCGCGTTCGTTCAGGTCGGTGCGGGTGAGGACCCGGGCGATCGCCCGGGCCAGGCGGTCGTCCTCCATCTGGTCGTAGACGTGGTCGGTGGGCGCCGTCAGCCGCGCGGCGGCGAGGTCCAGCATCCGCACCGGCGCCACCGCGGGGTGGCGACCGAAGCAGGCAAGCAGGTCCGCGCCGTGCGCCACCGCGTGAAGCCAGCCGAGCTTCTCGTCGTGGCCGCGCAGATCCTGCTCCGCCGGGTACCAGTGCTCGAACGCGTCCACCCAGCCGGCCTTGAAGTCCCCCGCGGCCACCAGCATGTCGAGCACGAGGGGCGCGAAGGTGCGGGCCTCGACCCGCGGGTCGGTGAACCGGGTGGCCATCTCGTCCCCCAGCTCCAGCCGCCGGGACGTCCCGATCACCCCGCGGGCTATCCAGGTCGCGAGGACGGTGTAGGGCGCGCCGTCCCGGACCAGCGGATCAGGATCCGCCAGGGCACGGGACAACTCGCCGACGAGGTCGTCCATGGGCCGGTCGGCGGGCACGGCACAGTCGGCGGCCTCGACGCTCTTCCAGTCGGTCATGACGGGCAGATTAGGTCCTTGCCGTTGCCGCACGCCTGCGAATTATGTCCAGGTATCCACCTCGACCCGTCAACTGCCCGACCGGACCCGGCAGTTCTGCTGTCCGTATCACCCTGCCCGCCGAAGCCGGACAGCGCGATGCGCAGCGGCCCGGTCCGGCGCGATCGCCTTCCACAGGCGTTGATAAAGAAACCTTGGCAAAGGAATGTTTCTAAAGATACCTTTAGATGGTGACTGGAGACCAAGCCGATCAGGCACCTGAAGCAGGTAAAGCCCGTGAACCCCACGAGCAGCGCACCGGCGTGCCGGATACGCCGGTGCGGGAGACCGTGCTCAGCGACCCCCGCGCATTGCGCGCGTATGCGCACCCCACGCGGATGCGGCTCGTCGGAATGCTGCGCCGGGAGGGGCCCTCCACGGCCACCAGGGCCGCCGAGCTGATCGGCGAGTCCGTCGCCAGCTGCTCCTACCACCTGCGCATGCTCGCCAAGTACGGGCTGGTCGAGCAGGCCGGCGGCGGGCAGGGCCGGGAGAAACCGTGGCGAGCCGTCGCTTCGTACACGTCGTGGCCGGCGCACTCCGACGATACGGCCGTGGACGAGGCGGCGGTGGCGCTGAGCACAACGGTGGCCGAGCTGTACTTCGAACGCCTGACGCGTGCCATGGAGCAGCGTCATCGGCTGCCGCGCGAGTGGCGGGAGGCGGAGGAATTCGGCGACCATCAGCTGTATCTGACCGCCGGCGAACTGGTCGAGCTGCGCGAGCGGATCAGGGAACTACTGGGGGCGTACGACGGGCGCAACGACGATCCGGCGCTGCGGCCCGAGGGCGCGCGCATCGTGGAGTTCCTGCGGATCGCCCACGTGGCTCCCGAGGACGCGCCGTGAAGCGGCCTCAGGCGCTGATACCCGCGCTGCTGCGGGACCGGGCGTTCCGGCGGTACTGGACGGGACAGGCGGTTTCACTGGCGGGGGACCAGATATCGCTGATCGCCATCCCGCTCGCCGCGGTGCTCGTCCTGGGGGCGGACGCGGCGGAGATGGGCTGGCTGAAGGCCGTCGAGCTGCTGCCCGCGCTGCTGTTCAACCTTCCGGCGGGGGCCTGGGCCGACCGGTGCGGGCGGCGCAGGGACGTCATGATCGCCACCGATCTGGCACGAGCCGTGCTGCTGGTCTCGCTCCCGGTGGCGTACGCGCTGGACGCCCTCACGTTCTGGCAGCTGTACGGCGTGGCCTTCGGGATCGGTGCGCTGACGGTGCTGTTCGAGGTGTGCAACGCGACACTGTTCGTGTCGCTGGTGCCGACCGAGCAGTTCGTGGAGGGTAATTCCCTGGTCAACGGCAGCCGCTCGATGGCCTGGCTCGCGGGTCCCGGTGCCGGCGGCGTGCTCGTGCAGATCCTGACCGCGCCCGTGGCCCTGCTCGCGGACGCGCTCACGTACGTCGTCTCGGCCGGGCAGCTCGCGCGCATCCGGTCCGTGGAGCCGCCGCCCGTCGAACGGGCCGAGGGACACTTCACGGCAGGGATTCGCTGGGTGTTCCGGGAGCCCTCGATGCGGGCGATGTTCATGGCGTCGGGCAATGTGCAGTTCTTCAACTACATCTTCCACACCCTCTTCGTCCTTTACGCGACACGTCAACTGGGCCTCAGTGCAGGCATGTTCGGAGCCGTGCTCAGTGTCGCGGCGGTGGGTGGGCTGATCGGGGCGGCGGTCAGCGGGGCGGTCGTCCGGACGATCGGCGTCGGGCCGTCCATCGTCGCGGGGTTCGCCCTCTTCACCGTGCCGCTGATGCTGGTGCCGCTCGCGGGCGGGGCCTTGCCGGTGGTGCTCGGGACGCTCTTCGTCGCCGAGTTCGTCTCCTGTGTCGGCGTGATGTTCGTCGACATCGCGGCCGGTTCGCTCCAGATGGCGCTCATACCCGACGCGCTGCGCTCTCGCGTGACGGGCGCCTACCGAACTCTGAACCATGGCTTCCGGCCCCTCGGAGCCCTGGCGGGCGGGGCGCTGGGGGAGGCGGCCGGGCTGCGGACCGCGCTGTGGGTGGGCACGGCCGGGGCGGTGCTGAGTGTGGTGTGGATCCTGTGCTCCCCGGTGGCCGGGATCCGAAAGCTACCGACTCGTAGTGCCGCGTCAGGCAACGATTGCCCTGCTGTGACGTGACGCGCCGCACGGTTCCTACAGGGGCCGGTGCGGGGGCGGACCTCTTCGGGGCGGGGCGGTCGGCCCAGGCCGAGCGTGGACTCAGCAGCGGGTGCATGTGGTGACCAGTGTCGACTTCAGCGAGAAGACGTGATCGCGCAAAGGCCGCCCCACTGTCCGAGGGACGGCGAGGCACGTGGTCAACGGGCCGCTCACGGCCGGAGGTTGAACACCAAGCTCGGACGCGGGGCGCCTCACCTCGTCGCGGCCTGCTTGTCGTGACCGGCGTGCAGGCTTGCCAGCAGGCTCAGTGCGAGTACGGCGACGGCGGTGACGAGGGGTACGGTCCACGCCCCCGTCACCGTGCGGAGCAGTGACGCGGTCGCCGGGCCCGTGGCGGCGAGGAGGTAGCCGCCGGTCTGCGCGACCGCGGACAGGGCCGCCACATGGTCGTGGTCCTTGCCGCGCTTGACGTAGAGCACCCCGGCCAGTGCCTGGCCGCCGCCGAGACCGGTTCCGAGCACCAGCGCCCAGACGGCGGGGACGGACGCGGGGGCGGTCAGCAGGCCCGTGTAACCCGCCGCGCAGATCAGGATGACCACGACGATGTGTGGACGCTGATCGGTACGTGCGGCCGCCAGCACCGGGACGGTGAAGCCACCGACGGCGACTCCGACGATGAACAGCGACTGCATGCTTCCGGCCGTCGCCCCGGAGACACCGGCGTCGACGAGGATCGCGGGCAGCCAGGCGAGCGTGGTGTAGAAGAGCAGCGTCTGGAAGCCGAAGAACGCGACCAGGCTCCAGGCCAGCGGCGTGCGCAGGACTCCGCCGGCCCGTCCCCGTTCCCCTGCCTCGGCGCTCCGGGCCTCCGTCGGTCGCTGTGTCTTCCGTGCCGGACCAGCGGATCCCCGCAGTTGCGGTGCGACACCGAGCGCCGCGAGCGCCGCCGGGATCACCGCGAGGCCCATCGCGGTCTCCCACGAATGTCCGGCCGCCTGCCACACCGGCACCATCAGCGCCGCGATCAGTGCCGAACCGGCGCCCATGGACAGGGCGTAGACACCCATCATGACGCCGACCCGTCGGCGGGCGAAGCGGCTGCGGACGAACACCGGTATCAGCACGTTCACCACCGCTGTGGCGATGCTGACGATCACCGTGCCGACGAACAGGCCGGGCAGTCCCAGCACGCGGACGACCGCCCCGGCGAGCAGCACGACACTGGCCGCGAACAGGCCGCGTTCCTCCCCGAACCGGCGCCGGACCAGTGAGGCGAGCGGCGCGAACGCGCCCATGCAGAGCGGTGGCAGCAGACCGAGCAGAGTGATGGTCCCGGTCCCGAAGCCCGCCACGGGCGCGAGCGGGCCGAGCTGCCCGAACGCCACGCGGGTGTTCAGGCTGAGGAGGACGAAGCCGGTCACCAGGACCACGGCCGAGGACGTCCCCCGGAGCGGCGGACCCTGGACGGGCGAAGAGAACTGGGCGGTGCGGCTGGGCGCGGGAACGGACACGGGAACCTTCCTGTGGTCGGCGGCCCCGCCAGCTTTCACGCTCAAGTAAACTTGAGCGCAAGCTTGCGGGGCCGCAGCAGACCGGGGAACCCGGCGGAGGTGCCCATGAAGGATCTGTACTCGATCAGCGAGGTCGCCGACGCGTTCGGGCTCACGGTCCCGGCGCTCCGGTTCTACGAGGAGCGCGGGCTCGTACGGCACAGCGTGCGCCGGGGGCGCGTCCGCTACTACACCCGCGAGGATCTCGCCCGGCTCGCCTACGCGCAGCTCTGGCACGACGACGGCATGCTGACCCTCGCGGAGACGAGCGCGATCGTCGACAGCGAGAAGGTCGAGGACCGCCTCGGGCTCATCACCGCCCAGCGGGAGGCGATGCGTCGGCGCATCGAGAAGCTCGACCGTGCTGTGGCGGTCCTGAACCACATGCTCGGCTGCCGCACCGACGATGCTCTGGCCTGCCCGATGACCGGCGACTACATCCGGGGCCGGGTCGACGCCGCGCTGAGCGGCACGCCACACATCACGGACTTCTTCCCGCCCGACGAGCCGCATGAGCTGAACGAGCCGGGCGAGCCGGGCGAGCCGGGCGAGCCGCACAAGTTGAACGAGCCGGACGAGTACCGGGGAGCCTGCCCGGAAGGCTCGATTGAACCTTCCTAGGTCAATCAGTCCAAGGGATGCGGCTGTCCGGTCGAGGCCGAAGGTATCCATACCCCTTGCGGGCGAGTCGAGTTGGTCCTTGCGCATGATTCGGCGGAGCGGACTGCGAGACAGCATGGGGCCATGGTCACGTTTGGGACACCGACAGCCGCTGTCGTCTCCGAGAGCCAGTCCCCTGCCCGTTGGGTGGTCCGAGTCGCGCACATTGCGGCACTCACTGCTGTGCCGTCCGGGATCTGGCGGATCGCGATGGGGGTTGGCATACCGGTGGGATTCAACACCACGGGATTGGACATTCCTGGCTGGTTCAGCGCCATGTGTATCGCGATGAGCTTGGGTACCGAGGGGCTCACGTTGCTCACACTTGGGCTGGTCAAGCCCTGGGGCGAGGTGGTGCCCGGCTGGATCCCGCTGATCGGAGGGAGGCGTGTCGCGCCGCTGGCGGCGGTGATTCCGGCGTTGCTCGGCGCGGCCGTTGTGATGCTGTTGACGATCCCCCGGGCGGGCGGCTTCGGAGGGGCCCAGGGAGCCCCGACCGGGCCGGCGCTCGTCGTGATGAACGCCTGTTACGCACCACTGCTGCTATGGGGACCACTGCTCGTGGTCGTCACAATCTCCTACTACCGGCGGCGCCTGAACCGAGCAGGCGCAGTCAACCTCGGTGCGGCCCTCCCGGATCCGTTGGACTCATCCATCTAGGCGGCTTCCCGGCCGGCCCAGCGCACCGGCGACTTCCGGTGCGCGGGCCGGCCCGTCCCGCGGTTCAGCGGCACAAGGCGGTGTCCACGGCGGCCTCCACCCGCTCCACGACAGCCTCGTCCGACGGCATGGCGGTCACCGCGACACTGGCGGCGCGTCCGTCGCCGGTGGCGCCGCCTCGGCTCTCGTATCCAGGAATGTCGCCGCCGTGGCCCCAGTACACACCGCCGCACGACAGCGGCACGCTCGCCAGGCCCAATCCGTAGCGGACGCCGTCGCCGAGGTCGTCGGCGGGGACGGTGGTGCGCATCTCGGCGAGCTGGGCCGCCGGGAGGAGGCGGCCCCCGAGGAGCGCGGCGTGGAACTGGTTGAGGTCGGTGTTGGTGGAGACCATCGCACCTGCCGCCCAGCCCCAGGAGGGGTCCATTTCCGTGTAGTCACGCAACGGCCCGTCCGCCGAATCCCTGAAGTAGCCCTTGGGATGGGGCTCGTGGATGGTCATGTCGCCGGGGGCGGGGAAGTACGTGTGGCGCAGCCCGGCGGGGACGACGACACGCCGGGTGATCTCCTCGCCCACGGGACGGCTCGTGACCTTCTGGATGATCAGGCCTGCCAGCAGGTAGTTCGTGTTGCTGTACTCCCATTTCGCGCCCGGGGGGAAGTCTGCCTTCTGCTTGAGGGCGATATCGAGAAGGTCGCGGGGTTCGAAGTAACGGTGCTGAAGGGTGGCGAGGTCCAGATCGTCGGTGTACTCGGGAAGTCCACTGGTGTGCTGGAGCAGTTGACGGACGGTGATGCGGCGCCCGTCTATCCCGTCCCCGCGTACAAGACCCGGCAAGTAGGTGTCGATCGCGGTGTCGAGGCCGACCTTCCCCTCACCGACCAGCTGCAGCATGACCACGGCGGTGAACGTCTTGGTGTTGCTGCCGATCCGTACCTGCCCGTCCCTGGGCACCTTCGAGCCGGTGGCCAGGTCGCCGACCCCTGCGGTGTAGGAACGGGTGCGGCCCTCGCGGCCCTTGACGCTCGCCAGCGCGGCGGGCATGCCGTCGCTGTGCACCAGCGCGCTCAGGCTCTGCTGGACGGTGTCCGGCCTGGTCGCTGTCGCTGCGGATGCCGGCGGCGCCAGCGCACCCACTGTCATGACGCCGACGGTCACCGCGACCGCGACCGACACGGCCCTGCGCCGAACGCTCTGCTTCCCGGCGCGAGAACGGAACTTCTGCCATGTCTGCTCGTGCACGAAACAACTCCTGCGGAATCGAGGGGAACCGGCTGTGTGCACGGCCCAGCATCTCCGGGTACGACCGCCCGAAGTGATCCCGCTACCCGCCCATTTCCGGGTGGGGGTACCCCCCAGGTGCGCTCGTCCGACGATCGCCTCCGGGATCTGGGCGTGGTCCCCGTCGGACTCCATCGCGTTCATCAGGGGCGTCCTGGAGGACCACAGATCGCGAGCCGTATCCCCGACCTCGGCACTGCGGTGTGGCGCAAGTCCAGCTACAGCCACGGCGGCGACGACAACTGCCCCGGCCTCGTGCCCGTGCGCGACAGCAAGACCCCCACCGGTTCCGCCCTCGTCGTCACCGCCCCCGCCTGGACCGCCTTCGTGGCCTTCACCGCCGAGCGCTGAGCCCCCGCTCCGCGCGGCATTCGGCCCCGGCCCGCCTCACCCCGCCGTGCGCGCCCTCACGCGTTGGCGGGCAGGGACGGGTAGTCCGTGTAGCCCGTCGGCCCGCCCACGTACATCAGGTATGCGTCCCGGACCTGGTTCATCGGGGCGCCGGTGCGCATGCGGCGGATCAGGTCGGGGTTGGCGAGGAAGGGGCGGCCCAGGGCGATCAGGTCGGCCCCGGCGGCCAGCAGCGAGCCGCCGCGCTCCCAGGACGTACTGGACGACGTGATCGCCACGGCGGAGGGGCGTGTCGCGCAGGACGGCCGAGCCGACCGCTGACGACTCGGGAGGCGTCGTCACCGCCCCCGCCCCTCCCGGCGGGGCCGATACGCCTCGTGGCCCCGGCGGGCCCATGCGCTCGCCCCTCCCGGGGGAGGCCGGTCGCCCCGGTGCGGGCGCCGAGGTGCGGGCCGGGAGTCCCGCACCTACGGTGACCAGAAAGGGCCTGCCCGGTCACTGGGTCGCCCGGTCGCCGGGGTGGTCGGATCTCCCTTCGCGCCACCGCGGCGCTCCGCCCCGTCCCGCCGCGACGGCAGAACGCCCCCTCAGCCTTGGAGACCCCGTGAATTCCTGTGTTCCGGCCACCGTCCACCACCGCACGGTGCGGATCGACGGACTCGACGTCTTCTACCGGGAGGCGGGCGACCCGGATGCACCGACCGTCGTCCTGCTCCACGGCATGCCCACCAGCTCCTTCATGTTCCGCAACCTGATCCCGCTCCTGTCGGACCGCTATCACGTCGTGGCTCCCGACATGATCGGCTTCGGGTTCTCGTCGGCACCGGCTGCCGACGCCTTCGACTACACCTTCGACTCCCTGGCCGAGATGGAGCACCGGCTCCTCGACGAGCTGGGCATCGGGACGTTCTCCCTGTACGTCCAGGACTACGGCGCCCCCATGGGCTGGCGGCTCGCCCTGCGCGACCCCGACCGGATCACCGCGATCGTCAGCCAGAACGGGAATGCCTACGAGGAGGGCTTCGTCCCCTCCTTCTGGGATCCGCTGTGGACGTATGCGCGGAACCCGGACGACGAGTCGCTGGCCGGACCGCTGCGCCGCAGCCTGGACCTCGACATGATTCGCTGGCAGTACCTCCACGGGGTGGCGGACCCCGAGACGGTCAGTCCCGACACCTGGCACCACGACCACGCGATGGTCAACCGGCCGGGCAACCCCGAGATCCAGCTCAGGCTCTACGCCGACTACCCCTCCAACGCACGTCAGTACCCGGCGGTGCAGGAGTACTTCCGCACCAGCCAGGTGCCGCTGCTCGCCGTCTGGGGGCGCAACGACGAGATCTTCGGCCCGGCCGGCGCGGAGGCCTTCCGCCGCGACCTGCCGGCGGCCCGGGTGCATCTCCTGTCCGGCGGCCACTTCCTGCTGGAGAGCCGGCTGCACACCGTGGCCGACCTGATGCGCGGCTTCCTCGCCGGCGTCACCGAACCCGCCTGAGCACCCCGGCGCCGGGCGGAGGAAACAGCGCAGGCGGCACGAACCGGGCCCGCCCCGGCTGCCGCGGCCCCTCCCCCGCCGCCGCGGGGACGGCACGGTCCGACCGGCGTCGGCACGCGCTCAGTCCGGCAGCACGGGCAGCAGCTCCGGCAGGTGTCCGTCGGACGCCTTCGCCGCCGTCACCCGCTCCTCGGGCACCTCCCCGTACAGCGTCGTACGCGGCTTCGCCGGGCGGCCCGCGAGTTCCGCGATGGCGACCAGGTCCTGGACGGAGCGGTACGAGCCGTAACTGGAGCCCGCCATCCGGGAGATGGTCTCCTCCATCAGTGTGCCGCCCAGGTCGTTGGCGCCCGAGCGCAGCATCTCGGCGGCGCCCTCCGTGCCGAGCTTCACCCAGCTGGTCTGGATGTTGGTGATGTGCGGGTGGAGCAGCAGCCGGGCCATGGCGGTGACGGCCCGGTTGTCGCGGTCGGTCGGGCCGGGGCGGGAGATGCCGGCCAGGTAGACCGGGGCGTTGGTGTGGATGAACGGGAGAGTGACGAACTCCGTGAAGCCGCCCGTCTCCTGCTGGAGGTTCGCCAGCGTCCGCAGGTGGCCGAGCCAGTGGCGGGGCTGGTCGACGTGGCCGTACATCATCGTCGACGAGGAGCGCAGGCCCACCTCGTGGGCGGTGCGGATGACCTCCAGCCAGGTCGCCGTCGGCAGCTTGCCCTTGGTGAGGACCCAGCGGACCTCGTCGTCCAGGATCTCGGCCGCCGTACCGGGGACCGAGCCGAGCCCGGCCTCCTTCGCGGCGATCAGCCAGTCGCGGATGGACATGCCGGTGCGGGTCGCCCCGTTGACGACCTCCATGGGTGAGAAGGCGTGCACGTGGATGCCGGGGACGCGTTCCTTCACCGCACGCGCGATGTCGAAGTACGCGGTGCCGGGCAGATCCGGGTGGATGCCGCCCTGCATGCAGACCTCGACCGCGCCGACGTCCCACGCCTGGGCGGCGCGGTCGGCGACCTGGTCCAGGGAGAGGGTGTACGCGTCGGCGTCGGTGCGCCGCTGGGCGAAGGCGCAGAAGCGGCAGCCGGTGTAGCAGACGTTGGTGAAGTTGATGTTCCTGGTGACGATGTAGGTGACGTCGTCACCGACCACGTCACGGCGCAGGGTGTCCGCGATCCGGCACAGTTCGTCGAGCGCCGGGCCGTCCGCGTGGAGCAGGGCGAGCGCCTGGTCGTCGTCAAGTTTCGTCGGGTCGTCGGCGGCCTGGCTCAGCGCCTGGCGCACATCGGCGTCGATGCGGGAGGGGACCATGCCGGGGGCGGCGGCCTCGCGCAGCGCCTCCCAGTCCCCGTACACCTCGTCGAAGTCCTCGCGGCGGTCGCCGGTTCGGCCCTGGGTGTCGATCGTGCGGTGCAGATCGGTGCGGCCACTGGCGCCGAACTCCTCGTCGGGTTCCTGCCAGGGCAGGCCGACGGGGATCGCCCCCTCCTTCGCGAGGCCCGTCTCCGGGTCGGCGAGGGCGCGGACGTGCGGGAGCAGGCGGGGATCGAGCCAGGGCTCACCACGTCGGATGAACTCCGGGTAGATGGTGAGGCGTTCGCGGAGCGTGAAGCCGGACTCGGCGGTCTTCGCGGCGAGTTCGTCGATGTGCGGCCAGGGACGTTCGGGATTCACATGGTCGGGGGTGAGCGGGGAGACGCCGCCCCAGTCGTCGATGCCCGCGCCGATGAGCAGCGCGTACTCGGCGTCGACGAGGTTCGGCGGGGCCTGGATGCGGGCGGACGGACCGAGGACGTGCCGGGCGACGGCGATGGCCGCGGCCAGTTCCTCCAGTTCGGCGTCCGGCATGCCGCGCATCGCCGTGTCCTGCTTGGCGCGGAAGTTCTGGACGATGACTTCCTGGATGCCGTGGTAGGCGCGCGCGGTCCTGCGGAGCTCGAAGAGGGAGTCGGCGCGCTCCTCGTAGGACTCGCCGATCCCGATCAGGATGCCGGTCGTGAACGGGACGTTGGAGCGGCCCGCGTCCTCCAGCACCCGCAGACGTACGGCGGGTTCCTTGTCCGGGGAGCCGTGGTGCGGGCCGCCCGGTTCGGACCACAGGCGGGTCGCGGTGGTCTCCAGCATCATGCCCATGGACGGGGCGACGGGCTTGAGGCGCTGGAGGTCGGTCCAGGTCAGCACGCCCGGGTTGAGGTGCGGAAGGAGACCGGTCTCCTCCAGGACCCGGATCGCCATGGCGCGTACGTACGCGAGGGTGTCGTCGTACCCCTCGGCCTCCAGCCACTCCCGTGCCTCGGGCCAGCGGTCCTCGGGCCGGTCGCCGAGCGTGAACAGGGCTTCCTTGCAGCCCAGGGCCGCGCCCTGGCGGGCGGTGTCGAGCACCTCGTCGGGCGAGAGGAACATGCCGTGGCCCTCGCGGCGGAGCTTGCCGGGGACGGTGACGAAGGTGCAGTAGTGGCACTTGTCGCGGCAGAGCCGGGTCAGCGGGATGAATACCTTGCGGGAGTACGTGATGACGCCCGGCCGGCCTGCGGCTTCGAGACCGGCGTCGCGCACCCGGGCGGCCGAGGCTGCGAGATCCGTCAGGTCGTCGCCGCGCGCCTGGAGCAGCACGGCGGCCTCGGTCACATCGAGAGCGACACCGTCGCGGGCCCGCTTGAGGGCTCGCCGCATGGAATTGGTGGTCGGACGTCCGCGCTGGGGATCGGTCATGGACCGAGCATACGAGCGAGGCCCGCCCCCCGGACCAGGGCATCTGCCGGGCGACCGCCTCCCGGCCCTGCCGGAGGGGCCGGCCGGCCCGGTCCCCGCGCGTACCGGCGGCGAGCTGCGTCAGGCGGCCGAGGATCGCCCGCCCGTGGCGATCCCGCCGGGGCCGCCGCGTTCGTGCGCGGTGGGGGGCAGCCCCGACGGGTCGTCCGCCCGGACTGCCCACAGTTGGTCAGCGGCTGTAGCGAGGCGGCAGGACGAGGCGGGGATTGGGATCGAGAAGGATGTCGGCTGGGCCGAACTTCCCAGCCAGCTCGCGGATTTCGGGGTCGTCGAGGAGTAGAAGACAGCCATTGTCGACGAAGGGCTGGCCGTCGAGGGTGATGGTGGGCTGGTCGAACTGGCAGTCGCAGTGTGCGTGGCCGGGGCCCGTGCGGTCGACTGCCCCTTGCGGGGTCAGGCCGTCGAGGCCGAAGTAGAAGGCGCCGGCGTGCTTCTCGCGTTCGAACTGCGTACCGCCTGCCGAGCGGACCTTGGGGTTGACGCCGATGAGCGCGTGGCGCATGTAGTAGCCGTCCGGTGCGTAGCGCTGCAGCTCGGCGGCCGCCGCGCCGCCGTGGATGGCGGTGACGCGGTTGTTCTCCAGCTCCAGGGTGGTCCGCTCGGCGGGGACGCCAGTGACGGTGGATTCCTCTACAACGACCACGCCGTCCGTCTGGTCGGGGTAGAAGTTGGCGCCTCCGTAGGGGAAGGGCCGCCACATGCCGGTGGTGAGGGGGGCACTCGGGTGACCCGGGGTGGTGAAGGCGCGGAAGGTCACGTCGGTGCCCAGCGCGGTCGTGACCCTGATCTCCTGTGCTGCGCCGATCCGAGCGTACGCCTTGGTCTCCAGCGCGAAGTACAGCTCGAGCGGGAACCGGGCACCGGTCGACAGGGCCGACGCCGTGGCCGTCTGGTGCAGGGAGACGAACCGGGCGCGCTGTTTTGCGATCTCGTCGAAGAACAGGCGGGTGGTGTGCACTTCCCCCCACCAGGTCAGCGAGATCACTACGTCGGCGGCGGCATGAGCGGCGGACGGCAGCGGCGAGGGCGTCGAACGATCCCACCCGCCGGCGCTGATCGGCGGTATGGACAGCACGTGCACCTCGGCGTTGCGGTAGGCGGCCGCCGCCGCGATGGCCTGGATGACCACCGGATCGGTGCCGTGCTCGGCGAGGACCAGCACCTGCTCTCCCGCCGTGACCGCGGCGTATTCCAGGAGGTTGTAGACGCCGGGCATCAGCTCGGTGATCGACAGCGGCGCGGCCGTCGGCGTGTCCAGGTAACTGAAGGGCGCAATCATGGTCATGACGGCGATTCTCCGATCCGTGCGGTTGAGGTAGGTCGGGAAGTGGATTTCAGGCGCAGGTCGCGGCCGGCGCCGGCACCGACGGCGGCCTGGGCGAGCGTCAGCGCGACGAGCAGCATCAGGGGGAGCGTCCATCCGCCGGTGAGTTCGTGCAGTGCGCCGAGGAGGAGCGGTCCGACGGCGGCCACGAGGTAGCCGACGGACTGGGCCATCGAGGCCAGCGCCGCCGCCTGCGAGGCGTCTGCCGCCCGCTGGCTCTGGAAAGCCAGGGCGAGGACCAGACACGCTCCGCCGCCCAGGCCCGTGAGGACGCTGGACACGACGGCCAGTTGGGGGGCCACGGCCAGCAGCGCGAAACCCAGCGCGACGATCGCCGAGGCAGCCGCCGCCAGGAGTCGTTGATCCGTCCACCGGCGGGCAAGCACGGGAAGTGCACTGCTGGCGACCAGGCCGACGATCTGGTACAGGAACAACTGCCAGCCGGCGGCGGCCTCTCCCACTCCGTGGTCGTGCACGATGCTCGGCAGCCAGGCGATCGTGGTGTAGAAGCCGAGGGATTGCAGCCCCATGAACACGCTGACCTGCCAGGCCAAGGGGGAACGCCAGGGGATGGGCTCTCGCCTGGCAGGGGTTGCCGCCGCGGCGCCGGTACGCCTCCAGAGCGGGACCCAGAACCCGAAGGCCAGCACAGCCAATGCGGCCCAGACCCCCAGCGCGGTGCGCCAGCCGCCTGGCAGGTGGTCAGCCATGGGCACCGAGACCCCGGACGAGATGGCGGCCAGCAGGCCCATCGCGGTGACATAGAGGCCGGTCACCTGCCCGATCCGGTCTTCCGGCACAGTGCTCTTGATGACGGAAGGCAGCAGCACATTGCCGTAGGCGATCGCGGCCGCGATCACCACCGTTCCGACGAACACGAAGGGCACGCCTGGCACGGAGCGTATGAGCAGCCCGGCCGCCAGCACGGCCAGCGAGGCGACCAGGGCGCGTGACGCGCCGTAGCGGTGCGCGGTCCGGCCGACCAGCGGCGAAGTGGCGGCGAACGTGAGTAGCGGCAGGGTCCCGAGCAGTCCTGTCCATGTGCCGGACAGTCCGGTCGATGCCTCGATGCCGGGAAGCAGCGGACCCACCCCGGTCAGGGCGGCACGCAGATTCGCTGCGACGAGGACGACGCCGACCAGCAGCCACACCATGGACCGCCCACTCGGCGCTGCAGCCCTCACCTGATCCGACAGGTCGCGCGAATCATTCACCCGCATGACGACCGGTCCCAGCGGCACCGGCCTGCTCAGCAAAGATGTCTACGCTCAGTCGGCTGGTCACCCGCACCAGCATGGACGCTGCGTACCGGGCAGCGACCGCGTCGCCGGCACCGATCGCGTCGACGAGCGCGGTATGCCAGTGATCGTGCTCGGCGGCGACGTCATCGTCCCACGGCAGCGCGGCCAGCAGGGCGGACAGGGCACTGCCCAGGTGTTCATAGAGCTCCATGAGCAGCTCGTTGCCGCCGGCCTTCACGACTGCGAGGTGAAAAGCCCCGTCGGCGGCCGCGACCTGAGCCATCGACCCGGAGCGGTTGCTCTCGCGAGCCGCCACCAGGAGCTCCCGGATGCGCGCGGTATCCGCCTCCGACCGTCGCTCAGCGGCCAGACCGGCAGCGTATTCCTCAAGCACCGCCCGCAGCTCCAAAACGTCCGCCGGCCGCGTGGTGGCCGTGCGCCGCAGCAGGACTGCTTCGAGCTCGCTGGTCACCCGGACATACGTGCCGTCGCCGACGCGCGCCTCCAGCAGGCCGAGGTGGATCAGCGCCCGCAACGCTTCGCGAACGGTGTTCCGGCTGACCTGGAGCATGTCGGCCAGCTCCTGCTCACCCGGAATACGCGTGCCCACCGGCCATCGCCCGGACGTCAGCTGCTCCCGCAACTGGTCGGCGACCTGCGCTGCCAGCGTCGTCGCCCGGCGCGGCTGCCGCAATCCCTCCATCAAGCCCTCCACATGTTGGACATCTGCACATCTACAGAGAAGCATATGGACGGCCGACCGAGCCAGAGGCGTGTGGCGCACGTCACCTCAGGTGTCGATGCGCGACGACCCCTCCAGGGACGGACGCCGCCGACGTCGGCTTCGGCGGGCACTGGACGATCAAGCTGATCCCGCGCGGGATGGTCGACGCCGCGGCGAGCAACGGCGGGCGCATCGACACACCTTCACCCCCGAGGCCGCCTCCCCACTCCGCTATGGCATGCCCCGCATCCTCGGCCTCTGCGGCTGAACGCCGGACCGCGCCTGGCTGAACCTCAGGCACATGCGGTTGCAGTACTAAATCGCTGGCCCCGCGCTCGGTGCGTTGTTACGGTGCTTGGACCTCGACCGCGGTGCGGACCGTCGGTGACCTATGGGCGCTCGCCCTGGAAAGCAGTTGATGTATGCCCCGGCCAGTAGTTCCGAGCTTCCCTCGTCGCGCCCTCATGTGCGCCGGGGCGACCGGACCTGCGCGCATGCGCACGCTCGCGGCATCCCACTGACACGCGTCCGCTGATCGGCACGCGTTTCCTTTTCGTCAGTACGTGATTCCCGGCTGACGTGCCATGCCTCTGAGGCCCACGCCCCCGAGGGCTGCTCGGTACTTCCCTGCTGCATTGCTCATCCTCTTCGGCAAGGAGAAAACCGGGTGTCCACCGACAACCCCCAGCACCGTCCGACCAAGTCCTCCGCCCAGGGCGCCAGTGCCTACCTGAGGACCGATACCTTCACCTGCCTGTGGTGCGGGCTGACCGTCGCCACGCTCGCGCCCGACGGCAGCCGCCGCAACCACTGCCCCAGCTGCCTGCACTCGCAGCACTGCCTCGACCACATCGAGGGCGGCCCGTCCGACTGCGGGTCGCGCATGACGCCGATCTCCATCGCGGTGCTCCGCACCGGCGACTGGATGGTCATCCACCGCTGCACCCGCTGCGACGAGCTGACCTCGAACCCGATCTGCGGGGACGACAACCAGCTGATCCTGATGCGGATGGCCGTACGACCGCTGGCCCAACCGCCCTTCCCTCTCGAAGCGTTCGGTGATCTGTGACCCACCGACGACGACCGAGGACAGGACGGAGGCCACGCCGTGCCACGACGTAAACCCCGCCGACCGGCCGCCCGCCGCCCCCAGAGACGCAAGGACGTCCTGCACGGACCGGGCGGCGCCCACGGCGACGCGTTCCGCTGCGTCGGCTGCCGACTCGACGTACCGCTGATCGCACCGGGCACCGGGCACCGCAACCACTGCCCGCACTGCCTGACCAGCCTCCACGTCGACCGGCGGATACCGGGCGACCGGGCCGCCGACTGCCGGGGGCGGATGACGGCACTCAGCCTGTCCGTCCGGCAGGACGGGGAGTGGGCGATCATCCACGAGTGCCTGACCTGCGGCGAACTGAGCGCCAACCGCATCGCGGGGGACGACAACGCCCTCGCCCTGATGCGGATGGCGGTACGCCCGCTGTCGGACACCTTCATTCCCGTACGAGCACTGCTCGCACTCTGACACGGGGGCGCCCGGTCACCGTCGTGGCGACGGCGACCGGGCGCCGGGGGACCGATGCCACCACCCACGGGACACAAGACGCAACAAGTGTACACTTCTGTACATGACTGACATGTTGCCGATCACTGAAGCCCGCGCCCGCTTCGGCTCGCTCGTCCGCAGAGCCTCGAATGCACGAGAACGCATCACGATCACCGACCACGGTCAGCCCGCGGCCATACTGATCAATCCTCAGGAACTGGCCGAACTGGAGGATGCTCTGGCCCTCGCCCAGTACCAGGCACGCCAGGTCGCCGGCACCGTGGAAACCGTTCCGCATGACCAGGTCCGTGCACGGCTTGGCCTGGAGCAGCGTTGAGGCATCTGATCACGTGGGACAAGCACGCCATCGACCAGGCTGCCCGCTTCCTCAAGGACGATCCCGACGGCTTGCGCCAGTTGATGGATGCCGTCGACCTGCTCGCCGACAATTCTCTGCCCCAAGGATCTGCGCCATACGGCTCCCCCACGCTGCGACGCGTGCACGTCGGGCGCTATCGAGTGCTGTACGAGATCGCAGAAGCCCAGGTCACTATCATCGTGATCCACCTCGGCCGCGTCGGCTGACCGTCACGGGGCCGTGGACAACGTGGCCCATACCGTCTTGCCCACGACCCGGTCCTTCACGCCCCACGACGTCGCCAGCGCCCCGACCAGATGCAGGCCGAATCCCGATTCCGCGCCGGGGCGGGGAGGTTGCGGCTCCGGCCCCCGCTCGCCTCGCGCGTCCGACACCTCGATACGGAGCGTGCCCGCGAGGGCGACGAGCCTCAGTTCGAAGTCCCGCCCCGCTACGCGCCCGTGCAGCACCGCGTTGGCCGCCAGCTCGGCCACGACCACGGCTGCGTTGTCGGAGAGCTCGCTCCCGTACGGCACACCCCACTCGTCGAGTTGATGCACAGCGAGCCGACGGGCGAGCCGCGCCCCGCGGCGGGTGGCGCTGAATCGTTGGACGAACTCGGCGCCCACAAGGGTGATTTCGGCGTTCATGTGACTCAGCGTGTCCGGTTCCTCGTACGCTGACCAGGAGTGACACCACGACTCCGAGGAGCTGTACGGGCACATCCGGTGGGCTGTACGGGGCGTCGGCCGTGACCGGACGGACAGAGGGCGGTGCGGGGTAGATGGCAAACGCGGAACGTGAAGAACGACCGGAGCGGCCGGCCGAGTCGGACGGCACTGCACACCTGTTCAGGGCGCTGGGCAGACAGATCAAGGTGCTGCGCGAGCGCGCGGGGCTGAGCCAGAAGGAACTGGGGGCGGCGACCCACTGCGGCGAAGACCTGATCTCCGCGATGGAGCGGGGCGTACGGACGCCCCAGCCGGACTTTCTGATCCGCGTGGACCCGCTCCTCGACGCGGGCGGGGTGCTGTGTGTCGCCGTCGACGAGGTACGGGTGGCTCTGTCGCGGGCGCGCACCCGTCATCCGGACTGGTTCCGGAACTATGCGCGGGTTGAAGCGGATGCAGTCGCGCTGCACGAGTACAGCGCCCAGGTCGTGCCTGGCCTGCTCCAGACGGAGGCGTACGCGCGGGCCGTCTTCACGCAACGCCGCCCATTGCTGGACGAGGCGACCATCGAGAAGCGCGTCGCAGACCGGTTGGACCGACAGCGAATCTTCGAGCGTTGGCCTGCGCCGACCTTTAGCTACGTGCTTGAAGAAACTCCGTTGCGGCGACCAATCGGAGGCAGGGCCGTCCACGCAGAGCAGCTGCAACGGCTCTTGCACATCGGAAGACTACGGACGGTGGAGATCCAGGTCATGCCGACCAATCGCGAGGAACACCCCGCGATTGGCGGCACGTTCACCCTGATCACACCCAAAGGACGGCAGCAAGCGGTCTACACGGAGCTCTACGGAAATCCACGGCTGATCACAGACTCCGAGGAGGTCCGCGTCTTCAGCGAGCGCTATGGGATCATCCGAGCGCAGGCTCTCACCCCGAGGGAGTCCCTGACGCTGATCGAGAAGATGCTGGGAGAGCTATGAACACCGAGCAACTGCACTGGTTCAAGAGCAGCCACAGCGACGGCGAAGGCGGCAACTGCATCGAGGTCGCCTACAACTGGCACAAGTCCAGCTACAGCAGCGGTGGTGGCGGCGAGTGCGTCGAGGTAGCAACCTGTCCCACCACCATCCACATCCGCGACTCCAAGAACGTCCAGGGCCCCCACCTCGACGTCGCCCCCGCCACCTGGTCCGCCTTCGTCACGTACGCGCGGCAGGGCTGAGCCACCCGTGCGCGGCACCGGGTCGCGACAGCCGCGACCCGGTTGACCGCGTCGAGGCGGGGCCCGACGTAAAAGGCTTTCAAGGCTTTGGGGAGAAGAAATTCCCCAACCCAACCCCCACCCGGTCTCAACCAGAGGCCCGTCACTCACACGGGTGAGGTTCACCAACTGAGCTGGATTTCCCTCCGGTTGCCTGACATATGCTCGCCGCGACCACCACAGACATGCGTCGGCCCCCGTCCAGGACGGCAATCCTGACGAGGGCCTGACCACCGAGGAAGAAGACAGCTTCCCGATGGATACCCTGCAGATTACCGCGCCCCCGCGCACCCCGTCCCGCGTACCCGTGGACGCCACACCGACATCCGGTGTCATGCACATCAATTCCCGGCACACCACCCGCTTCACCGTGGTCGGCAACCATCTCGCCCAGCACCGCGAGCTCTCCCTCCTCGCGATCGGGCTCGCCACCCACATCCAGTCGCTGCCCACCGGGGCGAAGATCGGCATCAGGTTCCTCGCCGACCGCTTCCCGGAGAGCGAGGCCCGCATCGCCGCCGCGTTGCGCGAACTGGAAGCTCACGGCTACCTGCGGCGCACCCGCGAACGCCTCCCCGACGGCCGCGTCATCACCCGCACCTGCTCGTACAACCAGCCGGGCCACTCCGCCCCGCACAAACACCCGGCATCAAGGCCGCAACCCCGGCCGAGGCCGCGCCGCGCCGCCCATCAGGCCCCCGCACCCGAGCAGTCACCCACACCCGCCTCCGCGCCGTCGCCCGAGGCACCCACCTCACCCACACCCCACCCCGTACCGCAGCCCACCTCGCCCAGAGCTCAGCGCGCACCACTCCCCTCACCCCGCACCCCCAGCACCGAACTGCTCCGGACCGCCGCCGATCTCCTCGCCGAACTACGCCGGATCACCCCGCAGTTGCACCTCTCCCAGCGCGACGTCGACGACCTCGCCCCGGCCCTCACGGCCTGGCTCGAACGCGAGACCACCCCCGAGACCATTCGCCGCGCCCTGACCACCGACCTCCCCGTGCCCCTCAAGCACCCCGCGGGATTCCTCCGGCACCGCCTCACCGCACTCCTCCCGCCTCCACTCCCTCTCGCCCCTCCCCGCACGCCCGTACACCCGGTGATGGCCTTCCAGACCTGCGACGGCTGCGAGCGCGCCTTCCGCTCCCCTGCCCCAGGCCTCTGCCGCGACTGCCGGGCCGACGCGCATTGAGGGGTTGAGGCGCTCGGAGCGAGCGCCCGGGGGTCACGGGCGGGGTGCCGGCCAGTTCTGGGCGTCCGCCCACGCCCCGTACGAGGTCCAAGGGACGTCGGGGAACTGCGCCCGCAGGGCCTCCAGGTCCACCTGGTATCCGGTGTCCGTCAGGAATCTGTACATGGCGAACATGTCGGGGTTGACGGTGCGCAGGTCCTCCAGCGGCGTCCGCCGGAACGTGACCGTGCCCCCGGCGGCCCGGCCGATCTCCTCGGCCATCCGGACCGGTGTGGGATCGTCGCCCGCCACCTCGATCCGCTGCCCGGTCCAGCGGTCCGGATCGGCCACGACCGCGGCCACGACACGGCCCAGATCCTGCCGGGCAACCTGCTGGAGCGGGGCGTCGCCGGGGAGCGGCATGGTGAGGAGGCCGGCGGCGACCTCGTCCATGGCTCCCAGCGCGTTGTCGTAGAAGTAGGTCGGTGCCACCACCGTCGCCGGAAGCCCGGAGTCGGCGAGCAGTTCCTCGGTCCTGGCCTTGGTCTCGAAGTGCGGGACGCCGGTGTCCCGGTCCGCACTGGCGACGGAGGCCAGCACCAGATGCGGCAGTGCGGCGTCCGCGGCTGCCCGGACGATCGCCGCGCCCTGGGCCACCTCCGCGTCCAGACCGTCCTGGAACGGGGTGGTGACGGCGAACGCGGCCGTCGTGCCCCGGAACGCCTCGGCGAGCGAGGCCGCGTCGAACAGATCGCCGGGAACCACCTCCGCGCCGGCCACCGCCAGCGCCTTGGCCCGTCCGCTGCCGGGATCGCGCACCACGGCGCGCACACCGTGCCCAGCCTCCAGCAGGGCGCGGGACACCGCGCCGCCCTGGCCTCCGGTCGCTCCGAGTACCGCGATGGGCATGGGTTCTCCTTGATCGAGTGGCATGGGTCCATGCTGACCAGCAGTGGTCCGAAATGCCAGCGGAAGGCCCCCGGACGCCGCACGGCCGACAACCCGCGTCTCCCCTCCCCGCCCTGCGCCCCCGCCCTGCTCGCCCCGTCCTCCTCGCGCCCTCGCCCGGCCGTCGGTGTCCCTATCCTGTCCGGATGACCACGACGGCTGTGCCTCCCCTTGAACTCGTCATATTCGACTGCGACGGCGTGCTCGTCGACAGCGAGAAGATCGCCGTGCGCGTCCAGGTCCAGGTGGGTGCCGAACTGGGTTGGCCGCTGACGGCGGACGAGGTGATCGAGAAGTTCGTGGGCCGGTCGAACACGTCCATCGGCGAGCTGATCGACGCCCACCTGCCCGGCCGGTCCGCCGCGTGGCAGCAACGCTTCGAGGACCTCCACCGCGCCGCCGTCGACACCGAGCTCGTCGCGGTCGATGGCATCCACGAGGCGCTGACCGCCCTCACGCTCCCCACCTGCGTGGCGTCGAGCGGCAGCCACGAGAAGATGCGGCACACCCTCGGCCACACCCGGCTCCACTCCCACTTCGAGGGCCGGATCTTCAGCGCGAGTGAGGTCGCGCACGGCAAGCCCGCCCCCGATCTCTTCCTCCATGCCGCCCGGCAGATGAGGGTCGAGCCGGCCGCCTGCGTCGTCGTCGAGGACAGCAAGTACGGCGTCCAGGCCGCCCGTTCGGCGGGGATGCGGTCGCTGGGCTACGCCGGTGGCCTCACCCCGGCGCACTGGCTGGAGGGCCCGGACACCGTGGTCTTCGACGACATGCGCAAGCTGCCGGCGCTGCTGTCCGGACTTTGCCCCTCGCTCTGACCGACGGCGGCACACGAAAGGGCCGGGCGCCCCGCCTCGGACCGGCTTCCAGCCACCGCCGCCGCCCCTGTCCGCAGCCTCGATCAGGCCCCTGACCTGCGCGGGACAGTGCGGAGCCCCGCCGCGCGGAGGCCCGGGTCGACGAACCGGACTCCGTGCCGGAGACACACCTCCGGCCCGAAACGGACAACGTCGCCACCGCCGCTCCGGGCCAGAATCCCTCGATCAGCGGACCGGCCCCATGACGCCCGGCCGGGACCTGTCTGCCTCCTGCTTGGCACCTGTCAGATTCCTGTCAGATTTCCCCATGCGGACAACCGGTGACGACACGTCATCCTCTCCCCGGTGCGAGAGGTGCTCCTGGGATTCCTGGGGCGCTGAAGCACGAGCAACGACGAGGAGACACCATCGTGAGACAGGTCTCACGCGCGCTGACGGCTGCCTTGGCGGCCGTGGCGCTGGCGGCGGGTGTGGCAGGGCCGGCGCACGCGCAGCCGGCCGCCGAGCCCATACCCGGTACGCCGCCGCCGGGCGCCTCCGGGGAGCGGCTGCCGCAGGGGTGGCGTGTCGAGGGCGGGGAGCTGATCTGGAGTTCGCCCGAGCCCGTGGGCATGGGCGGCGCCCTGGTCGAGTTCCGCTCGGGGGAACGGACCCTCGGCGTCCCGAAGCCCTCCCCCGACCAACGCACCTTCCGGCTCCGCCTCGGCGGGGCGAAGGTCGGACCGGTGAGCGAACTCCAGGTGGTCGCCGGTTCGCGGCGGCTGGATGCCGCAGGGGCTGACCGGGCGCCCGGCAAGCGGCGCTCGTCGGCCGTGGCGGCGCCCCAGGACCCTTTCCCCGCCAACCCGGTCGACCCCGGTGTCGCCGGTAAGTACCGAACCGTCAGCGGTGAGTACGTCCTGAAGTCGGTGAAGCTGCCGGGCTACGCCGAGCCCGTGGAGATGCGCGCCACGGTCGTCGGCCCGACGGACGCGCCGGGGAAGCGACCGCTGGCGCTCTTCCTCCACGGCCGCAGCGCCACCTGCTACGAGCCCGGCAAGAACAGCGCCGGCATGCAGTGGCCGTGCAAGCCGGGCCACAAGGCGATCCCGAGCTACCGCGGCTTTCTGCACGACCAGAAGCGCCTGGCGTCCCAGGGCTATGTGACGGTTTCCATCTCCGCGAACGGTGTCAACGCGCAGGACGGCCGCGCGGCCGACTTCGGGGCACAGGCCCGTTCGTCCCTCGTGCGCCGGCACCTCGCCCGCTGGGCGGAGTGGGGCGCGAACCCCGCGAAGGCCCCCAAGGCCGTGCGCGCGACGGACCCGGCGGACCTCTCGAAGGTGCTCCTGGTCGGCCACTCCCGGGGCGGCGAGGGCGTCAACCGGGCGGCCCTCGACAGCGTCTCCCCGCCGCCGCCCGCCGAGGACGGCTACCGGGGGCCGGTGGGCTGGCGGATCCGCGGCACCGTCCTGATCGGCCCCACCATCTTCGGCCAGAACCCCACACCCGACGTGCCCTCCATGACCATCCTGCCGGGCTGTGACGGCGATGTGAGCGATCTTCAGGGCCAGATCTACCTCGACGGCACCCGGGGCATCGGCCGGGGCACGGCGCTGCACAGCGCGGTGTACATGGTCGGCGCCAACCACAACTTCTTCAACACGGAGTGGACGCCCGGCCAGGCCGAGGCCCCGGCCGCCGACGACTTCTGGGACGACGAGGACAACCCGGACCCGGTCTGCTCGGCACGGGCCAAGACCCGGCTGAGCGCCAAGCAGCAGCAGACGGCGGGCATCACCTACATCGCCGCCGCCGCGCGGCTCTTCCTCGCGGGCGACGACCGGGTCCGCCCGCTGCTCGACGGCTCCGACCGGCGCGCGCCCTCGGCCGGCCCCGCCCGGGTGCTGACCCACGCCGTCGGCGGCAACCGCACCCCGGCGATCCGGCCCGACGACCCGCTCTCGGTGACGAACGGGCGCGTGTGCCGGCAGATCACGACGAGCGCCGGCCGGGCCTGCAGGCCGGACTCCGACCCCGGCCGGTCGCCGCACTTCGCGTCCTGGGCGGACACCACCAGTGAGCCGGGCCGCAACGCGGTCACGGCCCGCTGGACCAAGCCGGGCACCCCGGTCCGGCTGACACCGGAGCATGCCTTCTCACTGGCGGGCTCCGACGCGCTCGCCCTGCGGGTGATAGTGCCGCCGAACACCCGAGGCACCCGGCTCGACGTCGCCCTCACCGACACCTCCGGCAAGCGGGTGAGGCTCGGTCAGGTCACCGTCGACGGCCTTCCCGGCTCCGACTCGACGGCCGCGCACTGGGCGCGTGAGGTCCGCGTCCCGCTGAAGGCCGCCGCCGGCGCCGGTGTCGACCTGAAGCGGACGCAGTCACTGGAGCTCACCCCGCGCAGCAGCTCCGGCGAGCTCTGGCTGATGGACGCCTGGGGCTGGCGCCCCGGCACCCCGGCGGTACACCCCGTCGCGCTCCCGCGTGTCGACATCGGCACGCTGACGGTGAAGGAGGGCGACTCCGGCACCCGTACCTACCGCGTGCCTGTCCGGGTCACCGGCAAGGGCACCGGCGTGATCAAGCTCGCCGTCCGCGACCCGGAGACCTACAAGTCCACCGTCCGCACCGTGACGGTGAAGGCCGGTGGCTCCGTGGACGTGTCGATCACGGTCGAGGGAAACTCCCGCTACAACTATGACCTCTTCCACGAGGTCGCGGCCAAGGCCGTGCGCGGCACGGCGGTCGGCGGCGCCTTCGGGGGCGTGCTCGTCGAGAACGACGACCCCATGCCCACGGTCACCGTGACCCCGGTCGCCGACTCGGTCACCGAGGGCCAGAAGCTCACCTGGAAGATGGAGCTCTCGGAGCCCGCCGACACCGACTTCGAAGCGCGGTTCGACCTCCTGCCGGTGCGCGAGGGCACGGAGCTGTCCACCAAGGACGTCGACGAGGAGTGGCTCTCCGAGATCGGCGTGGCCGCCGACCCCGAGCGGCCCCTGTCCACGGACGGTCCCTCCCTCTGGGTGTCCGTCCCCAAGGGTCGGACGAGCACCGAAGTGTCCGTGCCCACGGTCGCCGACGCGCTGACCGAGCCGGAGGAGTCCCTGCGGATGCAGGTGTACATCCTCAAGGAGGACGAGTGGATGGAGGGCCCTCTTCTCACGGGGAAGGTCACGGACGCGCGCCAGGGCTGACACCCAGGATCCGCGTCCCGCGCTGTGCCTGAGCGCGCGAGGGCCGGGCGCCGCACCATCTGGTGCGGGTCGCCCGGCCCTTGCGTTCACCTCACCCGCGTCAGCGGGCGACCGCCTTGGTCGCCTTGCTGGTGGCGGAACCACTGGCGTGGCCCGTGCGGCGCGCGGTCACCTTCACGGTGATCTTCTGGCCGCGCTGGGCGGACTTGAGCGTCAGCGAGGACTTGGTGGCCCCCTTGATCGCCTTGCCGTTCGCGTACCACTGGTAGGCGTACGAGGTCGGCGCGGGCGTCCAGGTGCCCTGGGCGGCCTTGAGGGTGCGGCCCACCTTCGCGGTGCCGGAGATCGTGGGCTGCTTGGTGGCCTTGGGCGCGCTGCCCGTGGCGATCTTCACCGCGGCGGTGGTCGCGGAGCCGTCGGCGTGGCCGGTGCGACGGGCCGTGACGGTGACGGTGACCTTCTTGCCGAGCAGCGACGCCGGGGCGGTGTACGTGGACGCGGTCGCGCCCTTGATCGCCTTGCCGTCCGCCTTCCACTGGTAGGCGTACGAGGTGGCGGACGGTGTCCAACTGCCCGCCGCGGCGGTCAGCTTGGCACCCACCTTCGCAGTTCCGGTGATCTTCGGTGCGGTGGTGGCCCGTGGAGCCGTCCCCTGGGAGGGCGTGACCGTCGCCGAGGTGGCCTGGACGTCCGGCGTGCCGGTGCGACGGGCCGTGACCGTGACGGTGACCTTCTTGCCGAGCAGCGCGGCGGGGACGGTGTACGTGGACGTGGTCGCGCCGGACACCGCCTTGCCGTCGGCGTTCCACTGGTAGGCGTACGAGGCCGGGGCGGGGGTCCAGGTGCCGGTGGAGGCGGTGAGCCGCTCACCCACCTTCGCGGTGCCGGTGATGGCCGGGGGCGCGCTGTTCTTGAGCGGGGCCTCGGTGACGGTGAAGCTGCCGCGCTGGTACCCCCACCCGTTGTGGGTGTTGACGCCGACGTTCCAGGTCCCGACGGCGGCCCCGGTCAGGTCGAGTACGGCCGTCAAGGTCCGCCGGTCCGCCGAAACCGCGGTGGTGGTCGACGTGATCTGTTTGCCGTTGAGAGACAGCACGATCTCGTCGTCCTTGTGCAGGGACGTGCCGCTCAGCTGAACCGTCGCCTTCGTGCCGCCGGCCCCGGTGGCCGGAGTGATCTGCCCGATGGTCACCTGCTCCGTGCCGCAGAGGACGGACGTGCAGACCGCCTCGGCCTCGTACGACGTCTTCGATGCCTTCTCCGGCAGCGAAAGGACGAGGATGCTCGGGGTGGTCTCCTTGGTGTACGGCTCGTTCACGGCGCAGTCGTAGCCGGTCGGGAGGTAGCGGATGCAGCCGTTGTCGAGGCTCGGGTCGTACAGCGCGGGTACCGCCGTCTCGGTGGCGCCCGTCGTGTCGCTGATCTCCATCTTGAAGTAGTCGCGGTACGCGGTGGGCAGTGCGGCGCAGACGGCGGTGTGCTGCTCGTCGAGGGTGCCGGTGACCGGGCCGTATCCGAAGGCGACGTTGGGGACCTTCTCGCACTCGGCGGCCGGTCCTTCCGCGCCGGCGATGCGCAGTGAGTCGAAGCGGTACGAGTCGGCGGCCTTCAGCCCCGACCGGACGGTGACCAGGACCTGGTAGTGGGTGGATCCGGTGACGGCGCACGCCTGGTTCTTGTTGCACAGGGCGGTGCCGTCCTCGCCGTACACCACCACGTTCGCGGTGCCGAGCGCGTCACGGACGTTCATGTGCAGGACGTCCTTGGCGTCGGCGGTGGTGACCTGACGGCAGCGCAGCTCGCCGGGGGCTCCCATGGCGCCGCCGGTGGACGGACCGCCGACCTTCGTCGCCGGGTTCGGGGTGCAGCCCTTGGCCGTCGCGGTGACATCGCGGCGGGTCAGGGTGTAGTCGGCGGCGGTGTCACGGCCCGTGA
The DNA here is from genome assembly GCF_043083485.1 of Streptomyces sp. NPDC014727. Lineage (NCBI taxonomy): Bacteria > Bacillati > Actinomycetota > Actinomycetes > Kitasatosporales > Streptomycetaceae > Streptomyces > Streptomyces sp. NPDC014727. The sequence goes on along the minus strand of NZ_JBIBYR010000007.1, from coordinate 123,369 downwards.
CGAGCACGGTGTGGGCGACGCCGGGGGTCAGTTCGCACGTGGTCCAGGTGGAGAGGGACGCGTATATGGAGCAGACCCGCTTGCCGTGGGGGTCCAGGACGGTGAAGTCGGCGGTGGACGTGGTGCCGGGGGCCGCCTGGAGCTGAAGGTTCTCGTAGACGCTGTGGTCGTCGGCCGGGATGGTCAGGCAGTGCGAGAAGACACCGTCGCCGGTGGAGAACCGGGCCGCCGGGCTCGTCGCGGTGAAGTCGCCCGCCGGGATGGCCGCGCAGTCGCTCGCCATGTCGGTGCGGTGCAGGGCGAGGGCGTACGGGCCGGTCGGATTCGACTGGCTGTCGGTGGAGACCAGGGCTCGGAACGGGGCCTTGCCGGTGAGTGCGCACGTACCTGCCGAAAGGTCGGTCCAGTCGCACCGCTGTACGCCGGCGGCGTCGACGACGGTCACTTCGGGGCGAGGCCCGGACCCGCTGAGGTCCTTCAGCACGGCCAGGCGGGCGTCCGCGGGGAGCGGCAGGGACAGGCAGTCGATCTCACCGGCCGCAGTGAACGCGGAACGATACAGGCCGAGTTCGACGGGCTCGCAGCCGGTGGTGGCGGAGCTGTCGAGGATCAGGGTGGGGTCGTCGGTGAAGACGGTGTAGTCACCGGCGGCAGGGAGTTCGCAGCTGTTCCAGGTGGTACAGGCAGTCTTGCCGTCCCGGTCGTACACGGCGAGCGCCGAACGGGCGCCGTCGTGGACGTCGTACACGTCGTACCGTCCGGCGGCCGGGGCGGTGAACGTCTTGCAGCCGGAGGCCGGGACTGCGGTCGTCGGTGCGGAGTTGTATCCGTTCAACGGGACGTGGGTGCAGCCGACCGGGTCGGAGATGCGGCGGACGGTGAGGGTGTACTCGGCAGGGAAGCCCCGCTCCGCGTAGCTGACCTGGGAGAGGACCCGGTAGGGGCCGTCGCCGGGCAGTACGCAGCCCTCGCTGTCGTCCTCGTTGAAGTGCGGGCAGATCCGGGCGCCGGTCTCATCGGTGATCCACGACCCGCTCTGGCCGTACGCGGTCGTCCTGATGGTGTTGGTGATGCGCTCACCCGGCTTGCCCGCGAACGGCTGGCACTGGATGGCGTTCGCCCCGGCCGCCGAGCCGACGACAGGTGCGGTGTCCCAGGCGGTGCTGATCTCCGGGGCGCAGCCCTTGGTGGTGGCAAGGGGCACGACGGCGACGGTGGGTTTGCTCGGCTCGGGCCAGTTGTTCGTCAGCCGGAGCGTGAAGGCGCCCGCACGGGGCAGTTCGCACCAGCCGGCGCCCCACTCCGGGTCGTAGCAGTCGATCTCCGTGTCGCCGTCGAAGACATGGGCGTACGTGTTCGCCGCGCTGTCGATGAGCACGACCTTGTGCAGACCGGGCTCATCGGCCGTGATGGTGAGGCAGGCCGTCCCGTCCGCGGGAACGGTCACGGCGCCTTCCGCCGGTGCGGCTTCGCCGAAGGCGGAGAGCGGCAGAACGGAACAGTCCTCGTCGGCCGGAGCGGCTGCCGCTGCCGCGGGGGCCGCACCGGCGTACGCCTGGGCGGCGGTCGCGGGGATCAGCAACGAGAGCAGGACCGACAGCGTGAGCAGCAGGGCGGTGTACGCCCCGGATCTCGCGGCCGTACGTGAGTGGCTGGACATTCCGTTCCCCCCGGACCGGTGAAGTGAAGGGTGCGCGCCAGGACTTCACGGACGACGCGCCAACGCGCGGTGCGGCCCGGAAGGCAAGTGACATGTGCGCGAATTGTAAAGAACGCACATGGTAATCGCACGCACGCCCGTAGAACAGGCCCACTGGTCGTCTCGGACTCAGCACAGGCGAGGCGGATCCGGGGATCGCTACCCTGTTCTCCCGCTGTCACGTGGCAGGAGAATCGCTGCGGCATGCGTGGTCGGGGCGGTGACCACAAAGGTCGTCTCCACCGGCGATGCCGTCACGGTGAAGTGATCTCGCGGCGGACCGGTAACGCCGCCGCCGTCGGCACGTCCTGACGGGCGCCCCCGTCGGGACGTGCGGTGCGGGCTACTCCCCCAGCACGGCCCGCATCACGTTCTTCGCGATCGGAGCGCCGAGGCGTCCGCCCGAGATGTCCTGGCGCGAGATGTCCATGTCCGTCGGGTCGATGAACACCGCGACCGCCACCGACCGGCCGTCGGCCTTCTTTCCGTACGAGACGAACCAGCCGTACGGCACCTCGTCCTTCACGTTCACGCCGCGCTGCGCCGTACCGGTCTTGCCGCCGACCGTGACGCCGTCGATCAGGGCCCGCTGGGCGCTGCCCTCCTTGGCGGTGAACTCCATCATTTCCTGGACCTTCTTCGCCGTCGCCTCCGACACGGCCCGGCTCTTGAGCTTGGGCTCGTTCCTCTCCAGGACCGTCAGGTCCGGACCGCGCAGCTCCTCGACGATGTACGGCTGCATCAGCTTGCCGTCGTTGGCGAGGGCGGCCGTCACCATCGCCATCTGCATCGGCGTGCTGGTGAGACTGCCCTGGCCCATACCGGTCAGCGCCGTTCCGGGCTTGTCCAGTTCCTTCGGGTAGAGGCTCCTGGTGGCGAGCATGTCTCCGAACTCGTCCGAGTACACATCGGAGTTGAAGCCGAATTTCTCCGCCGTCTCGCGCATCTTGTCGGCGCCGACCTTGGACGCCGCGTCGAGGAAGACGTTGTTGCAGGAGTACTGCATCGCGGTCTTCATGGACGCCTTGGCGCACACCGCGTCACCGGCCTCGCTGCTGATCTTGCTCGTGGAGAGCGGCAGGGGGTACGGGGAGACGGCTTCGGACGCCGCGTCGACGTCGGTGACCACGCCGTTCTCCAGGGCCGCGGCCGCCGTGAGGATCTTGAACGTCGAGCCGGGCGGGAAGGTCTCACGCAGCGGCCGGTTCGCCAGCGGCTTGCGCTTGTCCTTGACGAGGGCCTGGAAGCGGTCGCCCTCCTTGAACGAGTTACCCGCGAAGACGGTGGGGTCGTACGAGGGCGTGGAGACGAGGGCCAGGACCTTTCCCGTACGCGGGTCCAGAGCGACCACCGCGCCCCGTGCGCCGAGAGCGGTCAGCCCCTGGTAGCCGGCCTTCTGCGCCTTCGGGTCGATCGTGGTGATCACGTCGCCGCCGCGCCGCTGCTCGCCGGTGAGGATGTCCTTGGCGTGCCGGAACGCGAACCGTTCGTCCTGGCCGCTGAGGATGGTGTCGTACGTCTTCTCCAGCAGGGACATGCCCTGCGCCTGGGAGGCGTAGCCGGTGACCGGTGCGTACATCGCGCCCTGCAGGAAGGTCCGCCGGTACTTGAAGTCGGTGCCGTCGACCGCCTTGGAGCCGGTGATCGCCCGGCTGCCCACGATGATGTCGCCGCGCGGGGTGGCGAACTGGGTGATCTTCACCCGGCGGTTGTGCTCGTCGGTGGCCAGTGACTCGCTGCGGATGTGCTGGAGCCAGTTCGCCCGCAGCAGCAGGGCCAGCACCAGCAGTCCGCAGAAGATGGCCACGTGCCGCACCGGCCTGTTCATCGTGCTCCCGTCCCCGGACCTGATCGATCTCTGAATGGGGAAGATGCACGTACGGGGTCGGCGGTTGCACTGCTCAGAGATGTTCCGCGTAGCCGTCCAGTGTGCGCAGCACCTCCCCTTCCCCCGCCGGGGGCAGTTGGAGTACGACTTCCTCGATGCCCAGCTCCGCGTAGTGCGCGAGTTTCCCCGGGCTCGGGAGTACCGCGTACGGCACCACCTGGAGTTGCTTCGGATCCCGGCCGGCCGCCTCCCACACCTCGCGCAGCTTCGGTACGGACTCCGTCAGGCCGCGGCCACCGATCGGGAGCCAGCCGTCCGCGTACTGCGTGATGTGCGCGAACAGCTTCGGGCCCGCCGCGCCGCCGATCAGGGTGCGGGGGCCGTTCACCGGGCCGCGTGGCTCCTGGACCGGCTTCGGGTACGCGTGACTGGCCCTCACCGAGCCGAACTCGCCCTCGTACGCGGTCGGTTCGGCCGACCACAGGGCGCGCATCAGGGCCATCCGGTCGCGGGTGAGGTCACGGCGCGTCGACCAGTCCACCCCGTGGTCCGCGGCTTCCTCGACGTTCCAGCCGTAGCCGAGGCCCAGCGTGAACCGGCCGCCGGAGAGATGGTCGAGGGTGGCGATCCGCTTCGCCAGGTCGATCGGATCGTGCTGGGCGACGAGCGTGATGCCGGTGCCGAGGGCGAGGCGTTCGGTGACCGCGGCGGCCTGCGCGAGGGCGACGAAGGGGTCGAGGGTGCGGCCGTATTCGGGCGGGAGTTCGCCACCGGCCGGGTAGGGGGTGTCCCTGCTCACCGGGATATGGGTGTGCTCGGGCAGGTAGAGCCCGGCGAAGCCGCGCTGTTCGAGCTCGCGGGCGAGCCGCAGCGGTGTGATCGTCACATCGGTGAGGAAGATCGTTGTGGCGATCCGCATACGAGGACACCTCCGTCGTGGTCCGGTGACGGCCCCAACGTATGCCGTGCGGTGCGGAAAGCCGAGTGTCGCGGAGCACGGGCCCCGTTCGTGCCTCTCGGCGTTCTTCCGGAGTTCACGGCCTCCCGCCAGGGTCGAGTACGTCATCCTCGCCACCACGACACCCCGGGGAGTCACCCGTATGTCCTCATCGCAATCCGCCCACGGCCGTCCGATGGCCAGGCGCGGCCTTCTCGTCGGGACGGCGGCCACCGCTCTGACGTTGGGCAGTGTGAGCTTCGCCGACGCCGCGACCGGGGACGACGCCCCGGACCGGACCGTGACCGTGCGCGGCACCCTGCCGACCGGGTCGCCCGACTACGTGTACCTGCCGGTCGAGGTACCGCGCGGGGTACGGGAGATCGCCGTCTCGTACACGTACGAGAAGACGCCCGTCCCGGCCGGGACGCAGGGCAACGCCCTCGACATCGGCATCTTCGACGAACGCGGCACGGAGCTGGGCGGGCGCGGGTTCCGGGGCTGGTCCGGCGGGGCGCGCAGCGGCTTCTTCATCCGGGCGGACGAGGCGACGCCCGGCTACATCGCCGGTCCGGTACGGGCCGGGACCTGGCACATCGTCCTCGGGCCGTACACCGTCGCCCCGGAAGGGCTCCCGTACGAGGTGACGATCACCCTGCGCTTCGGGCCCGCCGGGTCCACGCCGAAGCCCGTGTATCCGCCGGAGCGGGCGAGGGGGCGCGGGCGCGCCTGGTACCGCGGGGACTGCCATCTCCACTCCGTCCACTCGGACGGCAGGCGCACCCCGGCCGAGATCGCCGCCGCCGCTCGCGCGGCCGGGCTCGACTTCATCAACAGCAGCGAGCACAACACGTGCTCCGCGCACAGCGCGTGGGACGGGCTGTGGGGTGACGATCTGCTCGTCCTCACGGGCGAGGAGGTCACCACCCGCAACGGGCATGTGATCGCGCTCGGCACCGACCCGGGCACATTCGTCGACTGGCGCTACCGGGCCCGCGACAACCGGTTCGGGCACTACGCGAAGGCCGTCCGCCGGGCCGGTGGTCTGGTCGTGCCCGCGCATCCGCACGCCACCTGCATCGGCTGCCACTGGAAGTTCGGCTTCGGTGAGGCGGACGCGGTGGAGGTGTGGAACGGGGCCTACACCCCGGAGGACGAGATCGCCCTCGCAGAGTGGGACAACTCCCTGGTCGCTGCGGTCCGTTCGGCGAAGCCGTGGGTTCCGGCGATGGGCAACAGCGACGCGCACCGGGAGCCGGACAGGGTGGGGCTGCCGCAGACCGTGGTCCTCGCGGACGAGTTGTCGCGCGAGGCGATCACGGCCGGGATCCGGGCCGGGCGCTCGTACATCGCCGAGTCGTCCGCCGTCACCCTGTCGTTCGGCGTCTCGGGCGGGCGCGGCGGGCACGCCGGGATCGGTGAGCGGTTGCGGGTGGACGGGGACGACACGCCGGTCACCGTGCGGCTGGAGGTGACCGGGGCGCCCGGCTGCACCGCACACTTCGTCACCGACCAGGGCACGCTGCGCACGGCCGTGCTGCCGGAGTCGGGGGCGGGGACGGTCCAGTGGCGTACGACGCCGGCCTACGCCGCCTATGTGCGGGCCGAGGTCCGGCACCCGGCGACGGTACCGGGGCTGCCGGGAGCACTGACGGCGCTCACCAATCCGGTGTTCCTGGAGGGTTAGACCGACCGGCAGATGGAGGGCGGCGGGGTCGGTCCTCGTCGGAGAGGGCGGGGCAAGAAGCCCCGCCCGACGCCGGTTGCCCCGTCGGTAGAGTGACGGCCATGCGGATAAAGATCGCTACAGTCGTCATGGTCGGTGCGATGGGCCTGTTGGTCACGGGGTGCTCGGGCGGAGGGTCCGGCTCGGACGACGCCGGTACCAAGTCGGCAGCGGCCTTTCCCGTGCTTCCGCAAAAGGTGCCCAAGCCGCCGACGATGCCGGAGGGGGAGCTGCAACCGTCTCCGGACGCCGACGCCCCGTTCAGCAAGAATTTGGCGTACGAGCTGCGCCGCAAGACGCTCGACATGGCCAAGGCCGAGGGGAAGACCGTCGGCGAGTGCCCGAACGACGTGGCCTCGAAGGCCGGTACGCACGTGACCTGCACGATCACCTACGAGGGCCTCGATGTGGTGTGGGATGTGACCATCGGCGAGAAATCCGGCTGGTCGGACAACGTGGTGCAGTACCAAGCGGTCCCGCGCAAGGGCGTCCTCACCCGAGACGGCGCCGCCCGCCTGCTCTACGGCAACTATGACCCCGAACTTGTGCGCTGCAACAACATTCCCGAGGCCGTGCTGGTGCCGATGAACACGAAAACCAAGTACACCTGCCAGACCGTGGACAAGGGCAAGCCCGGCCTGGTCGAGGCGGCAAGGGTCACCGACGCCGGACCACGGTTCTACTGACCACGACGCGCCGCCGCGTCGGCGGCGCGCAGGTTGGGCGCCTGAACCTGACGGACCGACTTTCACCGACAGTCTCGATGTCAAGGTACTTGACATCGACAGACTTGACGTCTGCGGCTGGGGGTGCCGTTAACGAGCGGCGAACCAAGTGACAAGTAACCCGCCGGTAGCTTTCAGGCCTTCGGCGCGGTGGTCTTCTTCGGCTGTCGGGGCACGGTCTTGGTCTTGTCGAGGTGTCCGTACACCGTGGAACGGGGCACGTTGAACATGTCGGCGATCTGCTGAACGGTCTTCTCGCGGGCGTCGTAGAGCTGCTGGGCCAGCTCGGTCTGGTCGGCCGTGAGCTTCGGCCGCCGTCCGCCGACCCGGCCGCGGGCCCGCGCGGAGGCGAGCCCGTCGTTCGTATTCGCCACGATCAGCTCGCGCTGGAGCTCCGCGAGCACGCTGAGTATCCCGGACATGGCCCGGCCCTCCATGGTGGCGGTGTCGATGCCATGCTCGATGACGTGCAGCCCGATCCCGCGCTCGCGTAGCTCGGCCCCGAGGGTCACCAGATGCAGCACGGAGCGGGAGAGCCTGTCGAGCCGGGTGACCTTCAACGTGTCGCAGCTTTCGCGCCGCTGGCGACATCGACGTGGATGTTGTCGCGGTCGACGCCGTTGCGGAGAAGCGCGTCGATCTGGTGGTCGGGGTTCTGGTCGGCCGTCGAAGTGCGGCAGTAGCCAAGAAGCATTGTCGGAAACCACCCCGCCAGTGAGTCGCTCAGATCACCGGGGGGCGACCGAGGCGGGCCAGTCGGAGCACGGTGCGCCAGCGCATCGGTTGGCGGCGCCCGCACTCGGTGCGCCAGCCCTCGGCGAAGCCGCCGAACCAGGCCCGCAGTCCGGTGAGGCTGCGGGTGCGGGCCAGCGTCAAGGCCACCCACACCCCCAGGTAGACGGGGACGAGCACCGCGGGCAGGTGGCGGCGGGCGAGGTAGACCCGGTTGCGGGCGTTGACCTGATAGAAGAACGCGTGCCGCGCCGGGGAGGTCCGCGGGTGCTGGAGAAGCAGTTGGGGTGCGTAGCGGACCTTCCAGCCGGCGTCGATCGCCCGCCAGGCCATGTCGGTCTCCTCGTGCGCGAAGAAGAACGCGTCGGGCCACGGGCCGACCTGCTGCAGCATTTTCACGGACAGGACGTGGGCGCCGCCGAGGAAGCCGGTCACCTCACCACCGCGCATCGGATCACCTGCCCGCAGCCGGGGTACGTGGCGGCGCTGGGTCACTCCAGTCTCGTCCGCGATACGGAAGCCGATGATCCCCAGCCGCAGGTCCGCCGCGTACAGCGCGTGGATCGTGGCGAAGACGTCGTCGGCGACCAGCAGGCCGTCGTCATCCAGGTCCAGCACCAGGTCCATGTCCGAGAGGTGTTCCAGGGCGGCGTTGCGGCCGCCGGTCACTCCCAGGTTCTCTGCCAGCTGCACCGTCTCGACCCACGGCGGCAGATCGGGCATCGCGCATCCGTTGGCCACCACCACCGTCCGCGCCGCCGGGGCCGTCTGCGCATGGACCGAGGCCAGCAGCTCGGCCAGTTCTTTGGGCCGGGTGCCCATCGTCAGGATCGCCACGCCCAGCTTCACGCCTGCCCTGTTCCCATCTGTGTGAAGGACACCATGACCGATCGAAATCCGCCCGGCCGCGCCTGCCTGCATGAACTCGCCGCCCAGCGCCGACTGCCCGCCCACCAGCCGATGGACCAGATGACCCTCGGGTGGATTTCGGACCACCGTCCGGCGAACTTCGACGCCGCGCCCAGCTTCCCACGCCCTGGACTCATGCTCGTACCGGCCCGCTCGTGGTTCCTCTCCGAGCGCCAGTCCGAGGCCAACCACGGGGTGCGCCACAACGCCCGCGTCAGCCTGTACGCCGCCCTCCCCGACCTCACCACGATCCTTCCCACCCTGCACGGACTCGCCAAACAGCTATGCGAAGGCGCACACGTCGTCACCCACTGCCGGGCCGGCATCGGACGCTCATCCCTCCTCGCCGCCGCACTCCTCATCCTCAACGGCGTCGATCCCGAGACCTCCTGGCACCAGATCGAACGAGCTCGCGGGCTCGCAGTCCCAGACACCGCCGAGCAGCGAGAGTGGACGATGGAACTGCTCCAATAGGCATGATGTTGACAAATCAGATTCCACAGAATCGCCCGCTACCTGCGCGACCGCGACCTCCAACGCGAGATCCAGGAGGGCCTCAACGTCGTCGAGGGCTGGAACGGTGCCAACGACATCATCTTCTTCGGCAAGAGCGGTGAACTCAGCAGCAACCGCCGCGACCAGCAAGAACTCTCCGTCCTCGCGCTCCATCTCCTCCAGACAGCCGTCGTCTTCGTCAACACGCTGATGATCCAGGAGATGCTCGCCGACCCGCGGCGGCCGCGTAGTCCGACGCCCCGGAACAAGCAGAGGACCCCGGCCACGGCCGGAGTCCTCTGCTGCGCGGTGCGCCTTCGATCCGAAAGCTACTGGCGGGTTACTTGTCACCTGGTTCGCCACTCGTTAACGGCACCCCGACTGCGCCGGTGTCGGCGTCCCTGTGCACGTCACGCCCGGGAGCGTCACAGTGGAAGGGGGAAGGGGCGCCCGGCGGGGCTGCCGGAGGAGGTATCCCGATGAACGTGACCGGCGGGGACGACGACCGGCTCCGGGACTATCGCGGCAAACGGCACTTCGACGCGACTACGGAGCCGCGCGGAGACGGCGAGCGGACGGGCGCGGCGCCCTGCTTCGTCGTACAGATCCATCAGGCGCGCCGCATGCACTTCGATTTCCGGCTGGAGGTCGGCGGCGTGCTGAAGTCCTGGGCGGTGCCGCGCGGACCCTCGGAGAATCCCCGCGAGCGACGGCTGGCCGTCCCCACGGAGGACCATCCGCTGGAGTACCGCACGTTCGAGGGTGTCATCGCCAAGGGCGAGTACGGCGGCGGCACGGTGATCGTGTGGGACCAGGGCACCTACCGTCCTCTCAGCCACGACCGCCGGGGCAGACCGGTGCCGTTCGAACAATCGCTGGAGGACGGGCACGCGACCTTCTGGCTCGACGGCACCAAGCTGCACGGCGAGTTCGCCCTCACCCGCTTCAAGGGCGGCAGCGGGAACGACGCCCCGGGCGAGGAGGTGTGGCTACTGATCAAGGCGAAGGACGGCCAGGCCACCCATGACGGGCCGGACACGCCCGATCCGTACCGCGCACGGTCGGCCCGTACGGGGCGCACGCTGCAGCAGGTCGCGGCCGAGGAAGGGGGTGGGTCCCGGTGACCGCCCGCAGCACCATGGAGGTTCTGCTCGGCCGTTACGGCACCACGTATGCCGCCGAGGCCGGCATCCGGCTGCGGAACACTCCGCAGCCCCTGTACCAACTTCTCGTTCTCAGCGATCTGTTGAGCGCCCGCATCCGGGCGTCCGTGGCGGTGGCGGCGGCTCGTGCGCTCTTCGCCCACGGCCTGCGGTCCCCGGACAGGATGATCGGAGCGACGTGGCAGGAGCGCGTCGACGCCCTGGGCGAGGGCGGCTACCGGCGCTACGACGAACGGACGGCCACCCAACTCGGCGACGGGGCTGAGCTGCTGCTCGTCGAGTACGGGGGCGATCTGCGGCGGCTGCGCAAGGAGGCCGACGGCGACCTGGACGTCCTGCGGTCCGGGCTGCGCAGGACTCCGGGCATGGGCCCGGCCGGTGCGGACATCTTCCTGCGCGAGGTACAGGCGGTGTGGCCGGAGACGGCGCCGTTCCTGGACGCAAAGGCACTGCAGGGCGCCGAGAAACTCGGGCTGCCCGCCTCACCGGCGAAGCTCGCACGGCTCGCGGAGCAGGCCGGGGAAGCCGGACAGGACGAACCGGCCGGGCAGGACGAGCAGGCCGAGCCGGCGGACGGTCACGGGCCCGCCGTGCTCGCGGCCGCTCTGGTGCGCGCGGCACTGGACCAGCACGTCGTGGACGACGTCAGAGAACGGGCCGCCTGAGGCCGGCCCGTCCGTACCCGGCCCTCGGCCGGAAGCCCAGGCTCCTCAGTCCGCCACCACCAGCGCCGGTGTCTCCTTCGTCAGCACCTCACCGCGGAAGAACGCCGGGCTGCGGCGCTGCATCACCAGCATCAGCACCACCCCGAACAGCAGCAGCCCGACACCGATCACGAAGACCGAGCCGACCCCGAAGACGGACGAACCGGAGCCGTACGCCGGGTTCCACATGTCGTAGAGGGTCTTGCCGAAGACCGCGGCGAGCAGGATGCCGCCGAGGACCGGGAAGAGGCCCTTGAAGACCAGGTCGCGGACCGAGCGGGTCAGTTCGGCACGGAAGAACCAGGCGCAGGCGAAGGCCGTCAGCGCGTAGTAGAAGCAGATCATGAGGCCGAGCGCGTAGATCGTGTCGACCAGCACGTGCTCGCTGACCAGGGTCATGACCGTGTAGAAGACACCGGTCGCCACGCCCGCCGTGACGGTGGCCCTCCCCGGGGTCTTGAAGCGCGGGTGGACACGGGCGTACGAGGCCGGCAGGGCCTCGTACGTGGACATCGCCAGGACCGTGCGGGCCACCGGGATGAAGGTGGTCTGCAGGCTGGCGGCGGCGGAGGCCAGGACGGCGATGAAGAGCAGGACGCCGAGGCCGGGGCCCATGATCGGGCCTGCGAGTGCGGCGAAGACGTTGTCGGAGGTGTCCCGGTTGGCGAGGCCCAGACCCGAGCCGCCGGAGCCGACGGCCATCTGGGCGGCGACACCGGTCGCCAGATAGGAGCCGACGAGCACGACCATCGCGATGAGGGCGGCGCGTCCGGGGGTCTTCTCGCTGCCGATGGTCTCCTCGTTGGCGGTCAGACAGGTGTCCCACCCCCAGAACATGAAGATGGACAGCGACAGGCCCGCCGTGAACGTCGCGAACGACTTCACCGCGAACGGGTTCAGCCAGGACCAGGAGAAGTGCAGCGACGAGGCGAACTCCCCGCTGTGCGCCTTCTGCACGGCCATCACCACGAACAGCGCGAGGACGACGAGTTGAAGCCCCACCAGGGCGTACTGGATGCCCTTGGTGGCCGTCATCCCGCGATAGCTGATCGCCGTGGCGACCGCGATCAGGATCAGACAGGTGAGGATATGGACGGGCTTGTTGTGGTCCAGGGCGGCGATCGAGCCGCTGCCCGAGATCTCGCCCGCCAGGAGCCAGAAGTACGAGGTGGCGACACCCGCCAGGTTCGACAGCACGATGATCGTCGCGATGACCAGGCCCCAGCCGCACATCCAGCCGACGCGCGGGCCGAATGCCTTCACCGTCCAGGTGAAGGACGTGCCGCAGTCCGGCACGGCCTTGTTGAGTTCGCGGTACGCGAATGCGACGAGCAGCATCGGCAGGAAGCCGGCCAGGAAGACGGCGGGCATCTGCACGCCGACCTCACCCGCGGTGGAACCGAGGGTGGAGGTGAGGCAGTAGACGGGGGCGACGGTGGAGATGCCGATGACGGCGCTGCCCATCAGGCCGACGGAGTTCCCGCCGAGGCCCTTGCCGCGTACACCGTCGGCCGGGGCGGCGTCCCGTACCGGGTCTCCGGCCTGCGGCCGCGCGTCCAACTGTGTCATGTAGAGGACGGTATGCGCTGCGATATCCACATTCGGAGGCTGAGACTCCGCCAACTCGCCCTTAATATTCAAGAAACATAACGGCCACGCAGGATTGAATTGAAGGCAACTTTCAAGAACCTCCTTCCAATGTGAGGTCAATACCCGATCGCAACGGCGTACGGGAATCGCAGCACTGTCCGTTTTGTGGTGATTCAAAATTTTCCCGCGGGTGTTCGCTCAGCGGACACCCGCGGGGTGCGCCGCCTCAGCCCGGCCAGACGATCGCCTGGAGTTCGCTGTACGCGTGCAGGGCGTACGAACCGACGTCGCGCCCGACACCGCTCTTCTTGAACCCGCCGAACGGGGCCTCCATGTTCCGCCCGATGGTGTTCACACCGACCCCGCCGGCCCGCAGCCGCCGGGCCACCCGGAAGGCCCGTGCCACGTCCGAGGACCAGACGTAGTCGATCAGCCCGTAGTCGCTGTCGTTGGCGAGTGCGATGCCCTCCTCCTCGTCGTCGAAGGGGACGACCACGACGACCGGGCCGAAGATCTCCTCCCGGACGACGCGCATGTCGTTGGTGCAGTCGGCGAGGAGGGTGGGTGCGACGTAGAAGCCCCGGTCGGGACCGGCCGGACGTTCGCCGCCCGTGACGACCCTCGCCCCCTCCTTCCGGCCGAGTTCGACGTACGACTCGACACGGTCGCGGTGGGCGGCGGAGATGACCGGGCCGACGACGGTGCCCCGGGCCGTCGGGTCCCCGACCTTCAGATGCCCCGCGTACGCGGTGAGCTTCTCGATCAGCGCGTCATGGGCTGCGCGCTGGACGAGGACGCGGGTCGGGGCCGTACAGATCTGGCCGCTGTAGAAGGAGAACGTGGTGCCGATGCCCGCCGTCGCGGAGTCGAGGTCCGCGTCGTCGAGAACGACGGCGGCCCCCTTGCCGCCCAGCTCCATCAGCTGCCGCTTCATGGAGCGCCCGCACACCTCGGCGATGCGCTGCCCGACGGCCGTGGAGCCGGTGAAGCTGACCATGTCGACGTCCGGAGAGCCGACGGCGGCCTCGCCCGCCTCGGGACCCGATCCGGTGACGACGTTGACCACGCCCGCCGGAACGCCCGCCTCTTCGAGCGCCTCGGCCATCCGGTAGACGGAGAGCGGGTCCTGCGGCGCGGGCTTCACGACGACCGTGTTGCCCATGGCCAGGGCCGGAGCGACCTTGCCGGCCGGGTTGGCCCACGGGTTGTTGTACGAGGTGACACAGGTGACGACGCCGACCGGCTGGCGCACGGCCAGTGCCCCGAAGACACCGGCCCGCCCCATCGGACCGGCCTCGTTGATCTGCGGTGCGACGGCTTCCTCGACCGGCTCCAGGGCCCCCCTGGCGTACCGGCGGAAGCGGGCGGCGCCGACGGCGGCCTGCATCCCCCTGGCCGTCCCCGTGGTGGCGCCGCTCTCCGCCTGGGCGAGTGCGGCGTTGCCTGCGAGGTCGCGCTGCATCAGGTCGGCGGCCCGGTCGAGGACGGCGGCCCGCTCCTCGGGACGGGTGCGCGACCAGCCGGCGAAGGCCTCACGGGCCGCGGACGCCGCCGCGTACACCTGCTCGCGGCTCGCCTCGGGGGCGAGGCCGACGACCTCCTCCGTGGCCGGATTGATCACCTCGTAGTGGCCGTGGTCGGGTTCGGTCCACCGCCCGCCGATGAACAGACGCTGCTTCCTGTCGCGCGTCGCGCTTCCGTCGCTCATACCGTGCTCACCGTCCGGGTGTCGCGGCCGGAACGCAGCACCGTACCGGGGACCGCGCCGGTCACCTTGTCGTCGCGCAGGGTCTCCACACCGTTGACGCGGACCGACACGATGCCGATGGCCCTGGAGTCGAGGCGGGGGCTGTCGCCGGGCAGGTCGTGCACGAGAGTGGCGGGCCCGGCGTCGATGCGCTCGGGGTCGAAGAGGACGAGGTCGGCGTGGAAGCCCTCCTCGATCCTGCCGCGGTCGCGGAGCCCGAAGAGACGGGCGGGATCGTCGGTGAGCATCCGGACGGCCTGTTCGAGGGGGACGAGTTTGCGTCGGCGCAGGCAGTCGCCGAGGAAACGGGTGGTGTACGGGGCGCCGCACATCCGGTCCAGGTGCGCGCCCGCGTCGGAGCCGCCGAGCATGACGTCCTCGTGCGCCCAGGTGCGGCGGCGCAGCTCCCAGGAGTCGGGGTCGTTGTCGGTGGGCATGGGCCACAGCACCGTACGCAGCCCGTCGGCGGCGCAGATCTCGACGAGGCAGTGGAAGGGGTCCTGTCCGCGCTCGGCGGCGATGTCACCGACGACACGGCCGCTGAGCCCTTCGTTGGCCGCGCTGTAGGTGTCCCCGATGACGTACCGGCCGAAGTCGGCGAGACGGCGGAAGACACCGGCCTCTTTGCTGTCGGCGCGGCGGAGCATCTCGGCGCGGGTGTCCGCGTCGCGCAGCCGCTCGATGCGTTCGGCGACGGGGAGGGCGAGGATGTCGCCCCAGCCGGGGATCAGGTTGAGGGCGCAGAAGGTGCCCAGCGACATGTTCATGGGCGTGAGGATCGGCATGGTGAGCGCGACGATCCTCCCGCCGGCCCGGCGGGCGCGTTCGCTCGGCACGAGCTGGCGCGGCACGCGTTCGGGCACGGCGGCGTCGATGGTGAGGACGTTCCAGTTCAGCGGGCGTCCGGCGGTGGCGGTCATGTCGACGAGGAGCTCGATCTCCTCGTCGGAGAACTGGTCGAGGCAGCCCGCGACGATCGCTTCGAGCTGGGTGCCCTCGTGTTCGCCGACGGCGCGGGAGAGCGCGAGGAGTTCCTCGGGGAGCGCGTGCCGGGAGGCGACCGGTTGTCCGTCCCCGTCGGAGTGGGTGGAGGACTGGGTGGTGGACAGCCCCCAGGCCCCGGCGTCCATCGCGTCGTGGAAGAGGGCGAGCATCGCGTCGAGCTGCTCGGGGGTGGGCTGTCCGCCGATCGCGTCGGCGCCCATGACGTGTCTGCGCAGGGCGCAGTGGCCGACCATGAACCCGGCGTTGACGGCGATCCGCCCTTCGAGCGCGTCGAGGTACTCGCGGAAGCTGGACCAGCTCCAGTCGACGCCCTCCTCCAGGGCCTTGAGGGCCATGCCCTCCACCCGCGCCATCATGCGGCGGGTGTAGTCGGCGTCGCCGGGGCGCCCGGGATGGAGCGGGGCGAGGGTGAATCCGCAGTTGCCCCCGGCGACGGTGGTGACACCGTGGTTCATGGACGGGGTGGCGTACGGGTCCCAGAAGAGCTGGGCGTCGTAGTGGGTGTGCGGGTCGACGAAGCCGGGCGCGAGGACCAGGCCGACGGCGTCCTCGGCGGTGACGGCCTCCTCGTTGAGCGTGCCCGGTTCGGCGATGACGGCGATGCGACCGTCGCGCAGGCCGACGTCGGCGGGGTACGAGGGTCCGCCTGTGCCGTCCACGACGGTCGCGCCGCGGATGAGGTGGTCGAGCATGACGGGGGTTCCCTTCCGTGTTCTGCCGCGAGTACGTGTTTCCCGTCGCGAGGGCGGGGGTGTGCGGCCGGGGTGCGCACGGCCGCGGTACGCACCCCGGCTGCACGGAGCGGCGATCCGGGAAGACGCCGCTGGTCTCTTTCCGGCCCCTGCGGCGATCGAGGAGCGCGGGCCCGGGGGCGGCGGAGCACCCGGTCACGGGAAGAGGCGGGGGCAGCCCCGCCGCGGGCGCATCCGGCCCGCGGATGCGCCGCACCCGCGTCCCCCGCTCACTCGCATCGCCCCAGGACGCGCCCTACGCGCGGCCCGCCGCCCCCCGGAACCGCGAGGTCCGATGCACCGGGTCCGTGTCGATCTTCGGGATCACGTGCTCACCGATCAGCTTGATCGAGTTCAGCGTGTCCTCACGGCTGATCCCGATCGGCAGCCCGAAGCTCAGCTGGTCGGCCCCCGCCTGTTCCCACCGCTTGCACTGCCGCAGCACCTCGTCCGGATCGCCGCAGATCATCAGCTCCTCGGCGATCAGGAGCTCGATGATCTCCTCGGAGTACTCCGGCAGCAGCTCGGGCCACTCCGGGATGCCCTCCGGCCGGGGAAACGTGTCGTGGTAGCGGAACAGCAGCGACTGCAGGTAGTTCAGCCCGCCGCCCACCGCGATCTCGACAGCCTTGGCGTGCGTCTCGGCGCAGATGGCCGTGGAGGTGACCATGACGTTGTCGTTGACGAAGTCCCCTACGGGTTCGGCCTCCTTGACGGCCGTCTTGTAGGACTCGACGACCCACTCCATGTCGGAGACCTTCTGCACGCTGAAGCCCAGCACGCCGAGCCCCTTCCTGCCCGCCATCGCGTACGAGGACGGCGAACCGGCCGCGTACCACATCGCGGGGTGCGACTTCCCGTACGGCTTGGGCAGGATCTTGCGCGGCGGCAGTGACCAGTGCTTGCCCTGGAAGCCGACGTACTCGTCCTGGAGCCACATCTTGGGGAACTCGGCGATGGTCTCCTCCCAGAGTTCCTTGGTGTGGTTCATGTCGGTGATGCCCGGCATGAAACCCAGGATCTCGTGGCTGCCGGCCCCGCGCCCGGAGCCGAATTCGAACCGGCCCTCGGAGAGGTGGTCGAGCATGGCGACCTTCTCGGCCACCTTCACCGGGTGGTTGACGGGGGCGAGCGGGTTGAAGATGCCGGATCCGAGGTGGATGCGGTCGGTGGCGTGCGCGAGGTAGCCCAGGTACACGTCGTTGGCCGAGAGATGCGAGTACTCCTCCAGGAAGTGGTGCTCGGAGGCCCAGGCGTACTTGAAGCCGGACTTGTCCGCCTGGATGACGTACTCGGTCTCCTCGATCAGCGCCTTGTGCTCTGCCCCGGGGTCGGTCCTGGCCCGTGCGGCGGGCACGTACCCCTGTACAAAGAGCCCGAATTCCAAGGGGATTCACCGTCCTCAATCGTTTTCTGACACATCGTCAGATCGTGATGCGTCCGACTGTTCCACCGGCACTCGCACCCGTCAATACCTGACGCATCGTCAGGAACGTTCAGAACAGACTGACCCCGGCCAGCCATCCCCCGTCGATGACGAACGGCTGCCCGGTGATGTACGAGGAGTCGTCCGAGGTCAGGAAGAGCGCCAGCGCGGCCACCTCCTCCGGCTGCCCGATCCGCCCCAGCGGCACGAGCTTGCGGTAGAGCTCGGCCACCGCCGCCCTGGACCCCTCCGGGTCCGCGGCCGGGTCCAGCGCCGCCGGATTGGTCATCGCGGTGTCCACGGCCCCGGGGCACAGGGCGTTGACCCGTATGCCCTTCGCGGCCAGCTCCACCGCGGCCACCTTGGTCAGCCCGAGCACCGCGTGCTTGGTGGCGGCGTACGCCCCCACGAACGCCATGCCCGTCAGCCCCGTGTACGAGGCGGTGTTGACGATGGTCCCGCCGCCGGCGGCCTCGATCTCCGGCGCGACGTTCTTGATCCCGAGGAACGCGCCCACCTGATTGACCTGCACCACCTGCTGGAACTCCTCCAGCGGCGTGGCCACCAGCTCGTTGAACCGGAGAATCCCCGCGTTGTTGACCAGCCCGTCGATCTTCCCGAAGGCGTCCTTCGCGGCGGCGACGGCGGACCGCCAGTCCTCCTCCCGGCTCACATCCAGCCGCACGAACCGGGCCACGTCCTCCCCCAGCTCCTTGGCCAGCGCCTCGCCCTGCTCGTCGAGCACGTCGGCGATCACCACGCGCGCGCCCTCCGCCGCGAAGAGCCGCGCCTCCTGCTCACCCTGTCCGCGCGCCGCGCCGCTGATCAGTACGACCCGTCCGTCCAGCTTGCCCATGTCACTCCTCAACTGTCGAGATGGGGTGCGACCTCGGCGGCGAACGCCGCCATCTGGTCGGTCAGTTCGCCACGGCTCCGACTGCGGAACCGCACCTGGATCTGATGGACGCCCATGGCTCCGTACGCGCGCAGCGACTCCGCGACGGCCTCCGGCTTCCCGCTGAGGGTGCGCCGCCCGACGGACCACTCCGGCTCGCCGATGTACAGCGGCTCGGTGATCGCGCCGATGACGATCGGAGCCCCGATCCCGGCCGCCTCGCGCAGCTCCCTCAGCCGGGCGATCTGCGCGGGCAGCTTCTCCCGCGGATCACCCTGCGGCAGCCAGCCGTCGCCCCGCACCGCGGCCCGGCGCACGGCGGCGGGCGAGGATCCCCCCACCCAGACCGGCACCCGTTCCTGGGCCGGACGCGGCCGCTGCCCGAGACCGGCGAAGGAGAACCGCTCCCCCGCGAACTCCGGGTACTCCTCGGGGCCCAGCGCCGCCTTCAGCGCGTCGATGGTCTCGTCGAGGACCCCGCCCCGCCCGTCGAAGTCCGCCCCGAGCGCCCCGAACTCCTCGGGCACGTGCCCGGCCCCGACCCCGAGGATCAGCCGGCCGCCGCAGAGGTGGTCGAGGGTGGCGTACTGCTTGGCGGTGACCAGCGGGTGCCGCAGGCCGACGACGGCTACATGGCTCATCAGCAGGACCCGCTCGGTGATCCCCGCGAGAAAGGCCAGGGTGGCGACCGGGTCGTACCAGACGGTGCTCATCACCCCGGCCAGCCGCCGCGGGATCGCGACGTGGTCACAGCTCGCCAGGTAGGCGAAGCCGGTGCGGTCGGCGGTGCGGGCGATCTCGGCGAGGTCGGCGGGGGTGGCCGCGGCCTCCCACTCCTCCGCGTAGAGGGTGCTCTGCGACTGGATCGGGAGCTGCATCCCGTACGACAGCGGCCCGGTGGGCAGTATCGGCACCGAACGGCCTCCTTCCCGAGGGAATCTGACGCATCGTCACCTGACGGGCGCGGGGGCCATCGTCGTACCTGACGTCACATCAGACAAGAGGCGGGGGCGAGAGCGATCCGGTGCGGCGTCCGGCGGACGACCACCGAGGCCGTCGGCCCGCGATCCGCAGGCGGCTCAGTCAGCGCTGCCCGAGGTCGTTCCGGGTTTCGTGTGAAGGACTTCACGGGCCTGGTCCGCGGCGCGGGCGATGCTCTCGGAGACGAAGTCGACGAAGCGGGCGATGTTCTCCAGGCGGGCGGCGGCGGGGGTGCCGGGGCCGAGGATGCCCACGCCCTGCCGGGCGACCTCGCCGAGGTGAGCGGTGGATCGGGCGCCGGCCATCGTGGATTGGTACATGACGTCGTCGTCGACGACGTAGCGTTCGCGGCGGCGTTCGTCGCGTTCCCGGCGGATGAGGCCCTGGCTTTCGAGGAACGTGACCGCTTTGGAGACCGATGCCGGGCTGACCTGGAGGCGCCCGGCGAGTTCGGAGGCGGTGAGGCTGCCGGCGTCGGTGGTGTAGAGGCCGGCCAGCACCCGGGCCGTCATCTTGGGCAGACCCGATTGCATGAAGACGGTGGTGAACGTCTCCTCGTACTCGCGCACGGCTTCGGCATCGCGCCCATGAGCCTGCGCGGGCGAGCCGGGATCCCTGGGCGCGGCCTTCCTGCGGCGGTGGGCACGGCGTTCGGTGGCGCGGTGGGCGAGGTCGGCGCGGTAGGCGGTGGGGCCGCCGTTGCGCATCACCTCACGCGTGATCGTCGAGGTCGGACGGTCGAGGCGTCGGGCGATCTCCGCGTAGGCGAGGCTGTCGGCCAGTCCCAGGGCGATCTGCTGGCGTTCCTGCTGGGTGAGTCTGCCTCCCGGCATGGCGGCCTCCTTCGGTCCGTGGCGTTCCCACCCTAGCGTTCACCGCCAATCAATTGCAACGAACAAGTGTTGAGCTTGTTGCATTGAATTTAGAATCACTGCCATGAATTCCTTGGCTCTACGCGGAACGATGACCTATGTACGCAACAGGTCAATTACCTTATTCATGAATGCAACGTAGCGTTTCCCTCATCAGAAACTCCGCACGCCCGACGGCAGCAAAAACCTGACCACCACGCTGAACCTTGTCGACGACGCCGCACTGCCCATGGCAGGGGTTCCAGGCACGACGCAAGCCGCGCACCCGCGCGATCAGGGCATGGCCGTGCGGTACGGGTACGGGCACAGGCGTGCCGGGTCAGGCGCGGACGTCCCGGAACAGGAACTCGCCGTCGATCTCCACCCGGGTCGGGGGCTTGCTCCCGTCGTAGAAGTTCACGTCCTCGCAGACCGCGGTCCAACGCAGCCGGAAGCGGTCGCCGTTGCGCGAGAGCACCGTGATCCGGTTGTCCCGCAGCGGCTCGTGCTCGTAGTAATAGAGCAGCGACATGCACGAGTCCTCGCCGTCCGCCGCACCCGGCATCACGAACGTGCGCCCGACCAGCCGGTCGGCGTCCGCTTCGGCCGCCGCAAGCCCGATGCCGACTTCCGCGGTCGGCGCCATGCCCGCACCCGCCGTGTCCTCGCACCGCTGGATGGCGTCGTCATCGGCCGCGAGCTCGAACCAGAGCACCGCGTCCACGTCCGGACCGCTGTCGGTCGCACGGCCCAACCACATCTCCGCCGACCCGAAGCGGTACACCTCGTCGCCGTTGAACCGATGCAGCACAAAACGTCCGCCGGGACCCGTGCCCCCGCCTCGCTCGTCCATGACCCATCCCTCCCGGGCCCACCCTCGCACGGTGCCACCAGCGCGCGAACGCCGCCTCCCCCTCGGTCAGTTCAAAGAGCGAGAGCCTCGGACTTCCCACCCGCGATCTGGTTGAAGAGCAATGAACAGGAAGCTGCCGCAGCAGAAGGGCTTCTTCTGCTGCGGCAGCGACCACGGGGGACTCGTCCGAACCCTAAGCGGATTCCTGTTCGTTCCCCTTGGAACTAGTCATTTCACGAACCGGAAGGGATGCAGACCGCGTACGACTGGACGGTCTGCGGGGTGGCGCCGTTGTTGTATGCGGAGACGTGCCAGGTGTTGGTGGAGGTGTCCGGAGCGCTCCCGGTCCAGATGATGTCCGGGTTCTGCAACTGGTTCACGGCGCCTCCGCCGGTCAGCACGGTTCCGGCAGGGCATGTCGCCGTGATGTCCTGAACGCTGCCTCCAGCGGGCACCAGCGTGGCGGCGCTGGTGGCGGTCTGGGACGGGCCAACAGGTCCGGTCGGACCGGTGGCGCCCGTGGGACCAGCGGGCCCGGTCGCGCCGGTGAGACCGGTCGCACCCGTCGGACCGGCAGGCCCGGTGGCACCCGTGTCACCGGTGAGACCGGTGAGACCGGTCGCACCCGTCGGACCGGCAGGCCCGGTCTCACCGGTGAGACCGGTCGCACCCGTCGCACCGGTCGCACCCGTCGGGCCGGCAGGCCCGGTCGCACCCGTGTCACCGGTGAGACCGGTCGCACCCGTCGGACCGGCAGGCCCGGTCGCACCCGTGTCACCGGTGAGACCGGTCGCACCCGTCGCACCCGTCGCGCCGGTGAGACCCGTCGCACCCGTCGGGCCCGTCGCACCGGTCGGGCCGGCAGGCCCGGTCGAGCCCGTGGCGCCGGTGAGACCCGTCGCACCCGTCGCACCGGTCGGGCCGGCAGGTCCGGTCGAGCCCGTGGCGCCAGTGAGACCGGTCGCACCCGTCGGACCCGTCGCACCCGTGAGACCCGTCGCACCGGTCGGACCGGCAGGCCCGGTCGAACCCGTGGCGCCGGTGAGACCGGTCGCGCCCGTCGGACCCGTCGCACCCGTGAGACCCGTCGCACCCGTCGGACCGGCAGGCCCGGTCGAACCCGTGGCGCCGGTGAGACCGGTCGCACCCGTCGGACCCGTCGCACCCGTGAGACCCGTCGCACCCGTCGGACCGGCAGGCCCGGTCGAACCCGTGAGACCGGTCGCACCCGTCGGACCCGTCGCACCCGTGAGACCCGTCGCACCCGTCGGACCGGCAGGCCCGGTCGAACCCTTCGGACCAGTCGCACCCGTCGGACCCGTCGCACCCGTGAGACCCGTCGCACCCGTCGGACCGGCAGGCCCGGTCGAACCCTTCGGACCAGTCGGACCCGTGGGACCGGTCGGACCGGTCGGACCGGTCGCACCCGGACCGCCTTCACAGAACGGCACGCTGCCCTGGGTGACGATGTAGCGGGCGCTCATCCAGCCGCTGCCGTTGGACAGCAGGTACCACAGCGGGTTCCCGCCGACGATCTCGCCTTCCACCTGACAGGCGATGGACACCGTGCCGCCGGACGGCACGCTGCCCACGATCGACGACTGGGTGTCGGGAGCGCTGCGGATGTTCTGAGAGGTCTGGGAGATCACCGTCCCGGACACACTGGCCGCCACCCGGCTGGCCATCGCTCGGTTGTCCGCCGGCGTGTACGTGGGACCTGGCGCGCCGTGAGCGATGTCCATGGGGCACAGGGCCAGGGTCAGTCCCAGCGACATGGCACCCAGGGTTGAACGGGACAGGATGTCCCAGCTTCTCGATTTGCGCATCTTGGATTCCTTACCGGATCTGCGTGGATCGGAGCCGCGACTGTGACAGGCGCAACACAGGAAAGGCATATGCGCCACGCCGACGATCTACCGACTGGGTGCAGATAGCCCCCTGTGCGGAGGAGAAATCATTCGGCCATCTGACGCCAGGAAATGAGCGGTTGATCCGCTGAGCATTCCGGACAGGCCACTCCGGGAACACCGTGTCGCGTCGCGACCACCGGATTCCGGCGCACTAGCGTCGCTCTCCGCGGTGACCGGTTCGGCTGATCCCGCACACCGCGCCAATTCCCCGTGGGGTGTTACTCCATCAAAGCCAGATCGGGAAATGTATATGACAAATCTGATCGACCGTTCCACTGAAGAACGGTCACCCGCCCTGCACGGAAAGCCGTCGATCTGCCTGTGCATGATCGTCAAGGACGAGGCGAAGGTCATCGAGCGATGCCTGAACTCGCTGCGCGACCTGGTGGACACATGGGTCATCTCCGACACCGGCTCACGTGACGGAACACAGGAACTGATCCGCGCCACGATGAAGGGGATTCCGGGGGAGCTCCACGAGGACCCATGGACCAATTTCGGCCACAACCGGACCCTCAACATCCAGCGGGCACGCGGCAAGGCCGACTATCTCCTGCTCGTCGACGCCGACATGGCCGTCCGACGGGACGGCCCACTGTCCGAACTGTCCGAACTGAGCGCCGACTCCTACATGGTGCGCCATCTCGGCCCCCTCGAGTACCGCATCCCCAGGCTGGTCAGGGGCGACCTGCCGTGGCGCTACGAGGGCGCGACCCACGAGTACCTGACCGCCGATCAGCAGCACGTCGTCGCCAATCTCTCGGCGCTCAGCATCGAGCACTTCGCCGACGGCGGCTCGCGCGGGGACAAGTTCACCCGGGACGCCCGACTGCTGCGCGAGGACCTCAAGCGCGACCCGGACAATCCCCGCACGGTCTTCTACCTCGCACAGACGCTCCGTGACATGGGCGAGACCCGAAAAGCGATCGCGGCCTACGAGCGCCGGGCCGGCATGGGCGGGTGGGACGAGGAGGTGTACTACGCCCTGCTGCAGGTGGGTGTGCTCAAGGCCGACCACGGTGACTGGCCCGACGCGATGGACGCTCTCACCCGTGCGTGGGAGAACCGGCCGCAGCGGCTGGAGGCCTGCTACGAACTGGCCTCCCGGCTGAGGAAGATGGGCCGCTATCAGGCGGCTCACGCCGTCGCCACCGCCGGCCTGGGCCGCCCCGCCCCCGAGGACTGGCTGTTCATGGAACCCTGGATCTACAGCTGGGGCCTGCTCTTCGAGCACTCCATCACCGCGTACTGGACCGGCGACCCGCGCGGTTCGCTGGACTCCTGTGATCGTCTCCTCGCCCTGCCCGACCTTCCGACCGCCCATCGCGATCAGACCCTCATGAACCGCAAATTCGCGGCCGACCGTGTCGCCGAACTCTCCGGCCGGTCGGCGCCCGCCACTTTCGCCCGCTCGAAGATCGCGTGACACACGCGCGGGGCTGCCGGGAGGAATCCCGCCGGCTTTCGTTTGGATCAGGCCGGAACACGCGAGCCCGGCCTGATCCAACCGAGAGGCCCTGGGGTCCGGAGGACCGGTCCGGGCGACGCTGTGCCGAGACCACGGTCATTTCCGGTACAGCGCGTCGATCTCCGCCTCGAAGTCCCGCGCGATCGCGTCGCGCTTCAGCTTCAGCGACGGCGTCAGGTGCCCGCCCTCCTCGGTGAAGTCCACCGGAAGCACGGTGAACTTGCGGATCGACTCGGCGCGGGAGACCAGCCGGTTGGCCTCGTCGACCGCGCGCTGCAGGGCCGCGCGGAGTTCGTCGTCGACGACGAGGTCCCGGATCGGCACGTCCTGCTTCTTCGTCATCCGCCGCCAGTGGGCGAGTCCGTCCGGCTCCAGGGTGATCAGGGCGGCGATGAACGAGCGGTTGTCGCCGACCACCATGCACTGGCTGATCAGGGGGTGGGCGCGCAGCCAGTCCTCCAGGGGAGCCGGGGTGACGTTCTTGCCGCCGGAGGTGATGATGATGTCCTTCTTGCGGCCGGTGATCGTGAGGTAGCCGTCCTCGTCGAGGGCGCCGAGGTCACCGGTGGCGAACCAGCCGCCGTCCCGCACCGGTACGGCCTCGCGGCGTTCTGCGTCCCAGTAGCCCTGGAACACCTGGCCGCCGCTGAGCAGCACCTCGCCGTCGTCCGCGATCCGTACGGCGGTGCCGGGCAGCGGCCAGCCGACGGTGCCGAGGCGCGGTTTGAGCGGTGGGGTGACGGTGGCGGCCGCGGTGGTCTCCGTCAGGCCGTAACCCTCGAAGATCTCGATGCCCGCGCCCGCGTAGAACGAGGCGAGCCGGCTGCCCAGCGGGGAGCCGCCGCAGATCACGTATCGGACGTGTCCGCCGAGTGCGGCCCGGATCCGACGGTAGACCAGGCGGTCGTAGAGCGCGCGGGCCGCCCTCAGGACCGGGCCGGGTCCGGAGCCCGTGCCGTGTTCGGCTGCCTCGACGGCCTGACCGTACCGCTGGGCGATCCGCGCGGCACGGTCGAACGACGAGGCGCGGCCCATCTTCTCGGCCGTGGCGCGGCCGGTGTTGTAGACCTTCTCCAGCACGTACGGGATGGCCGGCAGGAACGACGGCCGGAACCCGGCCAGATCGGCGAGGAGGTCCTCGGTCCGGATGGACGGGGCGTGGCCGAGGCGGACCCGGGCCCGCAGACAGCCGATCGCGACCATGCGCCCGAAGACATGGGAGAGGGGGAGGAAGAGGAGCGTCGACGCCGGGTATTCGCTGACCGACTTGAAGACCGGGTGGAGGAGCTCGATCGCGTTGTCGACCTCGGCGAAGAAGTTGCCGTGGGTGAGGACGCAGCCTTTGGGTCGGCCCGTGGTGCCCGAGGTGTAGACGAGGGTGGCCGGGGTCTCCGGTTCCAGCGTGGCGCGACGGGCGGTGACCGCTTCGTCGGGGACGTCCCGGCCGAGCTTCTTCAGCCGGCCGAGCGCGCCCGTGTCGAACTGCCACAGATGGACGAGGCCGCCGAGCTGCTTGCGTTCCTGACTGATCAGCCGACCCTGGTCCGCGGTCTCGACGGCACACGCGACGGCGCCGGAGTCCTGGAGGATCCAGCGGGCCTGGAAGGCGGAGGAGGTCGGGTAGATGGGGACGGTGACGAGCCCGGCGGCCCAGGCCGCGAAGTCGAGCAGCGTCCATTCGTAGGTCGTCCGGGCCATGATCGCGATCCGGTCCCCGGCGCCGAGCCCCTCCGCGACGAGGCCCTTGGCGACGGCGAGTACTTCGTCGGCGAACTCGGCGGCCGTCACGTCCTGCCAGCTGCCGTCCGGCTGCTTCCGGCTGAGGACGGCGTCGGACGGCGCTTCCCGGGCGTTGTCGAACGGGATCTCGGCGAGTGAGCCGCGGCGGACGGTGGGCGCGAAGGGAGGTACGGAGACCTGTCGCACCGAGCCGTCCGCGGATCTGACCTTGGTCGGCTCGACGAGGGCGGGGACGGCGTCGGAGGTGGGTGGCGTGGACATGTGCGGCTCCTGAACGTGGGGTCGGTCGGCTTTGCCGGGTCCGTCCGGCGGCCGTTTCGTCCGGTGGCTCGTGTCGGGTTTCCGGGGTGTCACACGCGTTCGAGGATGGCGGTGACGCCTTGGCCGCCCGCTGCGCAGATGGAGATCAGGCCCCGGCCCGGCCCCTCGCGCTCGGCGAGGAGTTCGGCCAGGGTGGCGACGATTCGTGCGCCCGTCGCGGCGAACGGATGGCCGGTGGCCAGTGAGGAGCCGGCGACGTTGAGCTTCGCCCGGTCGACGGGGGCCAGCCCCTGTTTCTCCCAGGCCGCGAGGGTGGCCAGCACCTGGGAGGCGAAGGCCTCGTGGAT
Organism: Streptomyces sp. NPDC014727; assembly: GCF_043083485.1. NCBI lineage: Bacteria > Bacillati > Actinomycetota > Actinomycetes > Kitasatosporales > Streptomycetaceae > Streptomyces > Streptomyces sp. NPDC014727. Next base: position 96,646 of record NZ_JBIBYR010000007.1, on the reverse strand, counting down.
CTCGAACAGATCGAAGTCCTCGATGGTGAGCCCGGCGCGCTCCAGCATGCGCGGTACGGCGTACGCGGGGGCCATCAGGAGGCCGTCCTCGCCACCCACGTGATCGACGGCCGCGGTCTCGTACAACGAGAGGTGGGCCAGCGGTTCCAGGCCGTGGGCGCGCGCCCAGTCCTCGCTCGCCAGCAGTACGGTGGCGGCGCCGTCCGTGAGCGGGGTGGAGTTGCCCGCGGTCATCGTCGCGTCGGGGTGGTCGGTGCCGAACACCGGTTTCAGCGTGGCGAGTTTCTCCACCGTGGAGCCGGGACGCAGGTTCTGGTCGCGGGTCAGGCCCCGGAACGGGACGACGAGGTCGTCCAGGAAGCCGCGTTCGTACGCGGCCGCGAGCCGTTGGTGGCTGGTGGCCGCGAGGAGGTCCTGGTCCTCGCGGGCGATGCCCCAGCGGCGGGCGGTGATCGCCGCGTGTTCGCCCATCGAGAGACCGGTGCGGGGTTCGGCGTTGCGCGGGATGTCCGGGACGAGGTGCCGGGGGCGTATCCCGGCGAGTGCCTTGATCCGGGCACCTGTCGACGTGGCCCTGCGGGCGGAGAGCAGCAGGGTGCGCAGCTCGTCGTTGACGCCGAGGGGCGCGTCGCTCGCGGTGTCCGTACCGCCCGCGATCGCCGAGTCGACGGCACCGAGCATGATCTTGTCGGCGGCGGTGATGACGGCCTGGAGGCCGGTGCCGCAGGCCTGTTGGATGTCGTACGCGGGGGTGCGCGGGTCGAGCTCCGAGCCGAGCACGGTCTCACGGGCCAGGTTGAAGTCGCGGCTGTGCTTGAGGACCGCTCCCGCGACGAACTCGCCGACCCGCCGCCCCTGGAGCCCGAACCGCTCGACCAGACCGCCCAGCGCGGCGGTGAGCAACTGCGGGTTGGAGACCTGTGCGTACGGGCCGTCGGCGCGCGCGAACGGAATGCGACTGCCGCCGATGACCGCGACCCTGCGGGGCTGCGGGAGTGCGAGGGGGATCATCTCGACCAGCTCCTGACTTTTGAGTAACCTTACTCTGGAGTAAATCTACGACCGAGCAGGGAGCCCGGACAATGGCCGACCGCTATCTGCACTTCACCGGCACAGCACCCGGCCGTCTTCTGACCCGGCGACTCGGCCTCCCGCAGCCCGCCCCGTTGCGCCGCTGGTCGCCGGGGACCCCTTCGCTGGACGGGCCGTTGCTGCACCTCACCGCCGGGGAGTCCGCCGTCACGGAGGAACTCGGCGTACTTCTCACGGCGACCGGGCTCGACGTCACCGCGCGCGCCGAACGCCCTGCGGGGATGGTGGTGGACGCGACGGCCGTCGACACACCCCGCACACTCGCCGACGTCCACGCGGCCCTGCATCCGGTGATCCGTTCGCTGGCACCGGGTGGGCGCGTCGTGGTGGTGGGGGTGCGGCCGTCGGCGGACGACCATCACCAGGCCGCCGCCCAGCAGGCCCTCGAAGGGTTCGTACGCTCGCTGGGCAAGGAGATCGGCAGGGGTGCCACCGTGCAGCTGCTCCGTGTCGTACCGGACGCCCTCGCCTCGGCCGGGTCCACCCTCCGCTTCCTGCTCTCCCCCCGGTCCGCGTACGTCAGTGGTCAGGTGATCGAGCTGACCTCGGCCGCCCCCGATCCCGTGGCCGACTGGGAGGTCCCGCTCGCCGGGCGCACCGCGCTGGTCACCGGCGCCGCGCGCGGCATCGGCGCCTCGGTGGCCTCCGTGCTGGCGCGGGACGGCGCCCGGGTCGTCTGCCTCGACATCCCGCAGGCGAAGGACGAGCTGGCCCGTACCGCGGACCGGCTCGGTGCCGCGGCCCTGCCGCTGGACATCACGGTGGACGGCGCCGCGGAACGGATCGCCGCGGCGGTCCCGGGCGGTCTCGACGTCCTCGTCCACAATGCGGGCATCACCCGCGACCGTCGGCTCGCCAACATGCCGGCCGACCGCTGGGCGTCGGTCATCGACGTCAATCTGGACAGCGTGCTGCGCACCACGGACGCCCTGCTCAAAGCGGGCACCGTCCATCGCGGCGGCCGGGTCGTCGCCACCGCGTCCATCGCCGGGATCGCGGGCAACAACGGGCAGACGAACTACGCGGCCGGCAAGGCGGGCATCATCGGCCTGGTCCGTTCGCTGGCTCCGCGCGCCGCCGCCGACCACGGCGTCACGGTCAACGCGGTGGCCCCCGGCTTCATCGAGACGAAGATGACCGCGGCCGTCCCCCTCTTCATCCGGGAGGCGGGCCGCCGGATGAACTCCCTCTCGCAGGGCGGCCTTCCGGTCGACGTCGCCGAGACGACCGCCTGGTTCGCCCAGCCCGCGTCGACGGCCGTCAACGGCCAGATCGTCCGGGTCTGCGGCCAGAGCCTGCTGGGGGCGTGACGCCCGATGACGGCTGCCGCCCCTTCCCGGACCCTGACGGCATCACTCGTACGGGGCGCGCTCACGTCCCCCTTCAAGCGCGCCGGCCGGTCCGGTGCCACGCTCATCGCCAACCGGCTGACGGCCGGAAACGTCCGCGTCGCCCCCGGCGCCCTCGCCTCGTACCACCGGATCTGCGGCTTCCCCGATGCGGGCCCGCTGCCGCTCACCTACCCGCATGTGCTGGGCTTCCCGCTTGCGATGCGTCTGATGACCGCCCGGAGCTTCCCGCTGCCGGTCGTCGGGCTCGTCCACACCTGGATCGAGATCACTCGGCACCGGGCGGCACCCGTCACGGATCCGCTCGAACTGACCGTGTACGCAGACGGATTGACGCCGCACCGACGCGGCACCGAGGTCACGATGGTGACGGAGGCCCGGTCGGGCGGTGAGCTGGTCTGGGAGTCGCACAGCGGCTATCTGTCCCGTCATCCGACCACCACCACAATTGCTCCCGGCACGGTCGGCGCAGCCCCTGCCACCGAGCTTCCCGCCGTCGCCGAATGGCGACTCCCCGGCGATCTGGGACGTCGCTACGGTGGGGTGTCCGGTGACCGCAACCCCATCCATCTGTACCCGCTGACGGCCCAGCTGTTCGGCTTCCGGAGGGCCATCGCGCACGGCATGTGGACGGTCGCCCGCTGCCTGGCCGAGGCCGACGATCCGGGCCGGATCCGTTCCGTGCGCGCCGACTTCAAGGCACCGGTCCTGCTCCCGGCGACGGTGACGTACGCGGCGGACGGCTCGGGCTCCCGCTTCCAGCTCCGCAGCGGCAGCCGGGTCCACCTGACGGGGTCGACGACGCGGGACGGCGAAGGAGCGGAATTTTGACCGGCCGCTGCTACGGCGTCTCTTGTTCGTATCAGCCCGGCATGACGCGAACGAGAGGTCCTAGCTCTGATCGGTGGGCTGGTTCGGCGGCAGCCAGGGGCGCCCCTGCATGAGGTTTCCCAGACCCGCCCAGGCAAAGTTCATCAGGGTGGCCGCGGCTTCCTTCGCACAGACGCCCGGGGTGTCGTTGGCCCAGCCGGCAAGCGACTCCGCGGACCCCACGAGGGCCTGCGCCAGACCCGCCACATCGCGGTCCGGCAGTGCCGGATCATGGTGGGCCTCACGGGCCGCCGCACCGATCAGACCCGTCACGAACGCAACGATCTCGTCGCGCATCACCATGACCTCGGTGACGAACGGCTCCCCGTGCGTACGCGCCTGCCGGTGCAGTACCGCCCAGCCGTCCGGGTTCTCCGCGGTGTGCGTGAAGAACGCCCGCAGCCCCGCCCACAGTTGCCGATCCGCCGGAAGCTCCGGCTCCACCCCCGACCGGACCGCTGCGACCAGCGCTTTCGCCTCGCGCTGGATGCACGCGGTGAAGAGCTCCTCCTTGGAATTCAGATACAGATAGACCAGCGGCTTGGACACCCCGGCCAATTCCGCGATCTCGTCCATCGAGGCAGCCCGGTATCCGCGCTGCCCGAACGTCCGTACCGCGGCGTCCATCATCTGCTGCTCGCGCACGGCACGCGGCATCCGTTTGCTCTTCACAGCACCCACGTCCGACTTCCTCCCGCCCCCGCTGCCCCGCTCCTCGGCAAGAGTACGGCGCAGGCCCCACGCCCGTCGTACGCAGAGAGCTTCCGCGGCCGCCGAGCGGCCGGTCGCACCTCCACCGGAAGCCATGTCTCCCGGCTCCCCGGACCGCCCTGTACCACCACGGGGCGATCCCGGGAGCCGGCATCCCCCTGTGGTGGGACGGCGATTCCCTCCTGGGTGCGATGTTTCGGCGCGGCCGGTTCCGTAGCGTCCTCACCATGATCAGTCTTCGCAGCCGGGCCACGGCCACGGCGTTCACCCTGGCCGTCCTGCTCGCCTCGCCCACGACCGCGTTAGCCGCCCCGGCCCCCGCACCCCGTCCCGATGCGGCCCCCGCGGCGCACGCCGTCACCGGACCGTCCCTCGAAGTCCCCCGGCCGACCGGACCGTACGCAACGGGCCGGGACACCCTGCATCTGACCGACCGGAGCCGACCGGACCCCTGGGTCCCGGCCGCGGGCGCCAGGCAGTTGATGGTGTCGGTCCACTACCCGGCCCGGCCCGGCAGCGGCACGACGACCGCGCCGTACATGACCACGGACGAAGCCCGGCTGATGCTGGCGTCCCGCGGCCTGGAGGACGTGGTCCCCGCGACCACGGTCAGCGCCACCCTCACCCACGCACGGACGGCCGCCCGCCCGGCACCCGGCCGGTTCCCGCTGGTGGTGCTCTCCCCCGGCTTCGGCGCGCCGCGGACAACGCTGACCGGCCTGGCCGAGGACCTGGCCAGCCGTGGATACGTCGTCGCGACGGTCGACCACGCCTACGAGTCCACCGGCACCACCTTCCCCGGCGGGCGCCTGCTCACCTGCGCCGCCTGCGAACAGACCGAGACGACGGGGATCGCAGCCGTGGCCACGGGGCGGGCCAAGGACCTCTCCTTCGTACTGGACCGGCTGACCGGCCGTCACCCGGCCTGGCGTCACGCCCGCATGATCGACCCGGACCGGATCGGCATGGCCGGCCATTCCATCGGCGGCAACGCCACCGCGTCGACGATGGCCACCGACCACCGCGTGCGCGCCGGGGTCGACATGGACGGCACCTTCTTCGACCCGGTCCCCGCCGGCGGACTCGACGGCAGACCGTTCCTGATGCTCGGCACCGCCTCCTACCACCGTCCCGGCGGTGAGGACGAGAGCTGGGACGAGGGCTGGGCGCGGCTGGACGGCTGGAAGCGCTGGCTGACCGTCACCGGCTCCGGTCACTTCACCTTCACCGATGTCCCCGTACTGGGAGACCAGCTGGGCATCGTCGACCCCGAGACACCGCTCCCCGGCGAACGCTCGATGCGGATCACCCGGGGCTATGTCGCGGCTTTCTTCGATCTGCATCTGCGGGGCACGCCCCAGCCGCTCCTGGACGGCCCGACACCGGACAACCCCGAGGTCCTGTTCCAGCACTGATCCGGCCCGGACGAGGCGCGTCACCGCGGCCGGCATGCTGTGGCTCGCCGTCACCTTCGGCGCCGTCCAGGCCGACGAGCCGTCACTCCGGCGGGAGTGGGGCCGCTCTGACGGGCGTGGAGGTCAGCGCGGCTCCGCGTTGCGTCGCAGGGGGATGAGCAGGGCCGGGATCAGCGTCAGCAGAGTGATGGCCAGGACCCACCAGAACGTGTCCGCGAAGGCGCGCGCCGGCGTGTTGAAGTGGTGGGCTTCCCGGCTCTGCAGGATCGCGGCGAGCACGGCTGCGCCGACCGACGCGCCGACGGTCTGCACCGTGGTGATGGCGCTCGTCGCGCCTGGGATGGCGGTGGGCGGCAGTCCGTCGTACGCGGCGGCCGACACCGGCACGGCGACGGCCGCCACCCCGATTCCGAAAATCAGCAGGGACACACCGAGAACCAGGTCGCTGGTGTGCGCGTCCACCTGGGTGTACGCGAGCGTGCCCAGTGCGGTGATGGCGATTCCGGTGAGGACAACGGGGCGCGCGCCGATCCGGTCGGTGAGCTTTCCGACGTAGGGGAGGGCCAGCATCGTGCCGAGGCTCTGCGGTGCGAGGAGCAGGCCGGCGGTCAGTGCGCTGTGGCCGCGGACCTGCTGGTAGTACAGCGGCATCAGGATCATCGCGCCGAAGATCGACAACCGGGAGAGAAAGTTCAGCGCTGACGCGGCGGCGAACGGCCGGTGGGTGAACAGCCGTAGATCCAGCAGCGGGGCGATGGTGCGCGTGCGCAGCGCGTGGACGGTGAACGCGATGAGCAGAGCCGCCCCCGTGACCAGCAGTGGCAGCCGTGCCGTATGCGCGGACACCCCATAGACGATCACGGCAAGGGCGGGGGAGAGCAGCGCCAGGCCGATCGTGTCCAGCCGGCCTCCGCTCTGCCGGCGTGACGTGCCGGCAGGGACGCCACGCCGGGCCAGCAGGAGCGCGGCCAGGCAGACCGGCACGTTCACGTAGAAGATCCAGCGCCAGCCGACGGCGCCGACGAGCAGACCGCCGATCATCGGTCCCGCAATGGGGGCGATCTGTCCAGGCACGGCCACGATGCCCATGACGCGTCCGCGTTGCTCGGGCGGAGCCGCCTGGGTCAGGATCATCATGCTCAGCGGCACGATCATGCCGCCGCCGATGCCTTGGAGGGCCCGGAACGCGATCAGGCTTGCCATCGACCAGGCGGCCCCGCACAGAACCGAACCGGCGAGGAAGGCGCTGAGCGAGAACATCCACATGGCTCGGGTGCCGAAACGTTCGGCGAACCGGCCGGTTGCCGGGATGACCGTGGCGATGGCCAGCAGGTAGGCGGTGCTGACCCACTGGACCGTGGTCACTGACGCACCGAACGTACGTGTGAGGTCGGCGAGGGCGACCGTGACCATCGTCATGTCCAGCATCGCGGTGATGGATCCGGTCACGATGACCGCTCCGAGCTTCAGTACGGCGGGATCGAGGCGGTCGGTAGCCGGCGCGCCGGTCGTCGTGTTCGTCATAATCGCGACACTACACCGTGCAGTGTAGTTCGCCTATACTGTACGGTGTAGTAATAGCCGCGGGGGAAGGAAGCCGTCCGTGCCCGACACCTCGACCCTCCGTCAGGGGTCGCCCGCCAAGCGTGCCGCCATCGTGCGAGCGGCACTCGAGATCTTCGTACGCGAGGGCTACGCGCGCGCAAGCGTCGACGCCATCGCGCAGAGCGCGGGCGTATCCAAACGCACCATCTACGACTACTACGGCGACAAGGCGCGGCTGTTCCTGTCCGCCGTGGAGGAGACCCAAGCCACGCAGGCCGCGTCCTTCCAGGAACTGCTGGACCGGACCCTGGGGCCCGTCACGCGGAAGGCGGATCTGGAGACCGCGCTCACCGACTTCGGCCGCGCATTCGCGACCGAGATCGCCCGCTCCGCCGAACGCGCCGCCGTCCTGCGGCTGATGATCGCGGAGGCGTCCCACTTCCCGGCGCTGCTTCGGCCGTCACCCGAGGACCGCCCCGTCCAGCGCGCCCTGGCCGCCCGCCTGGCCACACTCGGCGAACAGGGCCTCCTCGACATCCCCGACCCGGACGAGGCCGCCGAGCTCTTGGGCCTGCTGGTCACCGGTCGCGTCAACCACCGTTCCTGGTACGGGGCCGTGCGGCTTGACGACGCCGAGATCGACCAGTTGGTGACCGGCGGCGTACGCATCTTCCTGCGCGCCTACGCTCCACGCTGACCGACGGGACGGCGGCGTCCTTGTCGCGCAGGGGGCGCCTCAGGCGCCTGCTCAGAGCCCCAGTGCCACGTGCGCGCGGTAGTGCGGGCACCGGGTGAAGTCGTCGTGCTCGCAGCCCAGCGCGCACTCGACCAGGTCCAGCGAGGCCTGCGCGGCAGCGATACGGGTCCGCAGCCGCGCCGCCTCACCGACGAGCACCGCCCGACGCTCGGCGGGGTTCGCGGCGGCGACCAGGACCCGGATCGCTTCCAGGCCGAGACCCGGACAGGACGGCTGTTCCTCGCCCTCCCCCTCTTCGTCGCCTCGGGCACCGCTCCCTGAGGTGTCGGCCGGAGCCCGCGCAACGCCGAGCGCCCCAGGTCCGTCCGTCGACGGACCGGGGGCGCTCGGCGCGAGCGACGGTCGTTACGCGGCGACCGGCACGCGCTCCGGCTCGGCGTCGAGCACCTCGTCGTCGACGGGGGACGAGGAGGCCGAGTTGTAGGCGTCGTGGTCGAGGATCTTCTCGCGGGCCGAGACGATCACCGGGATCAGCGCCTGGCCCGCCACGTTGGTGGCCGTACGCATCATGTCCAGGATCGGGTCGATGGCCATGAGCAGACCGACGCCCTCCAGCGGGAGGCCCAGCGTCGACAGCGTGAGGGTCAGCATGACCGTCGCGCCGGTGAGACCGGCGGTGGCGGCGGAACCGATCACCGAGACGAACGCGATCAGGACGTAGTCGCCGACACTCAGCTGGACGTCGAAGATCTGCGCGATGAAGATCGCCGCCAGCGCCGGGTAGATCGCGGCGCAGCCGTCCATCTTGGTGGTGGCGCCGAACGGGACCGAGAAGGAGGCGTACTCCTTGGGCACGCCGAGGCGCTCGGTGACCTTCTGGGTGACCGGCATCGTGCCGACCGAGGAGCGGGAGACGAAGGCCAGCTGGATCGCCGGCCAGGCGCCCTTGAAGAACTGCAGCGGGCTGAGCTTGGCGACGGTGGCGAGCAGGAGCGGGTACACACCGAACAGCACCAGGGCGCAGCCGATGTAGATGTCGGCGGTGAACGTCGCGTACTTGCCGATCAGGTCCCAGCCGTAGTCGGCGATCGCGTAGCCGATGAGGCCGATGGTGCCGATGGGGGCGAGGCGGATGACCCACCACAGGGCCTTCTGGAGGAGCTCCAGGACGGACTCGCTGAGGGTGAGGATCGGCTGGGCCTTCTCGCCGAGCTGCAGCGCGGCGATACCGGCGACGGCGGCCATGAAGACGATCTGGAGCACGTTCAGCTCGGTGAACGGGGTGATCACGTTGTCCGGGACGATGCCGGTGAGGAAGTCCAGCCAGGAGCCCGCGTGCTCCGGCAGCTTGCCGTCCTTCGGCGTGAGGCCGGTGCCGGAACCCGGGTTGGTGATCAGACCGATCGCGAGGCCGATGGCGACCGCGATCAGCGAGGTGATCATGAACCAGAGCAGGGTGCGGGTGGCCAGCCGGGCGGCGTTGTTGACCTTGCGCAGGTTGGTGATCGACACCAGGATCGCGAAGAAGACGAGCGGTGCGACGGCCAGCTTCAGCAGCTGGACGAAGATGTGGCCGACCTTGTCGAGTGTGGTGTAGAGCCAGTTGATGTCGTACGTACGGGCGAGCCACCCGAGGACGACACCGAGGACGAGACCGGCGACGATCTGGGCCCAGAACGGGACCTTGGGTATGCGGAAACCGGAGCCGGACGGGCTGTCGGTCGCGGCGGTGGACGCGGGATTCGCGGACACGGACACACTCCTGATGTGACGCATCGGGGCGCACGGGGACGTTGTGCGGAGGGACGGGGGTGCGGCGCCCGCGTCAGGGGCGGCGCCGCTGCATGGTGCCGGTTCAGACGTTGCGGCAACAGACCGCGGACATACAGCGGCAGAGGTCGACATGCAGGCGCCCCACGAGCGCGACGCTCGCGCCGGGCCGGGGGCGCACAGTTGTCTCCATGCCGAACACGTTAACACTTGAACTTTGAGAACCTCAAAGGTCTTCTTTGGGCAGGACCGCGCACGCCGGAGCGCCCGACACGCCCGCGGAAACGGCGAACCCCCGTCGGGAACGACAAAACCCCAGTACAGGAGCGGCTGCTCCGGCACCGGGGTTCGGTACGGAAAGTGCTGAGTGTGAGGAAACTTACGCGGCTCTTACGCCACCCTCACCCGTTCGTCACGGGGTGACGTGGTCCTCGCGGGTCCGGTTCGCTTCGAGCCTCGCCTTGGTGCGGTCGACCGTGGACACGATCTGCTCGGACATCTCGTCACGCTGCTTGCGCAGCAGCACGTAGCTGAGCGGCGCGGACAGGACCAGGGCGAGCAGAATCACCCAGATGAAGTTGGAACCGCTCACCCCGGAGGGCAGGAGGCCGAAGTGAACGGCCACGGCTGCGACGAAGAAGCAGCCGACGAAGATGCTGAGGCGCATCGCGGTGTACCGAATTGTCGCGCTCGGCCTGGCAGCGGACACAGTTGGCCTCTCTCTCTACGTACGACAGTCCTGCGATCCTGCCCGACCAGTGAAGCATGCCCCGGAATCGATCACTTCGGAGGGCTGCGTCAAAGGGATTCCGGCGAGCCCCGCGGGCCCGGTCCGCGAGGGCGGGCCGGCAGCGCTCAGCCGAGCGGCAGCAGCATGATGATGTCGTCGCGGTCGTCCCCGTCGGTCACCCGGATCGCGTCGGGTACCCGCCCGACCTCCTTGTATCCGCACGACGCGTAGAACCGGTCGACACCGGTGCCACCCCGGCAGGTGAGCCGGATGGCCTCCACCCCTTCGATGCCCCGGGCGGCACGGGCCGCGGCGTCCATCAGATCGCGCCCGTACCCCTTGCCCTGGTGTCGGGGGTGGACCATCACCGTGTAGAGCCAGATCCAGTGCGCCATCAGCCGGTGGGTGTTGAAGGCCAGGAAGGCCGTGGCGGCCACGGCGCCCTCCTCGTCGTGCCCGACCAGCAGCCGGGTGCGCCCCTCGGCCATGGCGACGAGGTGCTTGACCAACTCGGGCCGGACGTCGTCGGTCGTGACGGGCGGCACGAAGCCGACCGCCCCGCCCGCGTTGGAGACATCGGTCCACAGCTCGGCGATGCCGTCCCGCAGGGTGCGGTCGAACATGGGATCCAACTCAAAAGTAAGTGTCATAGATGCAGATTACCTATTACCGAACTCGGGGCTCAAGCCCTGTCCGATACACGAGAAAGCCCCGGCCGGCGGCCGGGGCTTTCATGCGGGGTGACGCTGACGGCGTGCGGGTCAGACGCGCATCGGCTGCGGTGACTCGCGCCGCTCGGCGTCCGGGCCCGGGTACTCGCGGATGATCTCGTACCGGGTGTTGCGCTCGACGGGCCGGAAGCCCGCGTCGCGGATCAGGTCGAGCAGATCCTCACGGCCGAGCTTGTTCGGCGTGCCGTAGTTGTCCGCGTCGTGCGTGATCTTGTACTCGACGACCGAGCCGTCCATGTCGTCCGCGCCGTGCTGCAGCGCGAGCTGGGCGGTCTGCACACCGTGCATCACCCAGAAGACCTTGACGTGCGGGACGTTGTCGAACAGGAGCCGCGAGACGGCGAAGGTCTTCAGCGCCTCGGCGCCGGTCGCCATCGTCGTGCGCGCCTGGAGCTTGTTGCGGACCTTGCCGTCCTTCATGTCCACGAAGTCGTGCTGATAGCGCAGCGGGATGAAGACCTGGAAGCCACCGGTCTCGTCCTGCAGCTCACGCAGCCGCAGCACGTGGTCGACACGGTGCCGGGGCTCCTCGATGTGCCCGTACAGCATCGTCGCCGGGGTCTTGAGCCCCTTCTCGTGCGCCAGGCGGTGGATGCGCGACCAGTCCTCCCAGTGGGTGTCGTGGTCCACGATGTGCTGACGGACCTCCCAGTCGAAGATCTCCGCGCCGCCACCGGTCAGCGACTCCAGACCGGCTTCGATCAGCTCGTCGAGGATCTCGGAGGCCGACAGCCCGGAGATGGTCTCGAAGTGGTGGATCTCGGTGGCGGTGAACGCCTTGAGGGAGACCTGCGGCAGGGCCTCCTTCAGCGCGCTGAGCGAGCGCGGGTAGTAACGCCACGGCAGGGTGGGGTGCAGCCCGTTGACGATGTGCAGCTCGGTGAGGTTCTCGCCCTCCATCGCCTTCGCGAGCCGGACCGCCTCCTCGATGCGCATGGTGTACGCGTCCTTCTCGCCCGGCTTGCGCTGGAACGAGCAGTACGCGCACGACGCGGTGCACACATTGGTCATGTTGAGGTGGCGGTTGACGTTGAAGTGCACGACGTCGCCGTTCTTGCGGGTGCGCACCTCATGGGCGAGACCGCCGAGCCAGGCCAGGTCGTCCGACTCGTAGAGGGCGATGCCGTCCTCACGGGTCAGCCGCTCTCCCGCGCGGACCTTCTCCTCCAGCTCGCGCTTGAGCCCAACGTCCATGCGGCTGCCTCCCAGTCGTCGACGTGCTGTGCGTATCCCGGTGACAGGTGATACCGGGCGAAACCCCCGGTCCCCCGGGGGCCCCACCACGTTACGCCTACGCCTCTTCGGGAAGTTCCCCGACCCGGTTCTCCCACTTGGTGGAGAGCACGATCGTGGTACGCGTGCGCGAGACGCCCCTCGTGCCGCTGAGCCGGCGGATCGTCTTCTCCAGTCCGTCCACGTCACCGACCCGCACCTTGAGCATGTACGAGTCGTCGCCCGCGATGAACCAGGCGTCCTCGATCTCCGCGAGGTCCTTCAGCCTGCGCGCCACGTCCTCGTGATCGGCCGCGTCGGAGAGCGAGATGCCGATCAGGGCCGTGACACCGAGCCCCAGGGACGCGGCGTCGACGGTGGCGCGGTAGCCGGTGATGACACCGGCGGTTTCCAGCCGGTTGATGCGGTCGGTGACGCTGGGCCCGGAGAGCCCGACGAGCCGCCCCAGCTCGGCGTACGAGGCCCTGCCGTTCTCCCTGAGGGCCTGGATGAGCTGCCTGTCCACCGCGTCCATATGACTGAAACCTTCCATTGTTCAGCAGTATCGCGAGTCTACGTGTAGAATCTAAGGCATGCGGGCTTCCGAGCCTGCAAATCTTCCCGGACATCCAAAAAAATGCTTTCGAATCTTCAGGAGTGAGAACACCGTGTACACGATCGAGATGGCCTACGCCCGAATGCGCGAGCTGCAGGACCTGGCCAACCGCTCGCGTGCCCACCAGCCCGCCGCCGCGCACCGGGTCGACAGGACCCGCAACCCCCGCGCCACGAAGAAGCGCTGACCACAGACTCAGCCCCCGGAGCCACGAGAGCCGCCACCGAGCTCTCCCGCCCACCGGCGGTACAGGTCGTGCGGAACCCCCGCCGCGTCCAGCACCCGCCCCGCGACGAAGTCCACCAGATCCTGGATGTGCGTCGCCCCCGCGTAGAACGCCGGAGAGGCGGGCAGCACCACGGCGCCCGCCTCGTCCAGGCTCACCAGATGCTTCAGCGTCTGCCCGTTCAGCGGGGTCTCCCGCACCGCGACGACGAGCTTCCGCCGCTCCTTGAGCGTCACGCTCGCGGCCCGCTGGAGCAGATCCTTCGAGAGCCCGAGCGCCACCCCGGCCACGCACGCCGTCGAAGCGGGCACGATCAGCATCCCCTTCGCCGGGTACGACCCCGAGGACGGACCCGCCGCGAGGTCACCGGCCGCCCAGTGCCGTACGCCCTCGACGTCCACGTCGAAGGTGTGCGGCTTTCCGTCCGCCCCGCGCGCCAGCCAGCCGCGCAGGTCCTCCCGCCAGTGCGCGTCGCGGAACGCGATCCCGGTCTCGTCCAGCAGCGTCAGCCGCGACGCCCGGCTCACCACCAGGTCCACGCTCTCCCCCGCGGCCAGCAGACCGCGCAGCACGGCGGCGGCGAATGGGGTGCCCGAAGCGCCGGAAACCCCGACGATCCAAGGCTGCCGCTGCTGCTGACTCACTGAACTCCCGGAATCCACGCACCCGAGCCTATCCGGCTGCGCGGAACCGGAACCGAGTAAGGGGCCTCAGGCGTTTTGAGGGAGGAAACAGGAGCGACACGGAACGACAGGGGGCAGCGGTGGCCGCATCGTCGGATCGATTCGCATCGGCGTGGAGCACGGGCGAGCGCGCGAAGGCCGCGGCCAAGCTGATGGTGGGCTGGGTGGCGTTCCTCTGGATCCTCGAAGTCGTCGACGTGGCGACCGGCCACTCCCTGGACGCGTACGGGATCGAGCCGCGCCGGCCCGGTGAACTGCTGGACGTCGTGCCCGCGTCCTTCATCCACTTCGGCTTCGGCCATGTCGCGTCCAACAGCGTGCCGCTGCTGGTCTTCGGCTTCCTGGCCGCGCTGGGCGGCATCCGCCGCTTCGCGGCCGTGGCCGCGCTGATCATCGTAGTCGACGGCCTCGGCGTCTGGCTGGTCGCGCCGGACCACTCCAACACGGCGGGCGCGTCCGGCCTGGTCTTCGGCCTCTTCGGCTACCTGCTCATACGCGGCTTCGTGGACCGCAGACCGCTCGACATCGGCGTCGGCCTGGTGATCGGCGCGATATGGGGCTCGTCGATCCTGCTGGGGCTCTCCCCCGCCAACACCTCGGTCAGCTGGCAGGGCCACCTGTTCGGACTGGCGGCGGGCGTGGGGGCGGCTTTCGTCTTCCGCCGCCCCGCGCGCGGCCGGAGCACGGTGCCGCCCGCCCGGCCGCTCATACCGTAGGGCGCGGACGGATCCCGTGGTGTCCGGGTCAGCCCTCGCCCTGACCGGCGCTCCCCATCGGGCCGACCTTCACCGGGGAGCCGGAGCCGTCCGTGACCGGCAGCGTGGCGGCGCCCGGCCAGTCGAGGGTGACCGACTTCGTCTCGTCCGGCGGGGTCACGACCAGCCCCGTGATGCGGACGCCGGAGCCGCCCGACGTGTTGATCGGGTAGTTGATGCCGAAGTACACCGACTTCCCGTCCTTGAGGGTCATCGGGGTGGCCTTCTCACCGGTGCGCTCGGCGGACAGCGACCCCGCGCTGGTCTTCAGGTCGACGCCCGCGTACCCGGAGAGCACGCAGTCCCGGCCGCCGCCGTTCTTCAGCTCCACCGCGACGGTCCCATCGGAATCACCGTCGACGGTGCTGTCCGACGCCGTGATCTCCAGCTCGTCGGTGCGGCACTTGCCGACCTTGCCGTTCTGGTTGGAGCCGGTCCCGGCGGCCGTGCCCTGCCCACCGGACCCCTTTCCGGCAGAGTCCTTCCCGCCGTCCTGGTCCGAACCGCCCGAGCCCGAACCGCCGCTCGCGGACGACGCGGACGACGCGGACGACGGGGACGACGGGGCGGTCTGTCCCATGTCGTCCTCGCCGTTCTGGCAGGCCGTGAGCGAGAGACCCGCGACAACGGCCAGGGCGGCGAAGGTGAGCTTCTGTACGCGCATCGATTCTTCCTCAGTGTCAGTGGGGGGTGTCGGCCGCTCGGCACGGTCGGTACGAGCGAGCATGTCTGATCACCAAGAGCCGCCCGGCCCGGCGACCAGTTCCGCCCAACCACCCGCTAATACACCCCTGTTACACGCACAGCCAGGCACAACGCGCATCACCACCGGGCATGCCCCGCCCGCGCCCGCCCCCGCCGCACCCGCTCCCTGCCGCCGTCCGCGAAGGGGAACAGGGGCCGGACACGGCGCGCCGTACCGCGCCGCCGGCCGGCCAGGACGGCGGTTCCCGCCACCGTTCCGCACCCGTCAACGCCCGCAGCCCACTGGGACGGACCCGTAACGCGGCGGTCCTTGACCCCAGCAGGTGACATGCCTCCTCGACCCGCCTCGCCCGCGCCCGGGGCAGCCGTCCGTCGCGGGCGAGGTCCTTGATCCGCCGGACACGGCCCCGGGCAGGCTCAGACGGTCAGGCCCCGCACCAGCAGATCCAGCACGGCACACGCGAACAGTGCTATGCCGATGAACCCGTTGACCGAGAAGAACGCGCGGTTCAGCCGGGACAGATCGTGCGGACGAACGACCCGGTGCTCGTACACGAAGGCGACGGCGACGATCGCCATGCCGATCCAGTAGAACAGCCCCGCCCGAGTGGCCAGCCCGAACCAGACGAGCAGCCCGGTCGTCACCACATGGCAGACCCGCGCCCCCCACAGCGCGGCCGGAATCCCGAACCGGGCCGGCACCGAGAGCACCCCGTGCGCCCGGTCCGCCTGGACGTCCTGGCAGCCGAAGATCAGGTCGAAGCCACCGATCCAGATC
Source organism: Streptomyces sp. NPDC014727 (assembly GCF_043083485.1). Classification (NCBI taxonomy): domain Bacteria; kingdom Bacillati; phylum Actinomycetota; class Actinomycetes; order Kitasatosporales; family Streptomycetaceae; genus Streptomyces; species Streptomyces sp. NPDC014727. The sequence continues at coordinate 80,761 of NZ_JBIBYR010000007.1, read as the reverse complement.
CCGACCGCGAGACCGAGGATCACCGCGTCCCAGGACCAGCTGCCGGTCACCGCCAGCCAGGCACCGATCGGCCCTATGGCCTGCGCGATCCCCAGGATGGCGTGCGGGTAGTGGGTGAACCGCTTCCCGTACGGATAGACCACCATCGGCACCACCGCGACCGGCGCGAGCGCCAGACAGAGCGGGTTCAGCAGGGCCGCCGCCCCGAGGAAGACCACGACGGCGACGAGCGCCCCCGTCCACGCCGACTTCACGGAGACCGCGCCGGTGACCAGCTCCCGGCTCGCGGTGCGCGGGTTGCGGGCGTCGATCTCCCGGTCGATGATCCGGTTGCAGGCCATCGCGAACGTCCGCAGCCCCACCATCGCGATGGTGACGAGCAGCAGCGTGACCCAGTGGATGGACCGGTCCGCCTGGAACATCGCGGTCAGCGCGGCAATGTACGCGAAGGGCAGCGCGAAGACCGAGTGCTCGATCATCACGAGCCGCAGAAACGCCTTGACCTTGCTGTTCGGATGTACGGGCCCTGAGCCCAGTGCTGCTTCGGCGGCGCTCACAGTCCGTATTCCTTCCACCGGCGGTCGACCTTCGCCGCCGTCTCGGGGTCGGACTCGACCATGTCCGGCCAGCCCCCGTCCCGGGTGTAGCCCTCCTCGGGCCACTTCTTCGTCGCGTCGATACCCGCCTTGCCACCCCAGAACTGCTGGTAGGAGGCGTGATCGAGATGATCGACGGGCCCCTCGGTGACGGTCAGGTCCCGCGCGTAGTCCGTGTTGCCGAGCGCCCGCCACGCCACCTCGTGCAGATCGTGGACGTCGCAGTCGGAGTCCACGACCACGATCAGCTTGGTCAGCGACATCATGTGCGCGCCCCAGACGGCACTCATCACCTTCTGGGCGTGCTTCGGGTACTTCTTGTCGATCGAAACGATCGCGCAGTTGTGGAAGCCGCCCGCCTCCGGCAGGTGGTAGTCCACGATGTCCGGCACGATGACCTTGAGGAGCGGCAGGAAGAATCGCTCGGTGGCGCGTCCCAGCGGCCCGTCCTCGGTCGGCGGCCGGCCCACCACGATCGACTGCAGCAGCGGGCGCTTGCGCATGGTCACGCAGTCGATGGTCAGCGCGGGGAACGGTTCCTGCGGCGTGTAGAAGCCGGTGTGGTCCCCGAAGGGCCCCTCGGGAAGCATCTTCCCGGGCTCCAGCCACCCCTCGATGACGACCTCCGCCTGTGCCGGGACCTGCAACGGCACGGTCTTGCAGTCGACCATCTCGATCCGCTTGCCCTGGATGAACCCGGCGAAGAGGTACTCGTCGATGTCCCCGGGCAGCGGCGCGGTGGACGCGTACGTCACCGCGGGCGGCGCCCCGAACGCGATGGCGACCGGCAGCCGCTCCCCGCGCTTCGCGGCGACCTGGTAGTGGTTGCGGCTGTCCTTGTGGATCTGCCAGTGCATCCCGATGGTGCGCCGGTCGTGACGCTGGAGCCGGTACAGCCCCAGGTTCCGTACGCCGGTCTCCGGGTGCTTGGTGTGCGTGAGCCCCAGGTTGAAGAAGGAGCCGCCGTCCTCGGGCCAGGTGAAGAGCGCGGGCAGCCGGTCCAGGTCCACGTCGTCGCCGGTGAGCACGACCTCCTGCACGGGCGCGCTCTCGGGCTTCACCTTCTTGGGCGGCACATGCACCATCGAGCCGAGCTTGCCGAAGGCCTCCCGCACCCCGACGAAGCCGTGCGGCAGCTCCGGCTTGAGCAGCCCGCCGATCTTGTCGCTGATGTCGGAGTAGGACTTCAGCCCGAGCGCCTTGAGCAGCCGCTTGTCGGTCCCGAACACATTCATGGCCAGGGGCATCGAGGACCCCTTGACGTTCTCGAAGAGCAGCGCGGGCCCGCCCGCCTTGTTCACCCGGTCGACGATCTCGCCGACCTCCAGATACGGGTCGACCTCGGCCTTGATGCGCTTGAGCTCGCCCTCGCGCTCCAGGGCCCGGAGGAGGGAACGAAGATCGTCGTAAGCCATGCCGTCCAGTTTGTCATCACCGCTGCCGATCACCTGGGGTACCCCACCTCCCGTCGGCCGCGCAGGGCGTACACGCCCGGATGTTCACCTGCGCGCGGCCCGCGGGCCGGCCCCCTGTCCGGACCTGCTCACCGCCGGTTTTGTCCGCTCGCCATGGGGTGTCGGCGGCACCGGCTACTCTGGCCCCGTCACCGGGGCGGGACAAGCCCCGCCAACTCTCCTCAGGGGGACCTTTCCAACATGTTCCGGGCCCTGATCTATCTCCTGCCGCTGGCGCTGACGATCTACGCGTTCATCGACTGCCTGAACACCCCGGAGGACGAGGCCAAGCACCTGCCGAAGATCGCCTGGGTCTTCATCATCCTGCTGTTCTGGATCGTGGGTCCGATCGTCTGGCTGGCCGCCGGCAAGATGCGCGCGGTGCCCGCGGGGGGCCGTACGCCGTCCGAATGGCACCGCAGCCACCGCTCGCAGTGGGTGGCACCGGACGACAATCCGGAGTTCCTGAAGGCGCTGAAGGAAGAGAACAAGAAGGACGAGTCGCTCCTCAAGGACTGGGAGGCTGATCTGCGCCGCCGCGAGGAGGAGCTCAAGCGCCGCGAGCGCGAGTCGGGACCGGAGGAGTCGGCGCCGCCCGCCTTGTGACCGGAAGGGTCCTCCCACCGCACGCCACGCACGGCCACCGCCTGTCGCCCGACACGCGGTGGCCGTCGTCGTTCGCGTCCTCGGACCGGCATCGCACCGGCCCCGCCCCCCGCGTCGGGCCGACCCGGCGACGACCCCGCCGGCTCGGACCGTCCTCTTGACACCGATCGTTCGAAAATCTTCTCCTTGCTCCAACACCCTCCCGATATGCTGGTGTTGACGATGTGACAGATCGGATCGGGCCTCGGCGCTGGGGGTGCTGTGGAGAGAGAGCTGTACGGGCGCGAGGCGATCTTCGGCAACGACGGACTTGCGGCGCGTCTGACCGGTCTCACTCCCCACGGCTCCGCCGGGGTCCCCTACGAGCACCGCGACGATCCGCCGGTCGCCGTGCTGACCGGGGGCCGCGGCATGGGCAAGACGGCCGTGCTCAAGCAACTGCGCCATCTGTACCGGGAGATCACCCCGGTCGCCCTGGTCGACTGCGAGGCGGTCGTACCGCCCGCGGACCCGGGGCCCGGCTGGACCCCGGTCACCGCGGCGCTGCCGGAACTCGCCACCCAGCTGACCGCGAAGGTGCGTGCCGCACGGCCGGTGCAGTTTCCCCGGCTGAGCCTCGGCCTGGTGGCGGTCGCCTCGATCTCCTGGACGCGGGAGGACGAGACGCGGGCGCAGCGGGACCTGCAGTCACTGGGCCCGGTGCTGGCGACCGTCGACACACGGGGGGACGCGGCGACGGGCTGGGTCACCAAGGTGCTGACGAAGCTGGCGGCGAGCGCCTTCGACTCCGTCGTGCCGCTGGCCGGGATGGTCGCCGAGGCCACGATCGAGACGGTGCTGGAGGAGTCGTTCAGCCGGTTCCAGCGGCGTTCGGCGGACTGGTACGGGAGCTATCCGCACGCCGGTGGCAACGGACGGATCGGGCTGCGGCAGCTGGCGGTCGATTTCGAGCGCGGTGGCGATCTGCGCCGCCGTGCCGAGGACCATCTGGTGCTCGCGCTGGTCGCGGACCTGGTACGGGCGTACGGGGGCCTGGCGCGCGGTGCCCGCCGGGGCCGCCCGGTACTGCTGCTGGACAACGCGCACACGCGGCTGGGCCGACAGCTGGTCGAGCCGGTGCTGCGGCAGCGGGCCGCCGGGGTGCGGGACCGGATCGCCGTGTTCGCCTCGTCGCGCGCCCGTGGTCACGAGGGGCTGAGCCATGCGGTGCGCCGGCGGCTGCCCGAGGTGGCGCACGGTTCGCACTGGGTCCGCGGCACGGAGGTGACGTCCGGGATCCTGGCCGTGGAGCTCACCGCGCTGGGCCCGGCCCATGTGCAGGCGGCGTTCGACCGGCACGATCCGGTGGGCCGCGCCCCGGCCGGCCTGGCCCGCGGGGTGCACCGGCTGACGGGTGGGCGCCCGCTGGGTGTGGCGCTGCTGGCCCAGGCGGCGGGCGAGGCGTTGGCGCCGGGGCCGTCCCGCGCGGGTACGCCACGACCGGGCCCGCTGGTGCCGGGGACGCTGCTGGACCGGACGGTGGAGCTGCGCGAGGACCGCGCGCCGGTGCGGGTGGCGGACGAGTTGCTGGCGCGGCTGCTGCCGGGACAGCAGCTCGACGTACTGAGTGTGCTGGCCGCCGCGCACGGCGAGGAGTCGGCGCGGCTGCTGGCCACGGCCCGGCTGCGCGGCCGGTCGCCGGACGGCGACGTGGCGTTGCAGGTGCGCGACGCGCTGCGGGCGCAGGACTGGCAGGTCGGGCCGGACCACTTCGTCGCCGATCCGCTGCTGCGCGCGCTGCTGCTGCACCGGCTGCGTTTCCATGACGACGACCATCCGTACTACGCGGTGTGGCGCGCGGTGCACGAGACGCTGCGCACGGCGTACTCGCCCGGGGGCCGCTTTCCGAGCGTCCCGCACCGGCTGCACCAGGAGCTGGTGCTGGGCAGGACGAGGGACTGCGTGACGCATCTGCGGGAGCGGTTCACCGAGCCGGACGTGACGGCGTGGCTCGGCTCGCTGCGGTTCATCGCCTCGGCCCCGTATCCGCGTCCCCCCGGTTACGCCGGTCCCGATCCCCGGCGGGCGGTCGCGCTCGGCCGGGAGGCGTCCGGTTCGCTGCCGGACGGGGAGACGGGGCTCGCGGGGCTCGGCGAGCGGGCCGTGGAGCTCCAGCTGCAGCTGCGCCGGCTGCTGCACGCCGTATGGCTGCTGTCCGATCCGCTGGCTCTGCCGGACGAAGAGGTGATCGACAAGATGGCGCACGAACTGCGACAGCTGTCCGGCAGGCATCCGACGGGCAACAGCGTGCTGTGGGACGCGGCGACGCACTGGCCTCGGGACGTCGGGGCCTGGCGGCAGCTCTCCATGCCGCCGGGGGCGTCGGGCACGGACGGACCGGCCACGGGCGGAAGCGGGCAGCGGCGGGGGGACGGTGGTTCGCGTGCCTAATCCACTGCGTTATCGCGTCTGGTACACGGCGAGGCAGAAGGTCGTCACCAGCGTGGTGGTGGGCGCCCTGGTCATCACGTCCGGCTGGTACGGCATCGGCCGGCTCACCGCTCCCGAGGACCGCTCGTGCGCTCCGGGGGTGGAGCGGCCGCAGGGCAGCGACGAGTGCGTGGGGGTCTCCGGCGGCGCCTACGACTTCGGCCGGCCGAAGCTGACCGAGGTCGCCGCGGCCATCGCGCGGGAGAACGACACCCTGAAGCCCGGCCGGTACGCGACGGTCGCCCTGCTGCTGCCGCTGACGTCGACGGACGAGGCCATGCAGACGAAGATGCAGCGGGAGCTGCAGGGCGCGTTCGCCGAGCAGTACCGGGCCAATCATCTGTCGAACGATCAGGTGCCGAAGATCCGGCTGGTGCTCGCCAACACGGGGAAGAACAACCTGCTGTGGCGGCCGACGGTGGACCGGCTGAAGAAGATGACCGGGGCCCCGGACCATCTGCGGGCCGTGTCCGGGGTCGCCACCAGCAGTCCGGAGGTCGCCTCGGCCATCAAGGAGCTGACCTCCGCGCACATCGCGGTCGTCGGGACCACGATCACCGCCGACGACATCGCGAACGGGCCGGCCGGCGATCCGTTCCCCGGTCTGGCGCGGGTGTCGCCGACCAACCGGGACGAGGCACGGGCGCTGGCGCACTTCGGGAAGGTGAAGGCGGACAAGGCGCTGCTGGTGCAGGACACCCGTACCGGCGACCACTACACGGACACGCTGCGGGCCGCGTTCACCTCGCTGACGAAGGGCACGCGGTACGAGCCGCAGCTGTTCACCTCGCGCGAGGACCCGAACGACGAGGGCACCACGGCCAATACGTTCCAGCAGATCACCCACCTCATCTGTGACACGGACGCGGAGACGGTGTTCTTCGCCGGACGCCACACCCAGCTGCGGCAGTTCATCAACGCGCTCGGGGCCCGGGGCTGCCAGAGCCGCCCGTTCACGATCCTGACCGGCGACGAGGGCTCGTACCTCGGCAGCGACAAGAAGCTCGACCGGGGCGCGCTGCGTCGCAAGGTGACGGTCCGCTACGCCTCGCTGGCGCACCCGGACGCCTGGGCGGCGGCGAAGGACGGAGCGGCGACGGGCGGCTCCCCGGCGGACTACCGGAGCCTGCTGGACCTGCTGACCACGATCGGGAAGAAGCCCGTGGGCCCGGTCGGTCCGACCGGTCACCAGGAGCTGACCGACGGCCAGGTCATCATCGCGTACGACGCGATGTCGCTGGCGGTGCACGGCATCCGGCAGGCGACCCCGGAGGGCAAGCGGCTGCCGCAGCCCGCGGACGTGGGCGAGCAGTGGCCACGGGTGAAGGGGTCGCTGCGGGTGTCGGGGGCCAGCGGCTGGATCTGCCTGGACAACCACGGCAACCCTTACAACAAGGCGGTGCCGGTGGTGGAGCTGGCGCCCGAGGACGCCGGTCAGCGGTTCGTGACGATCGCCTGGCCGCAGGGCGCACCGCCGGACCCGACGTGCCTGCCGCCGTCCTCGGCACCGTGATGCGGTGACGCCGTGTCACCGCATCAGCGCGGCGTACTCCTCGCGCAGCCCCGCCCACCGGACCGGGGTCCACTTCGACCAGTCGGCGGGGTAGCCGTCGAGCGCGTCCACGAGGTACTGGAAGTGGTCGTGCCAGCCGGCGAGGCAGTCCAGCCGCAGTGCGTCGTCGCCCCGGAACTCGTTGGTGAAGCGCAGCAGCACATGGTCGCCGCGCGGTGGCTCCAGGTGGAAGCGGATACGGCCGTGGAGTCCTTCGAGGGTGTATTCGGCGACGCGCTCGACGTCCCAGGCGGTGACGGTGCCGGAGGCGACCGTGGCGTTCCCGTCCCGGCCGGTGTTCAGCCAGCGCAGCGTGACCGCTCCGCCGACGCGCGGTTCGAACGGGTCGGCGGCGGCGAGCCAGCCGGGCAGTCCCTCGGAACTGGCTACGGCTGCCCACACCCGGGGAACGGGGTGGGGCAGCCGTAGCGTGAACCGCAGGATGTGCTGGTCACCGTGGGTCTCGCTGGTACCACGCTCGATGACGGGGGTCGCGTCGGTCATGGTTCCAGCGTGGCCCGGCGGTGCCCGATCCGCACCCGTACGGGCACGGGGCCGGTCAGACGCCCGCGTAGGAGTGCTTGCCGGTGACGAAGATGTTGACGCCGTAGTAGTTGAAGAGCCAGCAGCCGAAGGCGATCAGTGCCAGGTAGGCGGCCTTGCGTCCCTTCCAGCCGGCGGTGGCGCGGGCGTGCAGGTAGCAGGCGTACGCGACCCAGGTGATGAAGGACCAGACCTCCTTGGGGTCCCAGCCCCAGTAGCGGCCCCAGGCGTCGCCCGCCCAGATGGCGCCCGCGATGATCGTGAACGTCCACAGCGGGAAGACGGCGGCGTTGACGCGGTACGAGAACTTGTCGAGCGTCGAGGCGGAGGGCAGCCGGGAGAGCACGGACTGGGCGAACGAACCGGGCTGCCCGCCGCCCGCGAGCTTGCTCTCATAGCTGTCACGGAAGAGGTAGAGCAGCGTGGCGACCGCGCCGATGTAGAAGACGGCACCGCAGATAATGGCGGTGGAGACGTGGATCCACAGCCAGTACGAGTGCAGTGCGGGCACCAGCTGGTCGCTGGAGGTGTAGAGCACCGTGGTCGCGATGCCGAGGTCCAGCAGGACGGTGGTGACCAGGAGCAGCCCCATCCAGCGGACGTTCTTCTTCAGCGCGAGCAGGACCAGATAGGCGCCGACCGCCACCGTGGAGAAGGTGATGGAGAACTCGTACATGTTGCCCCAGGGGGCACGCTGCACGGAGAGCGCACGCGCGAGCACTCCGCCGGCCTGGACGAGGAAGGCGAGCACGGTCATGGAGATCGCCATGCGTCCGTACAGATCGCCCTTGAACGTGCCACCGGCCGCGCCGGGCCCGTCCGGGACGTCGCGGGAACCGGCCGCGGAGCGCGTGACGATCTTCGGGCGCTCCAGTACGGCGGTGCCGCCGCCCTTCTGTGCGACCTGCACCTTCACCGAGGCACCGGCCCCGGCATCGGCCCCGGTCAGCGCGGCGGCGGTGCGGCCGACCTTGCTGCGGCTGCCGAACACCCATTCCGCGATGTGCGCGAAGAAGGCCAGGGTGTAGACGGCCATCGACGAATAGATCAGCACATTGCTGGTGTGCGCCAGGTTCTCGTTGGTTGCGGCGGCGAGATTCACTTCTCAGCCCCTTCGGCAGGTTCTACGGGGGATTCTCCGACAAAACCGGCATCGGATCCGGGGTCGGTGTCAGAGCCGGGCGCCGTGGGCGCCACGTCGTTGAGCGTGACCGCGAGATCGGCCAGCTCCTCGGGAAGCTTCGCGGACTCGCTGCGGCCGAGACCCGCCATTTCGACGACGGTGACGCCGTCCGCACCGGGCGCGGCCCGCACCCAGATGCGGCGCCGCTGGATGAACAGCGAGCCCGCGAGCCCGGCGATGGCGGCGATGGCTCCGGTGAGCGCCCAGCCGCTGGCGGGCTGCTCGGAGATCTGGAAGCTGGCCCACTCCTCGACACCCTCGAAGGTGATCGAGCCGGCTCCGTCGGGGAGCTTCATCGTGTCGCCGACCGCCAGGCGCTGCTTGAGCGGGTCGCCCTTGCTGTCCTTGAACGCCTTCATCTTGGACTTGTCCAGCTGGTACACGTTCTGCGGCAGTCCGGAGTCGACGCCGAGGCTGCCGTGGTAGCCGTTGAGGGCCAGGACGGGCATGTCGGCAGCGGGGAACTGCGAGAACATCGTGCCCTTGCCGTTGCCCGCGAAGGTCGGCACGAAGAAGGCCTGGAAGCCCAGCTGGGTCTTCTTGCCGTTCTTGTCGTGGTAGCCGTCCATCACCTTGATCGCACCGGTCGAGGTGACGTTGTTGTCGATGGGCAGCAGCGGCACTGCGTTCCGGTAGACCTCCTTGCCGCTCGCGTCCTTGACGGAGACGACGGGCGCGTAGCCGTGCGCGTTGAGGTAGACCTTGGTGCCGTCGATGACGAGGGGCTCGTTGACCTTGATGACGGTCTTCTGCGGCTTGCCGTAGGCGCCCGCCTCGTACGTCACATGGGCCTCGTAGGTCCGGGGCGTACCGATCTGGGGGCCGCTGCGCTCGTACGTACCGATGAACTTGTCGAGCTTGAAGCTGAACGGGGCGAGCGAGTCCGGGTCGAAAAGCGAACCGGACTTGAAGTTGTCGTACTGCGTCTGTGTGTTGGAGAAGCCGTCGCCCTCGACGACCAGCTTGCCGCCCTCGGACTTGAAGAGCTGCCCGAAGGCGAAGGCCACCAGCATCACGATCAGGGCGATGTGGAAGACCAGGTTCCCGGCCTCGCGCAGATAGCCCTTCTCGGCGGCGACCGCGTCTCCCACGGTGTGCGCGCGGTAGCGGCGCCTGCGCATCATCGCGAGCGCGGCCTCGCGGACCTGCTCGGGCTCGGCCTCGGTGCGCCAGGTGGTGTACGCGGGCAGCCGGGTCAGGCGCTTGGGAGCGCCCGGCGGGCGGCTGCGCAGCTGGCCGACGAACTGGCCGGTGCGCGGCACGATGCAACCGATGAGCGAGACGAACAGCAGGATGTAGATCGCGGAGAACCACACCGAGCTGTAGACGTCGAAGAACTGGAGTTTCTCGTAGATCGGACTGACGACGGTGTGGGCGTCCTTGAAGGTCCGCACCTTCATTTCGTCCACGCTGTTCTGCGGGATCAGCGAGCCGGGGATGGCGCCGAGCGACAGCAGGAAGAGCAGGATCAGCGCGACCCGCATCGAGGTGAGCTGCCGCCAGAACCAGCGGGCCCAGCCGATGACGCCCATGGCCGGCAGATTGGCCACGGCCTCCTCGCGCGGGGCGGTGGAGAGCTGGGAGCCGGCCGCACCGAGCTCGCGGGCGTTCTCCCGGTCCTGTTCGTCCCGGATCTCCCGCTCGTCGCGGCGCCCGCGCTGCGAGGCCGGGTTGGACTTGGTGTCGCTCATGGAACTCAGATCCCCACAGTGAAGCCGTTGGACCAGCCCTGCAATTGCTGCATCATCGTGTCCCACACGCCGGTGAGCAGGAGCAGGCCTGTCGCGATCATCATGACGCCGCCGATCCGCATGACCCATGCGTAGTGGCGCTTGACCCAGCCGAAGGCGCCGAGCGCCTTGCGGAAGGCGACGGCGGCGAGCACGAACGGGATGCCGAGGCCGAGGCAGTAGGCGACGGTCAGTATCGCCCCGCGTCCGGCGGTGCCCTGCTGCATCGCGAGGATGCTCACCGAACTGAGCGTCGGGCCGAGGCACGGGGTCCAGCCGATCCCGAAGAGGGCGCCCAGCAGCGGTGCGCCCACCAGCCCGGTCACCGGCCGCTTGTGGATACGGAACTCGCGCTGCGTCATCCACGGCATGAGGCCCATGAAGAAGATCCCCATCAGGATCATCAGCACGCCGAGGATCTTGGAGAGCGTTCCGCTGTGCTCCTGGAGGGTCTGTCCGAAGAAGCCGAAGAGCGCGCCGCCGGAGACGAACACGGCGGTGAAGCCGAGCACGAAGAGCGAGGCGCCCGCGACCATCCGCCCTCGCCTGGCCTGCGCCAGGTCCGTGCCGCTGACCCCGGTGACGTAACTGAGGTAACCGGGGACGAGCGGCAGGACGCACGGCGAGAAGAACGAGACGAGCCCGGCGAGCACGGCGACGGGCAGGGCGACGATCAGCGCCCCGTCCACGATGGTCGAGTTCTCGCCCGGGAGCGCGGCAAGGGTGTGCACGGAATCACTTCTCCGCGATCAGCGGGTCGATCATCTTGTGCAGCTTGTCGGAGTCGAGCGCGGCCAGGGAACGGGCGGCGATCTTGCCGTCCCGGTCCAGCACCACGGTCGACGGAATGGCCTGCGGACGCAGCGTTCCCTTAGGGAAGCGGAGCATGAGCTTGCCGGTCGGGTCGAAAAGGCTCGGGTAGGGGACCCCGTAGTCCTTCTCGAAGCTCAGCGCGGGACCCTTCTGGGCATCGCGCGTGTTGATCCCGACGAACTGGACGTCCTTGTCCTTCGTCTCCTTCGCCACCCTCGCGAAGTACTGGGCCTCCAGACGGCAGGGCCCGCACCACGAGCCCCACATGTTCAGCACGACGACCTTGCCCTTGTAGTCGGCGACGTCGAGCTGCTTGCCTTCGAGGGTCTCGCCGTCGAGCTTCGGGGCGGCCTTGCGCTCGCCCTTGGCCACGGTGGAGATTCCGCCACTGCCCGTGACGAAGTTCGTGTTGCCGCCGCCACCCGCCTTGTTGTCGCCGCCACCGCACGCCGTCAGCGTGAGGGCGAGCGCGACGACCGCAGCGGGGGCGGCGAGCAGGGTGAAGCGGCGTCGAGATGCCCGGCCATAGCTCATGTGAAAAGTTTCGCATGGCGGTTCCGGCGATCTCGGGCACCCCCCTCGGTGCCCGTAAAGCCCGTTGTCAGGCCTGTTTAAAGAAGGCGTTCCAACCGCCTTCGGGTGACTGTCCGACGCCCAGCGTTCGGAGCTTGTCGAGCACGGCCGGGGTCTGGACGTCGAGCCAGTCGACGAACTGCTTGAAGGAGACGAGCCGCACATCCGGCTTGCCGGCGATTTTCTTGATCGCTTCCTCGACCGCGTCCATATAGATGCCACCGTTCCACTCCTCGAAGTGGTTTCCGATGTAGAAGGGCGCGCGATTCGTCGTGTACGCACGGTCGAAACCGGCGAGATACGACTTGGCGGCCTGCTCCCGCCAGCCCGGATAGCGCGAGGGCATGCCCTTGGTCGAATTCTGCGACTGGTTGGCGAGGATGTTGTAGTCCATCGAAAGGACTTCGAAGGTGTGCCCCGGGAACGGCATGCCCTGCAGCGGCAGATCCCAGATGCCCTGGCGCTTCTGGGGCCACACCTGGGTACCGCCGGGCGAGCTGGCGTCGTAGCGCCAGCCCAGCTTGCTCGCCGTGGGCAGCAGATTGTCCTGGCCGAGCAGACAGGGAGCGCGGCCGCCGATCAGTTCCTTGCGGTAGTCGAACGGCAGCGGATCGAGGTCGGTCCACCCGGTGTTGGTGCGCCATTCGGTGACGAAGGAGACCGCCTGATCGATTTCGCTCCGCCACTGGGTGGGCGACCAGTTCGCGACCGATCCGGAGCCGGCGCAGAAATGCCCGTTGAAGTGAGTGCCGATCTCATGTCCGTCCAGCCAGGCCTGACGGACGTACTTCAGGGTCTGCTTGATGTGGTCATCGGTCAGATATCCGATGTCGGAAGCGCCGATCGGGTTGTTGGGCGGCCGGTACATGGACTTCTTCGACTCGGGAAGCAGATACAGGCCGGAGAGGAAGAAGGTCATCGCCGCATCGTGATTCCTGGCGAGTTCCAGGAAACGCGGGAAGAGCCCGTTGCCGACCTCGCCCGCCCCGTCCCAGGAGAAGATCACGAACTGCGGCGGCGTCTGCCCGGGTTCGAGCGGAACCGGCGCCGAAGGCTGGTGCGGCTGCTTCCCGGTGTCGGCGGTGGAACCGTCCCCGATCTTCCGGACGTCCTTCTTCGCGGGTCCGGTCCCCCGGGTGTGCCCGTCGGCACCCTTCTCCCCCGCAGTCCCCGTGTCCTCCCCCGGCCCGCCGGAATCGAAGGTGCCGCAACCCGCCAGACCGATCGTGGCCGCAGCCCCGAGCCCGGCTCCGAGCAAACCCCTTCGGCTGATCTCGCGCATGCGTTCCCCATCTGCGGTCGTTTTATCTCAAGCCCATACAAACTGGCGAACGCTTAGATGATGGAAACAACACGGGGGTTCCGCGATTTAGCACAAGTTTCTGTGCGTGACCAGACCAGTACGCACGCGAACGTATGACTGATAGGTCACCCGGGGCGGCGGCACGATCGCCGCGTTGCCCTCGGTCTCCGGTCCGCGCACGCCGGTCCCGTCGCGGCAGCGCGATCGCCGGACGGGCGGAAGGATCACACCCGTCCGGCGATCGAGGACAGCACGGCAAGAGAAGGCCACGGGCCGGCGGCGGACCGGTGAGACCGGGGCGCGGAGGACCGGTGAGAGGCCACAGGGTATGGAGGACCGGTGAGAGGCCCGGGGGTGTGGAGGGCCGGCGGGGGTCGAAGGACCGGCGAGGGTTGGAGGACCGGTCAGGCGCGGAGGACCGGCGGGGGGCCGGAGGACCGGTCAGGCGCGGGACACCGCACCCGGGCCGGCGGACGCACACCGCGCCCCGCCGGCCAGGGGCCCGCTACGCGCCGAACGCCTTCGACTTCCCCTTCACCGGCTTCGCCCCCGCCCGCAGATGCGCGGGCACCAGGTCACGCGCCGGCTCCGTGTACCCGACCGACACGATCTTGTCGCCCTGGTACGTGAAGCTGGTCAGCGACGCGAGCGTGCACTGCCGCTTGCGCGGGTCGTGCCACAGCCGCCGCCGCTCCACGAAGCTCCGCACGATCCAGATCGGCAGTTGATGGCTGACGCACACCGCCTCGTGACCGCGGGCCGCCTCACGCGCGGCGTCCAGGGCGCCCATCATCCGCACGACCTGCTCGATGTACGGCTCGCCCCACGACGGCCGGAACGGATTCGTCAGGTGCTTCCAGTTGTCCGGCTTGCGCAGCGCCCCGTCGCCGACACCGAAGGTCTTGCCCTCGAAGACGTTGGCGGCCTCGATGAGCCGTTCGTCGGTGGCGAGGTCGAGGCCGTGCGTCTTGGCGATCGGCGTGGCCGTCTCCTGGGCGCGCTCCAGCGGGGAGGCCACGACATGGGTGATGTCACGGCTCTCCAGGTGCGCGGCGACCCGGTCGGCCATCTGCCGGCCGAGCTCGGAGAGGTGGTAGCCGGGACGGCGTCCGTAGAGCACGCCCTCCGGGTTGTGCACTTCTCCGTGCCGCATCAGATGGACGACGGTGATGTCCTTGGGGCTGCTGTTCTCACTCATGCGGTGGCCTCCGAGGCGGCGCGGGCAGCGGCGGGCAGGGCTGCGGCGATGCGCTCGACGGCCTGCGCGTCGTGGGCGGTGGAGACGAACCAGGACTCGAAGGCGGACGGTGGCAGGTAGACGCCCTGCGACAACAGCGAGTGGAAGAAGGCGGTGAAGCGGAAAGCTTCCTGCTGCTTCGCGTCCTCGTAGTTCCGCACCGGCCGGTCGGTGAAGAAGACGGAGAACATGTTGCTCGCCGCCTGCACGACGTGCGCCACGCCTTCCTTGGCCAGCGCCTCGCCGACCAGGCCGCGGATCTCCGCGGAGACCGCGTCCACCTTCGCGTACGCCGCGTCGTCGAGCAGCCGCAGCTGGGCGAGGCCGGCGGCGGTGGCGATCGGATTGCCGGAGAGGGTGCCCGCCTGATAGACGGGACCGGCCGGGGCGAGGTGCGCCATCACGTCCGCACGCCCGCCGAAGGCAGCGGCCGGGAAGCCGCCGCCCATGACCTTGCCGAAGGTCATCAGGTCGGGCCGTACTCCGTCGACGCCGAACCAGCCGGCCTTCGAGGTACGGAATCCGGTCATGACCTCGTCGGAGATGTAGAGCGCACCGTTGGCGGCGCAGATCTCCTTGAGTCCGGCGTTGAAACCGTCCAGCGGCGGCACCACACCCATGTTGCCGGGCGACGCCTCGGTGATCACACAGGCGATCTCGCCGGGCTGCGCGGCGAACGCCTCCCGTACGGCCTCCAGGTCGTTGTACGGCAGCACGATCGTGTCGCCGGCCTGCGCGCCGGTGACCCCCGGGGTGTCGGGAAGGCCGAAGGTCGCGACCCCGGACCCGGCGGCGGCGAGCAACGCGTCGACGTGGCCGTGGTAGCAGCCGGCGAACTTCACCACCTTGGCGCGGCCGGTGAACCCGCGGGCGAGACGGATCGCGGACATGGTCGCCTCGGTGCCGGACGACACCAGCCGCACCTGCTCCACGGGCTCGACCCGGGCCACGATCTCCTCGGCGAGCGCGACCTCGCCCTCACCGGGCGTACCGAACGAGGTGCCGCGGGCCACGGCCTCCTGGACCGCGGCGACGACCTCGGGGTGGGAGTGACCGAGGATCATCGGCCCCCACGAGCACACGAGGTCGACATACTCCCGGCCGTCGGCGTCGGTGAGGTAGGGACCGGTACCGGACACCATGAAGCGGGGCGTGCCGCCCACGGCCCGGAAGGCACGGACGGGAGAATTCACGCCGCCGGGCGTCACGAGGGACGCACGGTCGAAAAGCGTCTGCGAAACTGGGGCTTCATATCGATAAGGCAGTTCGGTCATGACCTGCGACTTCTCCGACTCCGGGGGCTAGTGACCTCCCCAGGGTAGGTCAGCCCTCCCGAGCGGCAGGGAGGGGAAGATCCCGGCCGCTGAAAGCCCCGCGAGCACATCCGTCGCGTAACGACCGGGCGCCGGCCCCCTCACATCTGCGAAACTGGTGACTTCAAGGGGAAAGCTCACACACGCCATGGTGCCGGGGTCACGGACGGTCTTGCGGGCAGGTGTTTCACCGCACGCCCGCGGGGGAGGTCACTGACACGATGATCGGGTTGCGCGGCGGGGGCTGGGTCTCCTAAGTAGTAGTCGGGTGGATGAGATATGCATCGCGGTGGCGGAGTGGGCGAAGGGACCGACGACCTGGGGCCCGAGCCTGCCCGGCGGGGTCGGCACCGGCGTGAGGCGGAGCGCAGACGAGGCACACAGGCCAATGGTGCGCAGGGTGGCGGAGCCGGAAGCAGGAGTGGTGGCCGGGTGGGGGTGACCTACAAGTACTTCGGGGCCCCGGACGGGGCCACGGCCGCACGCGTGCCCATTTCGATGCGTCCGGAGGAACTCGGCGGCGACGAACTGGGCATGGGCGGTATGTTCACCAAGATCAAGCCGGAGACGGTCTCGGCGATGGTCCTCACCGGCATCCAGGGCATACCCCTGCACAGGGTCCCCCCGCTGGAACTGGTCGTGCTGCACCCCGACTACGCGGTGGTCAAGCTTCCGATGACGGTCGTCGACCCGCTGCGCGGCGTGGGCGAGGAGTCGGTGGGCGCCGCGGCCTTCATCTGGTCCACGGTCCCGGACCGGGGCGGCCCGCGCGACGCGTTCAACGTCTACCAACTGCTGCACGAGTGGCAGGACTTCTCCCACCGGCTGCACGACGCGGGGCATCAGGCGTATTGCCTGGTCTGGCCCTGACTTGGGATTTTGATGGGTGCGGGCGGGGCTTTCGGGTCCCGCCTCCGCGCATGCCCGGGGAGGCGGCCGACAGGAGATCGAACGCGTCCGGATGCCGGAGAACGCGTGGCCGTGCGACACACAACAGGCGTGCCCACACTGGAATCATGGACGGTCGGCCTCCCGCACAGGGTCCGCACGTGGGCACCACGGAGCGGCGTGATTACACGGGCGCCGTGTACGGCTCGCTGCTCGCCGCCTCGGTGGTGGTCGGTGCCGGATCGCTCAGGTATTTCCCACGGCTGGAACTCGTTCTCCTGCTGCTGGGCACCGGGGTGGTGTTCTGGGCCGCCCATGTGCTCACCCGGCTGCTCGGGGAGCGGATCATGTACGCGCCTCTGAACGGGAAGGAGATCCGGCGGGTGTGCACGGCCGAGTGGCCCATCGTCAAGGCGGCCGTCCCACCGGCCGTGGCGGTCGCCGTCACCCCTCTGCTGGGCCTCGGCCCGGAAGGGGCGTTGTGGCTGGCCCTGGGCGTCGCGCTGGCCGGTCAGGTCGGCTGGGCCTCCGTCGCCGCTCTGCACGCGGGGGCCACGGGCCGCGTGGTGGTGGCCGCTGGGGCGGTCAACCTGGTGCTCGGCCTGCTGATCGTGCTCCTCAAGGTCGCCCTGACGCACTGACGTCGTCCGTCGTCGCGATCCGAATGGCGTACGTGACGTCGGACGAGATCAAGAAGGACTGACCAAGAAGGACTGGCAGTGTGGCGACGGGCGCCCCGGCGCCCCCTCATGCTCCGCCGCCCGAAGGGAGGCCGGCGGAGGCCCTGCACCTGGTGCTCGACTCAGCCGGCCCAGCGTCCCGAGAGAAACGTGACGGCCAGGACCGTCATCACCGGTGCCACGACGGCGAGATAGGCGGTCCTGACACGGGGACTTCGCAGGCTCCAGGCGGCGAGACCGGTCCACAGGGGCCACCACAGCAGGGTCGCGCGGGGGATGGAGGTGTACCAGTAGGAAGTGCCCAGGGCCCACAGGCTGAGGCCGATGTACACGGCCTCGGCCCAGCGACGCCGCCGGAGCAGCAGGACGCACAGACCGATGCCGACCAGCATGGCGAGGAGCTCGGCCTGGAACATCAGGGCGTACCCGGTGGTCTGGGCATGTCCGAACGCGGCGTGCCAGGTGTTCTGCCAGGCCTCCCAGGGGGCATGGAAGTCGCGGTACCAGCCGCGCTCCTCGGCGTGCTTCCAGGCCATCCAGTCACCGGTGTGCGCGTGCAGGTACCAGCTGTGGAGAAAGGGCGGGAGGGCGGGCAGCGCCAGCCAGGGAAGAGCGCGCCACTGGGCGTTGGTGCGGGCGGTGACCAGGAAGTGGACCGCGACGGCCGCGGCGAGGAAGAGTCCGCTGACCCGGACGGTGGTGGCCAGGCAGGTCAGGGCGGCGGCGAGTGGCCAGTTGAGGCGCTGGGCCGCCAGCCAGGCCGGCAGAGCCAGCGCGAGGAAGAGCGCTTCGGTGTACCCGGCGGCCAGGAAGACCGCGCAGGGGGAGAGCAGGAAGAACAGGGCCGTACGCTGCCCCGCGTCGTCCTGCGGCAGATGCAGCCGGGCGATCCGGGCCAGGGCCAGTACGGCGACGCACCCGGCGACGAAGGAGATCAGCGCACCGGCCGCGGGCCAGCTCGGGACGACGGTGTGGACGGCCCGCAGCAGGAGCGGGAAGCCGGGGAAGAAGGCTTCTCTGTTGTCCCAGCCGGACGTCCAGGGGCCGCTCACTCCGGGGAAGTAACCGTCCTGGGCTATGTGCAGGTAGTGCCACCAGTCCCACCGCTGCCACGGGGAGAAGAACGAGTCGGGGTGGTGGGCCTTGCGGTCGTCGGCGAACAGCCAGCGGGTGCAGTAGGCGGTGACCCAGATGCCTGCCCGGGTCATCAGGTACAGCCACAGCACCTCGCGGTCGGCGGGCCTGAGCCGGAGCAGCAGCCGGGCGGGGAAGGCCGTGCCCGATGACGTGGCCCCATGGGGCGATCGCCCGGAAGCGGTCCCGGTGGGGCCGGGCGGGCACTCGCTCTTCCGGTGAGGGGACGAAAGGCTCACAACAGGGTCTCCTGGGTCGGATGTGCGCGTGCCGGACCGGCCGGGCAGGCGCCGCTGGGGCACGGAAGGCGTGGAGGTCAGCCGGGCGAGCTGTTGCTCGCCGTGGGTGTGTTCGATGCCCGCGAAAGGCTCGAACCGGGGAGGGCCGGTGTCTCCGATGCGCTCCGGCCGGGGGAGGTCGGTGTTCCCGATGCGCTCGGGCCGAAGGAGGGAGGACTCGTCGACGGTGCGCTGGTGCGGGGCGAGTCCGGCAGGGAGGACGCAGGAGAGGGCCGGGGCGGGGCGGGGGTCGTGGCCGGGACAGAGGTGCCGGGGCTCGCGGGCAGCAAGGAGGCTGCGGCCGCGCCCGCGCCGGAGAAGACCAGACAGGCTCCGACAGTCAGCGCGACGATCCGGCGCCTGTGCACTCGCTCCCCGCGCTCGGTGATGAACGAGGGCGGGGCGGAAAGGGCGCGGGACTGGCCCGCGGCGGCGGCTTCCTTGAACAGTGACCGCAACGGGTCGTGGGGTTCAGACACAGGGCCCCTCCTCGGTACGCGGATCCTGCAGACGGTGCGAGAGCGTGGCCCGCCCCCGGGCGAGGTGCGTCTTGACGGTGCTGGCCGCCAGACCGGTCTCCGCGGCGATCTGTTCGACGGTCAGATCGCACACGTAGTGCAAGGCCAGCGTGCGGCGCTGTTTGGGCGGAAGTTCCCGCAGCACTTCGACGAAGGCCACCGAATCCGGGCCGGGCGCCTCCACCTGGGATGGGGCGCCGCTGCGCCGCCAGGCGTCCGCCGTACGGCGCCGACCGCGCCACCGACTCACCGCCAGGCGCCAGGCGACCGTGCGGATCCACGCCTCGGGCTGCCCGTCGCGGTCGAGGTGACGCCGTCGGTTCCAGCCCTTGACGAAAGCTTCCTGCACCACGTCCTGCGCCTCGTGCTGGTCTCCGAGCATCACAAACAGCTGCCCTGTCAGCCGGGCAACGGTCTGCGCGTAGAACTCTTCGAACTCCTCGACGGTCAAAAACAGCTCCTGGATCTCTTCGTTCCACCGGGCATACGCCCGGCACCCCGTGTTCGGACGACACCGGACCCGAAGAAACCTGGGTGACGGTCATCACACAGGCCCTCGGACCGGCACACACCACTGCCGAACTGCCGACGCGCCTCAACCGTCAGGTCCCGGACAGCAAGTCCCGGACAGCAAGTCCCGGACAGCAAGTCTCGGACAACAGGTCGAAGAAATGATCGCCTGTATGTCAGGTGAGAGTCCCGGGCCCACCCCGATTCCTCAAGCGGCGGGCGCTGACGAGCCGCAGCGACAGCTGTCCGAGCGGCGACTCACGGGCGGCCCCGATCCACCACGGCCGCAATCGCGGGAGGGCTGTTCGGACCGGCGGTCACGGGGCGGGGCACTCGCACCTCGCGTGGCCCGGCGGGAAGGAGCCGTGCCCGGCCGGGGGAAGATCGAGCCATCGGGCCGTACCCGGGGCGATCACATGGGTGTGGCCTCCCAGCACGACCCGGACGGCCGGGTGCGACGAGCCGGGTACGGCGATCCGGACGCGCTGGGCGCGGAAGCTCAGGTCCACGTCCCAGTGCCGGCGGAATCTGACGCGTATCCCGAATTTCGAGAGCTGGGGCAGCGTGGCGGGTGCGAGCCACAGTGCGCGGTCACGGGTCTCCAGCCCCGTCATCCCGCGCTGCACGAAATCGAGGGTGCCCGCCATCGCCCCCAGGTGGATGCCTTCCTCGGTGGTGCCGCCCTGGATGTCGGCCACGTCCCCGACCAGCGCTTCCTCGCAGTACCTCCACGCCTCCTCGCGGTGCGCTCGGGCCAGCACCCACGCGTGGACCAGGGAGCTGAGCGTGGAGCCGTGGCTCGTACGCGCGAGGTAGTAGTCGACGGTGGCGCGCCAGATGTCGTCGTCCAGCACATGCCCGAGCCGCCGGAAGAGGCCCGCCAGTTCCTGCGGCGAGAAGAGGTAGCCGAGCATCAGCACATCGGCCTGTTTGGACGCCTGGTAGCGGTTGACGGTGTCGCCCTCCGCCTCCAGGATGCGGTCCAGCCGACGGATGTCCGCGTACCGTCTCCGGTACCCCTCCCAGTCGAGCTCGGCCAGTTCCCCGTAACCGGCGAACTGGCTGATGACACCCCGGTGGTACGGCACATGCAGTCGGCGGGAGATGTCCTCCCAGCGTTCCGGTTCGTCGCGGCCGAGCCGGATCCGGTCGAGCAGCCGGCGTCGCCGCGCCTCGGGCAGGGCGCGGTACAGCTCCGTCGCACGTGACAGGACCCAGGCCGCCGTCACGTTCGTGTACGTGTTGTCGTCGAGGCCCGCAAACCCGGTGTCCGGATACGCGTCGTGGTACTCGTCCGGTCCGACGACCCCGCGGATGCGATACCGGGCCAGTGACTCGTCCCACTCGGCACTGTCCGCCCAGAACCTGGCGATCTGTACCAGCATTTCCGCACCTTTGGAGTGCAGGTACTCCGTGTCCCCGGTGGCCTGGCAGTACTGCCACACGTTGTACGCGACGGCCGAGCCGACATGGTGCTGCAGCCGCGAGCGGTCGGGCAGCCAGCGCCCGGAGTGCGGATTGAGATGGAGTTCCTGAGTCTCCTCATGTCCGTCGTCGGCGCTCTGCCAGGGGTACATCGCCCCGGACCTGCCCGCCTCGTGTGCCGCGTGACAGGCCGCGGGCAGCCTCCTGTAGCGGTAGTCGAGAAGCCCTCGGGACACTTCGGGAAGATGCAGATTCAGGAACGGCAGTACGAACAGCTCGTCCCAGAAGACGTGGCCCCGGTACGCCTCGCCGTGCAGCCCTCTCGCCGGTACACCCACGTCGAGTTCGGCCGTGTGCGGGGAGAGCGTCTGCAGCAGGTGGAAGAGATGCAGCCGGAGAACGCGACCCGCTTCGCCCGGGACCTCCAGCCGGACCTGCCCCCACAGATCGGCCCAGGCACGCTGGTGCGAGGACAGCAGGCGTGAGAAGTCAGGGGCGACCCGTACCTCGGCGACGGCCGCCCGCAGCGGGCTGCCGATCGCGGGGTCCCGGGTGGTGTGAAGGGCCACCGTCTTGTCGACGACGGCGTCGGAGTCCGGGCTCAGCGGCAGCACCAGCCGCCGGAAGACCGCCTTCTCCGTCTGCCGGAAGCGGGGGCCGGGATCGGGACCGGAACGGGGACGGGTACGGGGACGGGAACCCGGTTCGGGTTCGAGGCCGGGGCCGGGTTCGGGGAGCTGTCCGCCCTCGTCACCGCACCCCGCCAGCGTGCGGGCCGCCAGCGCGACACCGACGTCCGACTCCACCGTGCGGCACCGCAGCGACACCACACCGTCCTCCTCCGTGCCGGTCACCCAGCCGGTGAGGTGCCGGTTCGACAGATCCCGGTACCGCGCGACGCCGGAGTTGCGGACGTCTCCGTCGATCCCCGCCTCCACCTCGACCACGCCCGTCCACCCCTGCGCCCGGAACACCGTGTGCAGCGCGGCGAGACGCGGATCGCCCATGTGCACCAGACGGCACTGCTCCACCTTCAGCCGACGGCCCGCCTCGTCCTCGTAGACGGACCGACGGGACAACGTGCCCCCGAGCAGATCGAGTGACTGACCGTGTTCCACGAGGTGAGGGTGATCCGGGGTGAGCCATGGCCCGGGGGTCGTGCCCGCAGGGTGGATGCGGTAACGCAGCGGCAGCCAGTTCGGCAGATTGACGAGGTCCTCGTTCTCGACCCGGCGGCCCCGGACCGACGAGGTCAGCCGGTTGTAGCAGCCCGCCACATAGGTGCCGGGGTAGTGCGAACGGCCCTCGGACGTCTCGGGCGCGGCCCCACGCGTGGCGAAACGGCCGTTGCCGAGTGTGCAGAGCGCCTCCCGCAGCCGTTCCTCCCGCGGGTCGTACCCCTCGTACGACCAGGTCCAGGCCTGTGTCATCCGCCGCCCCCGGCCGTCAGCAGGTCCCCCGGATCGGACACCACGACGTCGGCGCCGTGACGGCGCAGTCCGGCGGCGTGGGCCGAGCCGCCCGTACGGTTCACGCCGACCACGAGGCCGAAACCGCCGCGCCGCCCGGCCTCGACCCCGGCCAGCGCGTCCTCCACCACAGCCGTGTCCCCGACCGGGACCCGCAGACGCCTCGCCGCTTCGACGAAGAGCGCGGGGTCCGGTTTCCCGGGCAGCCGCAGCCGACGGGCCTCGTTCCCGTCGACCACGGCGTCGAACCGGTCGTCGAGACCCGCCCGCGCCAGCAGTTCCGCCGCGTGCCGGGACGCGGAGACGGCGGCGCAGGGCACCCGCTCGGCGCGCAGCACGTCGAGAAGACGGACCGTGCCGGGCCATACGTCGACCGGCCCCGTGCGCAGGCTCTGCGTGAAAAGCTCGTCCTTGCGGGCGGCGACGGCCCACACCGTGCCGGTTCCCGGTGGGTCGTCGGGGCGCCCTTCGGGAAGATCCAGCCCCCTCGACCGCAGGAACGCCGCCGCGCCGTCCCTCCGCGAGCGGCCGTCGACATGGCGCAGATAGTCGTCGACGTCGTCGAACGGCCGCTGACCCCCGGCGGCCGAAAGGCAGGCGTCGAAGGCCTCCTTCCAGGCCGCGGCGTGGCGCCGGGCGGAGTCGGTGATCACTCCGTCGGTGTCGAGGACCACGGCCCGCACGGAGCGCAGGCACGGTGCCAGGAGCGGTGCGGCTGCCATGACCGGGCGGTCCCTTCGTCAGGGGCTCTCCTTCATGGCACCACGGTTCCGGCCTACGGGCGCGGCGTGAATGGCCGACTCCGGTTCGGCCGCGGGACGGCCCACGGAGCGGTGACCCGGTGGCGGGCCGGCCAAGCCGCACATGGACCAGCATGGCCGTGAGAGGGCAAGCAAGCCCACAATAAAAGGTCACAATAAAGGGATAAAAGACCCATGGCATCGAGGCACTGTCCGTTCCGTGCTGACATGCTGAAGAGACCATCGACCGTTCCCGACCTCCGGGAGTTCCGATGCTCAGCCAGTCACTCGACGACGCGACGCTCTCCGGCCTCGTCGCCGACGCCGGCACCGCCCCGTCCATGCACAACGCCCAGCCCTGGCGGTTCCGCTACACACGCGCGGGCCGCACCCTCACGCTTCTGGCGGAATTCGGCCGCGCGATACCGGAGGCCGACCCCACGAACCGCGCACTGCACGTGGGCTGCGGCGCGGCCCTGCTGAATCTGCGGGTGTCCGCCGCCCACCGCGGTCTGGACGCGGTCACCACGCTGCTGCCCGAACCGTCGGACCCGGCGGTACTGGCCAGTGTGCGCCTCGGGATCCGCGCCGACACCGCGCAAAGGCCCGAGGACGGAGCCCTCGCCGCTCTCCACCGCGCCATCCGGGACCGTCACACCAGCCGCTATCCGTTCGATGAACAGGTGATCCCCGAGAACGTCCGCGCGCGCTTCACCGAAGCGGCCCGTGCCGAGGGCGCGGACTTCACGTTCCTGGCCCCGCCGCATCTGGAGACCGTGGTCGAACTGATCCAGGACGCCGAGGGATACGACCGCGGGGATCCGGCGCGGAAGGCGGAACAGGAGCGGTGGACCCGGAACACGAGGAACGAGGCTCCGGTGGACGGAATCCCTGACTACGCCTTCGGCCCCCGCGACACCTCCGAACGGGCGATCACCCGCGATTTCGCGCGGCCAGGCGCCATCCCCGGCCGGGCACGCATCCCGTTCGAGAAGCAGCCGCAGCTCGCCCTGTTGAGCACCCCGGGCGACCACGCGACGGACTGGCTGCGTGCGGGCCAGGCGCTGGAGCGCGTTCTGCTCACCGCCACGATCCACCATGTGTCCGCCTCGTTCGCCACGCAGCCCATCGAATGGCCGGACCTGCGATGGCTCCTGCGCGACCCGGTCTTCGGCTCGGGGTACGCACAGATGATCGTCCGCATGGGATACGGGCCCACGGGACCGCGTACGCCGCGCCGCCCGTTGGACCACGTGCTGACGATCGATCCGTAGAAGCGCCCCGGCGTACGCCGGAATGATGCGCCCGAGCCCGAGGTGGAGCGAACACCCGGTACGGAAGGCGGTGGGAGCGATGCCGCTCCCCGTAGTGGTCGGAGTGGACGGATCGGAGGGCAGTCTGCGCGCCCTCGACTGGGCAGCGGCCCAGGCGGCACGCTCACGGCTTCCCCTGCGCGTCGTCCACGCGTCGCTGTGGGAGCGCTATGAAGGCCTGCGCCTCGACTCCGGCACCGAGCGCCCCACCGAGCGGCTCCTGGCCGAGCATCTTGTCGCCACCGCCCGGGAACGCGCGCAACGGCTCGGCCCCGAGCTGTCCGTGGTGACCGAGGTGCAGCCCGAGGACCCGGTGGCCGCGCTCGTCAGGGAGAGCCACGAGGCGGCCCTGATCGTCCTCGGCTCCCGCGGCCGGGGCCATATCGCCGGGATGCTCCTGGGGTCCGTCAGCCTCGCGCTCGCCGACCGCTCCCACTGCCCGGTCGTGGTGGTCCCGGCGAGGAAGCCGAGCACCCCGCCACGGCCCGGTCGCGTCGTCGTCGGGATCAGCGACGCCGAGAAGCCGTCGGCGGCCGCGGTCTTCGCCCTCGACCAGGCGGCCGCGCGCAACGGCGAGCTGATCGCCGTACGGGCCTGGCGCTGCCCCGCCCACGAGGCCATGAGTCATCCGCTCCTGTCGGGGTCCCCGGCTGCCGCGCACCGCCGGCGGGCCGAGGAACACCTCGAAGACGTTCTGGCGGGGCTGGACCGGGCCGGCTCCCCCGACGTCGTCATCCACCGCTCGGTGGTGCAGGGTCCGGCTCACCAGGAATTGCTCGAAGCCGCCGAAGGCGCCGAACTGCTGGTCGTCGGCACCCGGCGGACCGGTGGTCGGCACGGCCTTCATCTGGGCACGGTGAACCACGCGATGCTGCACTACGCGCCCTGCCCGGTCGCCGTCGTCCCCGACACGTACGGCCGCCCCGGACCCGGTCCCTACGCGGGCCCGGACTGACTCCGACCGGGCGGCGCGGCACCCCGTCGGCCACCCACGCCGCGAGGAAGCCCGACGTGGGCACGGGAACGGGTCGGCCGACGGCCGTTCTTCCAGCGACTCGCTGACGGGTTCCGCACATCATAGGATCGCCGCCATGGCCGGTCCGCGACGTGACACCCGAGGCATCGTCGACGCCTCCGCACTCTTCGCGCAGGTACGTTTCCGCCGTCACGAGCCCTGCCCCGAACTGCGGCCGTACCTGGAGCACTACTGGCTCATCGACTGGGACCTGCGGGAGCCCTACGCCTCCCATCTGGTGCCGCACCCGTCCGTGAACCTGGTCTTCCAGCGGTACGACGACGGCCGGGACCACGACACCGGGTTCGTGGAGGTCTCGGGCATCGGCCTGGAGCTCTTCACGCAGAAGCTGGAGGGCCGGGGGCGGGTCTGCGGGGTACAGTTCCGGCCCGGCGGATTCCGCCCGTTCGCACCGGACCGGCCCGTCTCCCGGTGGACGGGGCGACGGCTGCCCGCGGACGAGGTCTTCGCCCCCTCCGCCTCATCCGTTCCGCCCACCTCGCCGTCGACCGTGCTGGACCCGGTGGATGAGGGCGCGCGGGTGGCCGCCCTCGACGCGTACCTGTCGGCGCTCGGCCCGGAACCGGACCCGTCGGCCGACCGCGCGATGGCCTTGGTCGACCTGGTCCGTACGGACCGTACGGTGCGCCGTGTCGACCAACTCGCACGCGCCGAAGGGCTGTCGCCGCGCTCGCTCCAACGGCTCTTCGCCGCATACGTCGGCGTCGGGCCCAAGTGGGTCATCCTCCGCTACCGCATCCACGAGGCACTGGAGCGGGCCGAGTCGGACCCGGAGGTGGACTGGGCGGCACTTGCCGCGGAGCTCGGCTACAGCGACCAGGCCCACCTGGTCAGAGACTTCACGGCAACGGTCGGCGTTCCTCCGACGGCGTTCACCCAGCACTGACCACCATGCCCCCGGACGCGGCCCGCCCAACCGCCCGCCCGCCCGGCGAAGGGGCTGTCCGCCCGGCGAGTCGACCGTCCGGCCACTGACGGGTCCGTCCGGGTGTCAGTGCCGCGTCCTACAGTTCCGGTATGGAACGCACCGCTTCATCGTCCGTACGGATCGAGGCCTGGTCGGACGCCGACCTGGAACTGCTCCGCCGCGCCAACGCACCGGAACTGATGGCCCATCTCGGCGGCCCCGAGTCGGAGGAGCAGCTCATAGCGCGCCACGAGCGCTATGTGGCGATGAGCGCGGACCGGACGGGCAGGGGCAGGATGTTCCGCATCGCTCTGACCGACGGGGGCGAGGCCGTGGGCACCATCGGATTCTGGGAGCGGACCTGGCAGGGCCGGGAGGTGTACGAGACGGGGTGGGCCGTCCTCCCGGGGCACCAGGGCCTGGGCATCGCGACGGCCGCCACGAAAGCCGTCGCGGAGCTGGCCCGCGCCGAGCACAAGCACCGCTGTCTGCACGCCTATCCGTCCGTCGACAACGGCGCGTCGAACGCCGTGTGCCGCAAGGCGGGCTTCACCCTGATCGGTACGTGCGACTTCGAGTACCCGCCCGGCCACGTGCTGCTGACGAACGACTGGCGGCTGGATCTCGCTCCGGACGGGGCAAGCTGACCTCGGGACCGGATCGAGTTACTCCGGATCAAGGACCTTGTCGAAGTTGAACGCGACGATGTTCAGCCGTTCCCTCAGGTAGAAGCGGTGGGCTTCGGTGCGTTGCGTGCCCGAGTCCAGAGTGAGGTGCAGACAGCCGGCCTCTCTGGCCCGCTCTTCGAGATGTCCGAGAAGCCGACGGCCGACTCCGGTGGAACGGGCGCCGTCCGCGGTGACCAGATCGTCGACGTAGAGCATCCGGATCTGGCTGGTGTTGTCGATGACGCGCCAACCGGCCACGCCCACGCAGACGCCCTCGTCGTCGTAGGCGGCGCTGAACCGGAGTCCCTGCGCGTACCCCTTCTCGTACACCTCGCGGAAGAGGTTCTCGGTGAGGTGTGGGCGGAGTTCACGCAGGACGGGAAGCAGGTCTGCGGCCAGTCGGGCATCGCCGGGTTCGAGGTCGAGGATCTTCATGCGGGAACTGTAGGCGCCGGGCCGCGGAGTCCGGCGGAAAACGTTTGACGCGCGACGCCGGCTTGAGGATATTTATCTGCGTCACGCAGCTTATGCGCTTCACAGGTAACAACAGCCCGGAGGAGACTCCGCCCCGGCAGCGAATCCCCGGCAGCGAATCCCCGGCGACGTGTCCGGCGCCGAATTCCCTGGCCGAGGCCCCCCGCCCGATGACATCCTGACGAGGTGAACGGACCGGAGATCCATCTCGAAGTCGCCCCCGAGCTGCGGCTCTTCGTCGCCCATGAACGCCGCCGGGGACGGTCGACCGTGGCCACCGACGGCTTCTCCACGCTCGGCCATGTCGTGGAGTCGCTCGGCATCCCGCTCACCGAGGCCGGACAGATCCTGGTCGACGGCCGTCCCGTAACCGTCTCGCACATCCCGGGGGCGGGCGAACTGGTCGAGGTGCGCGCCGTGGAACGCCCCCAGCGCGTCCCGGGCGCACCCCTGCGTTTCCTGCTCGACGTCCACCTCGGCACGCTCGCCCGGCGCCTGCGGCTGCTGGGTGTCGATGCGGCGTACGAGAGCGAGGACATCGGCGATGCCGCGCTGGCCGCCCGGTCGGCGGACGAGCGTCGCGTGCTGCTCTCCCGGGACCGCGGACTGCTGCACCGGCGGGAGCTCTGGGCCGGGGCGTACGTCTACAGCGACCGCCCCGAGGACCAACTGCGGGACGTGCTGGAGCGGTTCACACCGAGCCTGGCGCCCTGGACCAGATGCACCGCCTGCAACGGGCCGCTGAAGGCGGCGGACAAGGACTCCGTCAGCGACCAGCTGGAGCACGGCACCCGGAGCTCGTACGACGTGTTCGCGCAGTGCACGGAGTGCGACCGCGTCTACTGGCGGGGCGCCCACCACACCCACCTGGACGCGATCGTCACGAGGGCGCTCCGCGACTTCGCGCCCACTCCACCGGACGCTGCCTGAGGGAGCGGCCAGGACGGCAGACCGTCAATCCTGCCCGGAGCCTTCGGGATCCCCAGGAGTTTCGGGGCTTCCGGCGCTTCCGGCACCACTGGGGCCGGAGACCGACGGGCCGGACTCCCGCAACGCCGCGACCTGCAGCGCACTCAGCTCGACCGTTCGCCGCATATGGGCGATGAGCAGGGCCACTTCGTCATCGTCATACGCCTCGAACATCGCCGCCCACGCCCCGCCCAGCCGCTCCCAGACCGCGCCGATCTCAGCCATCCGCTCCGGCACGGTGGCGACGAGCACCCGCCGCCGGTCGACCGTGTCACGCTCGCGCGTCACATAGCCACCCCGCTCCAGCCGGTCGACCAGCCGGGTCGCCGACCCCGTCGTGAGCCCGGTCAGCTCCGCGATACGGCCCGTGGTGACCGGCGTCGTCTCCAGACCGAGCAGATTGAGGCACTGCAGATCGGTCGGGTGAAGCCGCAGATGGTCCGCGACGGCCTGGTTGAAAAGGGCGTACGCGGCCATGTAGCGGCGCGACTCGACGGTCAGTTCGGCCATCAGCGCATTGCGCCGGGCCGGGGACTTCTGCGGCATGTGGAAAGTCTACGAAGCGGATACTGCCGGGCATCGCGCGTCACCGGCACGGCACGACGCACCCGCCCCGCACCGAGACGTCACGCCCCACACGCCCGCACTCCCCCGCTCTTCCGCCTCCCGCACTCCCGCACTCTCGCTCTGCCGCTCTGCCGCTCTGCCGCTCTGTCGACTCCGCGCTACGGCTGCTCGGCGGTCAGATACCGCTGGATGGTGGGTGCGAGCCAGGCGATCACTTCCTCGCGCGACATCGAGACCGCGGGCGGGAACCGCAGGACGTAACGCGCGAGCGCCATCCCCAGGATCTGCGAGGCGACGAGGGCCGCCCGGCGCGGGGCCTCGGCCGGGTCGGGGCACACCCCGGCCGTCATCGCACCGAGCTGTTCGGCGAAGACCGTCCTCATCCGCTCGGCGCCGGCGTCGTTGGTGGCACCGACCCTGAGCATGCCCGTGAGCACGTCGTCGCCCTCCCAGCGGTCCAGGAAGTGCGCGACGAGGGCGGCACCGATGTGCTTGCTCGGCATCGCCCCCAGATCCGGTATCCGCACGTCGATCCTGGACGCGGCGGCGAACAGGCCCTCCTTGTTGCCGTAGTAGCGCATGACCATCGACGGGTCGATGTTCGCGTCACGGGCGATGGCCCGGATGGTGGCCCGCTCATAACCATCGGTGGCGAACCGCTCGCGCGCCGCGTCGAGAATCGCGGCCTTGGTGGCATCCGAGCGGCGGGACTCGGCGGGCTTCGTCGTCATGTCAACAACTGTAGGCCAACACCCGTTGACACGCCAGCCGAGCCGTGACTATCGTTGCCAACAAGCGTTGACCAACACCTGTTGGCACGAAGGTGACCGCTGATGACGGGCCCAGGAGGCAGACATGACCACCAACCCGAGCACCGCGCCCGACACCGTCGACGTACTCGTCGTGGGCGCAGGTCCCACCGGCCTTCTGCTCGCGGGCGACCTCGCCGTCCAGGGCCTTTCGGTCACGCTCGTGGAGCGCCGCCCGCGCGAGACCAGCAACATCACGCGCGCTTTCGCGATACACGCCCGCACACTCGAACTGCTCGACGCCCGCGACCTCGCCGATGAGCTCGTCAAGACGGGCGCTCCCCGCAGCACCCTGCGCTTCTTCGGCAAGCTCTCGCTCGACCTCTCCCGGCTGCGGACCCGCTTCCCCTTCGTGCTGATCACCCCGCAGTACGAGGTGGAGCGTCTGCTGGAGCGGCGCGCCCGCGCGGCGGGTGTCCGTTTCCGGTACGACACGGAGCTGACCGCGCTCCACCAGAGCGACGCTTCGGACACCGTCACCGCTGAACTGAGCGAGGCGGACGGCAGTCCGACGACGCTCAGCGCCCGCTTCCTCGTCGGCACCGACGGAGTTCACAGCCGAGTCCGGCAGGTACTCGGCCTCCCCTTCCCCGGCGAATCCGTCATCCGGTCGATCGTCCTCGCCGACGTCCGGCTCACGGAGAAGCCCACCGATGTCCTGACGGTCAACGGAAGGGGGGACGCCTTCGTCTTCATCGCCCCCTTCGGTGACGGCTGGTACCGCGTGATGGGCTGGCACCGTGCGCACCAGCGCTCCGGCAGCGATCCCGTCGACCTCGAAGAGCTGCGCGAGATCACCCGCTCCGCCCTCGGCACCGACCACGGCATGCACGACCCACGCTGGATCTCCCGCTTCCACAGCGACGAACGCCAGGTGCCCGCCTATCGGACCGGCCGGGTCTTCCTCGCCGGGGACGCCGCCCATGTCCACTCACCCGCGGGCGGCCAGGGCATGAACACCGGTCTCCAGGACGCGGCCAACCTCTCCTGGAAGCTCGCGGCCGCACTGCGCGGACACACGGCCGCCGCGGAGGCGCTGCTCGACAGCTACCACGCCGAACGGCACCCGGTCGGCGTGAGAGTGCTCCGCTCCAGCGGCGCACTCGTCCGCCTCGCCATGGCCGGCACACCGCTCCAGCGGACGGTCCGGGCGCTGATCAGCAAGACGCTGTCCACGATGCGGCCCGCCTCCGACAAGGCCCTGGGACTGATCTCCGGCATCTCGATCGCCTACGCGGCCCCACACGGCGCCCATCCCCTCACCGCGAAGCGCGCCCCCGACCTGAGCCTGCGGGAGGGCCGCCTCTACCAACTGCTGCGCGACGGCACGTTCGTCCTCGTCACTCCCGTCGGCGCCGTCACTCCGGCCACCCCCAACCCCCTGGTGCACGCTCACTGGACGGGCGGCCGCACCACCACCCTGCTCGTCCGCCCCGACGGCTACATCGCCTGGGCGAGCGACCACGCCGACCCGGCCGCCCTGCAGGCCGCACTCACCCGATGAGTACGCACCCCGCACCCATGGCGCCCGCACCACAGACCACCGCGGGTCAGAACACGTACTCGTCCCCGGTGGCCAAAGCCAGCACCCTGTGGTCGTTGTTCTTCGGGTTCCGGTCGGTCGCGCCGCCGTTCCACAGAGCGTCGACCCGGACAACGACCTCGTCCGGCCGCCCTGCCAACTGCAGTTCGAGGGCGAGCTGCCGCCCCTCCTCCGCATCCGCGCGCAGTACGCCCGTCCGGCACAGCACGGTCAGCCGGTCGGCCTGCAGACAGCCCTTCGAGAGCTCCTGTCGTCCGGAGAGCGGCACCGACGTCCGCACCCGCACAGTGACACCCGGCAGGTTCGACGGACCGCGGTTCCGGCTCTGCACCCAGACCCCGAGCCCCGTACCCCACAGCGAGACGTGCCCGTGGAGCGACACATCCGCCTCGGGCGCAACGCGCCCGGCCGCCGCAGCCTCGCCGCCCGACCCCGACCCCAGCACCACAGCCGCTACGACGACCACAGCCGTCGCCGCCATCGAGGCGGCGGGCACCACGGGCGCAGCTCTACGTGTCACTACCATGCCCCGAAGATACAGATCGCCCCGAATTATCCATATATACCGATCGGTTCGGCGTGCCTCCGTATCGCTCCCCTCACGAACTCGCCGTGGGGTTCGGACGGTGACGCTCTCGGTGGCCGTACGGGCGCGCTTCGTCGTCCGAGCGCGCCCCTCGATGCCACGGCGGCGCTGGGCAGGGAGAGGGCAAGGGACGTCACCGGCAGGGCGCGGTGGACTCCATGACAGGCTTCGCCCATGGTCGTCGCCCGTTCTGTCGCTCTGTTCGTCGTCGCCGCACTCTTCGAGATCGGCGGCGCCTGGCTCGTCTGGCAGGGTGTGCGTGAGCACCGCGGCTGGATCTGGATCGGCGCGGGCGTCCTCGCGCTCGGTGCCTACGGCTTTGTCGCCACGCTTCAGCCCGACGCCGAGTTCGGCCGCATCCTCGCCGCGTACGGCGGCGTCTTCGTCGCGGGCTCGATCGCCTGGGGCATGGTCGCCGACGGCTACCGCCCCGACCGCTGGGACGTGATCGGTGCGCTGGTCTGCCTGGCGGGAATGGCCGTGATCATGTACTCCCCCCGCAATCACTGACCGGCCGCCTGCCTATCCTGGCCCCGTACCGATCAGCTGCCCGAGGAGTCCGTCATGGCTGCCACCCCGATCGCCGTCATCACCGGAGCGAGCAGCGGCATCGGCGCCGCGACCGCCCGACAGCTGGCCGCCGCCGGCTACCGCGTGGTCCTGACCGCCCGCCGCAAGGACCGCATCGAGGCGCTCGCCGCCGAGATCAACGAGGCGGGCCATCAGGCGACGGCCTACACCCTGGATGTCACCGACCGCGACGCCGTGGCCGAGTTCGCCACGGCGTTCCGCACCCTCGCCGTCCTCGTCAACAACGCGGGCGGCGCACTCGGCGCCGACCCCGTCGCCACCGGCGACCCCGCCGACTGGCGCCAGATGTACGAGACGAACGTCATCGGCACGCTCAACGTCACCCAGGCCCTGCTGCCCGCCCTCACCGAAAGCGGGGACGGCACGGTCGTGATCCTCTCCTCCACCGCTGGCCTCTCCACCTACGAGGGCGGCGGCGGCTACGTGGCCGCCAAGCACGGCGAACACGTCCTGGCCGAGACGCTCCGGCTGGAGATCGTCGGCACCCCGGTCCGCGTCATCGAGGTGGCCCCCGGCATGGTCAAGACGGAGGAGTTCGCCACCACCCGCTTCCGCGGCGACACCGAGAAGGCGGCAAAGGTGTACGCGGGCGTCGAGGCCCCGCTCACCGCCGACGACGTGGCCGACACCATCACCTGGGCCGTCACCCGTCCCAGCCACGTGAACATCGACCTCCTGGTGGTCCGGCCCCGCGCCCAGGCCTCCAACTCCAAGGTCCACCGCACCACCTGACCTCACCGCCTGGCCACCCGACCGGACGGCCCGGCCGACCACACCTCCGGGCCGCACCGCCCGCCCATTTCCCACGCGCGGCCAGGGCCGCGGTCGGCGGGCACGGCAGCCGGTGACGAGCGGTAGATGCCCCATCGGCGGGCGGCGCCGCGACAGATCCGGCCGATCCGTCAGATCCGCTCGGTCTGCCGAGCCCTCTGCCGCACGAGCACTCTGCCTCTGGCTGCTCATTGGCTCCAGGCTTCGGCGTCGCTCTTTCCATGCCCGAATCGGGCCAGGGCTTCGTTCAGTGCGGCCCGCTGCTGGTCCGTCATCGGCCCGAGGACACACACAGGCAGCATCCCGTCGCGGACCCAGGCGCGTGCCAAGTACGGCCATCCGGCCGGCCAGTACCGAGTCGGCTGCTTCTCCCCCTTCATGGGCTTGATGAGGAGCACGGTGAGGCCGCCACCGTTGAGGCTGTTGACCTCTTCGATGGCGAACGTCTGCACATGGCTCCACCGGTATTCACGCCTGCCGTAAGCGCCGCCCGTGGTCCTGATGCCCGGTGACCCGATCTGCAAGGACCAGGCAGACCTGGAGAGCGGACGTCCCGCAGCCATCAGAAGGATGAAAACGAGCGCCATCACGCCGACGCCGCCGGAAAAAATCAGCACGGCTGGCGACCACCCATAAATTTTCCCGTTCTCGAACCCGAGCTTCTTCGGCCCCTGAGCGAGCGAGATGGCGACACCTGACATGCCCGCAGCCAACACGATCCAGCACACAACGGCCGCTGTGCGCGGCTGAGTACGGATGTAGCTGGACCAGGGCTCCTTTCCCGTCCACGAGATGGTGAACGGACCGTCCTTGGACGGGCCCGGTAAGACGTCCGTCGTGCGTGTACGCGGTGGAGGTGGCTCTACCACGGTGGACGTGCCCTCGTCCCGCAGGTCGAGAGCCGCCAGTTGCTGCTGAAGAAGTTCATGGACCAGCCGCGCCGAGTGGGGGCGTCGGCCGGGATCGCGTTGCAGAAGTTCGGCAACCAGCGCCGTCACCGCCGCCGGCAGGTCGGGGCGGAGCGAATCGAGACGTGGCGCCTCTTCGTCCAGTTTGCGCCGCACGACCGCAAGGGCGTTGTGACCGGTGAAGGGCGGCTGACGGGCGAGCATGGCGAATAGCACGCAGCCGAGGGCATACAGGTCGGAGCGTTCGTCGCCGCGCTCTGTGAGGAACTGTTCCGGCGCTCCGTATTCCACGGTGCCGGCCGGGGTCAACTGGGAGGAACGTGCCACGGAAAATGTGGCCTGGATGAACCCGGCGATCCCGAAGTCCAGGACCTTCACTTGCCCGTCCGGGGTGAGCATCACGTTGTGTGGCTTGATGTCGTAGTGGATGACGTCGGCCTCGTGCGCGGCCACCAACGCCGTACAGATCCCGCCGGCGATCTCCAGGGCACGCGCCAGGGAGAGGGGACTCTCGGCGTGGATGTGTTCGGCGAGCGTCGCACCCTCGACCTTCTCCATGACCAGGAACATCATGTCCTCGTGGACACCCCTGTCGTACAGGGCGACCACGCTCGGATGGTTGATCTGCGCCGCAGCCACCGCCTCGCGCTCAAACCGCTGGGGCAGCTCCGGGTGACCAGCCCCGCCGAGGTCGAGCAGCTTGAGCGCGACAAAACGGTGGAGAGCGCGGTCCCGTGCGGCCCATACCTCACCCATACCGCCCCGCCCCAGCCGCTTGAGCAGCTCGTAACGGCCCGCGATCAGCTCACCGCGCTCCACGCACATCCTCCGTTGACTCTGGCATGCCAGGTGTCACAGTACGGTCGGCGGCTTCAGTACCACTGGCGAACCGGAATCCTGTCACCGCTCCGATCGCGTCTCCTCTGCCCCGTAGACGAAACGAATACGCCGGCGAGTTCCGTCCGCAATCGACTCAGCCGTTTCTTCACGACTCCTGACGAGGCCCGAGCCCGGACAGGAGAGTTACGGCCCTGCCCGGGCGCCTGACACGTTCACCGACCCCGCCCATATTTGCGATCTTCGTCCCATGCGGCGTCCCGCAGGGCCGGCAGATGCTCATCCCGTCCGTCGCCCCGGCCGCCCACTCCAGATCATCACGGGTCGGCGAGAAGAAAAGAGTCACACCCCAGACTCTCCCGTTCAGAGGTCCTGCCGCCCGGGAGGCCCTCCGTCCAACCGTGCGTGAGGGGGCTCAGCCCTTCACGCACACAACCTGCTTGAGCTTGGCGACGACCTCCACCAGGTCCCGCTGCTGCTCGATGACCCGCTCGATCGGCTTGTACGCGGCCGGAATCTCGTCCACGACGCCCGAGTCCTTGCGGCACTCCACGCCCCGCGTCTGATCCTCCAGATCACGCGTCGAGAAGCGCCGCTTCGCGGCGTTCCGGCTCATCTTCCGGCCGGCGCCGTGCGAGGCCGAGTTGAAGGACTTCTCATTCCCGAGGCCCTTCACGATGTACGAGCCGGTGCCCATCGAGCCCGGGATGATCCCGAAGTCACCGGCACCCGCCCGGATCGCGCCCTTCCGCGTGACCAGCAGGTCCATGCCCTCGTAACGCTCCTCTGCCACATAGTTGTGGTGGCAGGAGATGACCGGTTCGAAGGTGACCTTGGCCTTCTTGAACTCCTTGCGGACGACGTTCTGGAAGAGCGCCATCATGATGGCGCGGTTGTACTTCGCGTACTCCTGCGCCCAGAACAGGTCGTTCCGGTACGCCGCCATCTGCGGGGTGTCGGCGATGAACACGGCCAGGTCCCGGTCGATCAGATCCTGATTGTGCGGCAGCTTCTGGGCCTGCCCGATGTGGAAGTCGGCCAGTTCCTTGCCGATGTTCCGCGATCCGGAGTGCAGCATCAGCCAGACGGCCCCGGACTCATCGAGACAGAACTCGATGAAGTGGTTGCCCGATCCGAGCGTTCCCATCTGCTTCGTGGCACGTTCCCGACGGAACTTGACCGCGTCGGCCACCCCGTCGAACCGTCCCCAGAAGTCGTCCCAGCCCGGCGCCCGGAAGCCGTACACATGGTCCGGGTCCACGGCGTCGTCGTGCATGCCGCGGCCCACCGGAATGGCCTGCTCCATCTTCGACCGCAGTCGGGACAGGTCGCCTGGCAGGTCATTGGCCGTCAGGGACGTCTTCACCGCGGACATTCCGCAACCGATGTCCACGCCCACCGCCGCCGGACACACCGCGCCGTGCATCGCGATCACCGAACCGACCGTCGCCCCCTTGCCGAAGTGGACGTCCGGCATCACGGCGAGCCCCTTGATCCAGGGCAGGGTGGCCACGTTGCGCAGCTGCTGCATCGCGACGTCCTCGACCGAGGCCGGGTCGGCCCACATGCGGATCGGAACCTTCGCGCCCGGTATCTCTACATACGACATAGTCCCTCTATTCCCCCGAAAAGTCTGAAAGCGCAAAACCGGTGCCAAGGTCGGCAAATGAGTCGGTCGACCGGCATTCACAGCGGCGCGTGCGATACACATTGTGTCCACCGGTCGCCATCGAGCGGCAACCGTTTTTCGCACGAAGGGAGCCCAGGACCGTGCGACGAATGGCGTACGTACTCGGCACCGCGCTACTGGCAGCGCTCGCCGTCGGCTGCAGTTCCAGCACCGGAACCGGTGGCTCCGCCACCGACAGCAAGCCTGGCGAGGCGACTGTCGCCGCGGCGGCCCCCGGCAAGTACCGCACCCTTCCCGATCCCTGCCGGGCCATTACGTCGTCCACGCTGAAGGACGTGCTCCCGGGCGCGGCCGAACTCCCCGAGGACCAGCAGAAGAAGGTGTACGAGGGCTCGGCCACCATCACCTACGACACCGACCGCCGGGTCGGCTGCCGCTGGAAGTCCGAGGCCCCCGACTCCTCGCACACCCTCTTCGTCGACTTCGAGCGTGTCGTGTCCTACGACCCCGCGGTGAGCGACGACGACCGCGCCCGCGAGGTCTACACGAAGAAGGAGACCGCCGCCGGCCTGGTCTCCCCCTCCGCCTCACCGGGCAGCACGGAAAAGGCGGAGCCCACCTCCTCGGACTCCGGGCCGGGCTCCGCCTCGCACGCCCTGTCCGGCCCGGCCTCCGAGGACAAGGCCACGGACAAGAGCCACAGCGGAAGCAACGACGGCAGCAGCGGCACGACCGACGGCGGCACCTCCGACGGCGCCGACGAGAGCGTTCTGCCCCGCACGCTCGACGACCTCGGAGACAGTGCGTTTCTGGACGATCTGCTCACTCGGGCAGGTTCCACCGCACAGCACCGCACGGTGAGCGTGGTGTTCCGCACATCGAACGTCATCGTGACCGTCGCGTACACCGAGCAGCCGACCACCTCCACCGTGGTTCCCGACAGCAAGGAACTGCAGGACACAGCCAGGGCACTGGCCCAGAAGCTGGTCGACAAGTTCAGCGAATAGCCGTGCGCGGGGCGCCCCCGTCAGGGCGGCGCCCGAGCCCGCCGGGTGGCGCACCCGGCCGCCGTCCGTCGTACCGTGGCCCTCCGGAAGGCCCTCCGAAGCCTTCCGGACACCCCCAAAGACCCACCGGAGGTGACGACCGCCCGCGCCCGCCCGACCGCCCGCCCGCCCCGACCACCAGGCACCGCTCAGCCCCGCCCGCCCCGACCACCAGGCAGCCCGACCACGTGGCAGCCCGACCCCCGGGCAGCCCGCCCGCCGCGCCACCCGAGTGAAGGAACCATGCACCGTTCAGCCCCGCGACTCGCCCGCATACTCGCCTGCGCCGCCGTTCCGGTGATGCTCGTCGTCGCCGGCTGTTCGTCGGACTCCGGCGACAAGAAGGACTCGGGTACGCCCTCGTCGTCCACGGCTTCGCCGGACGCCAAGAAGTCGGAACCGAGCGTCGAGCCGGCGAAATTCACCGCACTGCCCGACCCGTGCAAGTCGATCAGCAAGAAGACGGTCACCTCCCTGGTCCCCGGGGCGAAGACCCCGGGCGGCACGCCCGCCGGCTCCAGCGACACCGCGTACCGCACCGGCTGCTCCTGGAACGGCCTCGACGACAACGGCGTGAAGGGTTCGCAGTACCGCTGGCTCGACGTCGGCTTCACCCGCTTCGACTCGGACCAGTCCCTGGGCAGCGGCGCCAAGCGCGCGCAGCAGGACTACGCGAAGCAGATCACCAAGATCAAGGCCGCCGAGGGCGCGAAGAAGCTCACCGAGGCACCGGTCACCGGCATCGGCGAGCAGGCCACCAAGATCACGTACGACCTGACCAAGACGAGTGAGGACTTCAAGTACGCGACGGTCGTGGCCCGCACGGAGAACGTCGTCGTCACCCTCACCTACAACGGAGCGGGCTACGCGGGGGCGAAGACTCCGTCCGCCGACGACATCCTGAAGGGCGCCGAGAAGGCGGCCAAGGAGGCGGTGGCCTCGGTCGCCGCCGCCGGCGCGAAGCAGGACGCACCGAGCGGGTCGGCCAAGCCCGGCGAGTCGGCGAAGAAGGACGAATCCCCCAAGTCGGGTGCATCTCTCAAGGCTGACGAGAAGGCCACGGACAAGAAGACGAGCTAGCGTCTTTCGTTCGGACCAGGCCGGATCAGACCTGATCAGGACGGATCGGCGAGCGGGCCCGGCGCGCCCCGACGTCCCTGCTCGGAAACGGATTCACGAAGCCCGGTACTCCCACGAGTACCGGGCTTCGTCCCTCCCCGCGCAACATGCCGCGCCCTCATGTGCCAGGCTGTGCCCGCCAGAAGTCGAAGCAGGACGTCGCGGCGGGACGTGGAAGCGGGACGCCGGGCCAAGGCGTCGAAGCAGAACGTGGACGCGGAACGTCGAAGCGGAACATCGGCGCGGAACGTCGACGCGCGACGTCGGATACGGGAAACGGGGAGGGGAACGCGGGTGGCCGCGATGCAGCTGACACGCACCCACCGGATACTCATCGGTCTCGTGGTCGCCGGTGCGGTGCTCATCGCCGCGATCGGCTTCGCGGGCTCGTACGCGGCGGTGCGCGAACTCGCCCTGCAGAAGGGCTTCGGGAACTTCTCGCTGGTCTTCCCGATCGGCATCGACGCGGGCATCTGCGTACTGCTCGCCCTGGATCTGCTGCTGACCTGGCTGCGCATCCCGTTCCCGCTGCTGCGCCAGACCGCCTGGCTGCTGACCGCCGCGACGATCGCCTTCAACGGCGCCGCGGCCTGGCCCGACCCGCTCGGCGTCGGCATGCACGCGGTCATCCCGGTGCTGTTCGTGGTCTCCGTCGAGGCCGCCCGGCACGCCGTGGGCCGGATCGCCGACATCACCGCCGACAAGCACATGGAGGGCGTGCGGCTCACCCGCTGGCTGCTCTCCCCCGTGCCGACGTTCAAGCTGTGGCGGCGGATGAAGCTCTGGGAGCTCCGTTCGTACGAGCAGGTCATCAAGCTCGAACA
This sequence comes from Streptomyces sp. NPDC014727, assembly GCF_043083485.1. NCBI lineage: Bacteria > Bacillati > Actinomycetota > Actinomycetes > Kitasatosporales > Streptomycetaceae > Streptomyces > Streptomyces sp. NPDC014727. Next base: position 41,149 of record NZ_JBIBYR010000007.1, on the reverse strand, counting down.
GGACCGGCTGATCTACCAGGCCCGCCTCCAGGCCCGCTTCGGCCGCAGCTGGCGCCGCAAGGCACCCGTCGAGTCCCTGATGCCGCTGCGCCTGGCGAAGTACGGCGTCCCGCTGGCCGACACCGGTCCGGCCGGCCTCGCCGCCGCAGGCATCGAACCGGCCCTGCTGCCGCCGGCCCCGGCCCTGGCCGCCGCCGAAGCCGACGAGTTCCAGCCCGAGTTGCCGTACACCGGGCCTCACCCCGAGCAGCAGCACACACAGCAGCAGTTCGGGCCGCACCACCAGTTCGGGCCGCACCAACAGCAGCACACGCACCCCTCCGACACGGCCGCTGCCGAGCAGTGGCCCCAGGAGGGCCCCGGCTCGCACGAGAGCCCGTGGTTCGCGGCGCCCCAGGTGCCCGACGACGCGTACGAGAGTGCGTACGACCCGACGTACGTCGAGGGCCTGGAGCCCACCCCCGTCATGGTCCCGCTGGGTCCCGGCGGCCGCACCCGCCCCCTGGGCAGCGTGGGCACGATCGGCGCCGTCCCGGGCCCCCGCTCCGCGGAACCCGACCCGGCACCCCGCACCGACGAGCAGCAGCCGCAGGAGCCCCGGAAGGACCCGGCGCAGAACCCCACCCAGGATCCGGCGCAGAACCCGGCCCAGGACCCGGCCGAATGGGCGCAGGAAGACGCGGAGTTCGGCGAGATCGCGTACGAGGCGTTCGCGGCGTTCGTGAACCAGCACCACGACTTCCCGAGTGTCGAAGCCCTGGACATACACGTCTCGGACGGCCACAACATCAGGCACCCGCGCAGCGCGGCACTGATCCGCCGCCTGATGCCGGAGTTCAAGAACCGCTACCACGCGGAACTCGAAGCGGACCACATCGCGTAACCACGCGACACGCCTCACCACGCCGCCCCGCCGGTCCCGCTCCCGAGGACGGACGGAACCGGCAACGACAAAGGGCCGTCACCCGAATCACCGGGTGACGGCCCTTTGTGCGGAAATCCCTACGCGCCCAGCAGCCTGCGCACCCGGTCGGCTCCCACGGCCAGCAGCAGCGTGGGCAGCCGCGGCCCCGTGTCCCGGCTGACCAGCAGCCGGTACAGGAGCGCGAAGAACGACCGCTGCGCGGCCTTCAGCTCGGGCGTCGGCTTGGCGTCCGGCTCCAGGCCCGCCAGGATCTTCGGCACGCCGTAGACGAGCGTGGTGAGTCCGTCCAGCGACCAGTGCGAGTCCAGTCCTTGCAGAAGCAGCCGCAGGGACTCCCGTCCCTGCTCGTCCAGCGAGCCGAGCAGCTCCTTGTCCGGCTCGTCGCGGACGATGGTGCGGGCCTCGGCCGGGACCTGGCTGGTGATCCAGTTCTCGGCACGGTCGAGCCGGGGCCGGGCCTCGTCCAGCGAGGTCAGCGGGTTCTCCGGGTCCAGCTCGCTGAGAATGCGCAGCGTCTGCTCGTCGTGCCCGGCCGTGATGTCGACGACCGAGGCGAGCGTGCGGTACGGGAGCGGGCGCGGCGTACGCGCCAGCTCACCGGCGGCCGTGCCGATGGCCCGCGCGTACGCGGCGGCGTCGGCCGGCAGCACCGAGCCGTCGGCGATCTTGCGCGCCAGCGAGTCCCACTCGTCGTAGAGCCGCTGGATCTCCTGGTCGAAGGCGATCTTGAAGGACTGGTTGGGCCTGCGGCGCGCGTACAGCCAGCGCAGCAGCGGCGCTTCCATGATCTTCAGCGCGTCGGCCGGTGTCGGCACGCCGCCCTTGCTGGAGGACATCTTCGCCATGCCGGAAATGCCGACGAAGGCGTACATCGGGCCGATCGGCTGCACGCCGTCGAAGATCTCGCGGACGATCTGGCCGCCGACGACGAACGAGGAGCCCGGCGAGGAGTGGTCCACCCCGCTCGGCTCGAAGATCACGCCCTCGTACGCCCAGCGCATCGGCCAGTCGACCTTCCAGACCAGCTTGCCCCGGTTGAACTCGCTCAGCCGGACGGTCTCGGCGAAGCCGCAGGCCGTGCAGGTGTAGTTCAGCTCGGTGCTGTCGTCGTCGTACGACGTGACGGTCGTGAGGTCCTTCTCGCAGTTGCCGCAGTAGGGCTTGTACGGGAAGTAGCCGGCCGAGCCGCCGCTGCCGTCGTCCTCGTCGGCCGCGCCGGAACCCTCCTCGGCCTCCAGCTCCGCCTCGTCGACCTTCTTCTGCTGCTGCGGCTTCTTGCCGCCCTTGCCGCCTGCCGCCGGGTCCTTCTTCGTCCGGTACCGGTCGAGGACGGCGTCGATGTCGGCGCGGTGCTTCATCGCGTGCAAGATCTGCTCGCGGTACGCGCCCATCGTGTACTGCTCGGTCTGGCTGATGCCGTCGTACTCGACGCCGAGCTCGTCCAGCGCGGCGGTCATGGCGGCCTTGAAGTGCTCGGCCCAGTTCGGGTACGTGGACCCGACCGGGGCGGGCACCGAGGTCAGCGGCTTGCCGATGTGCTCGGCCCAGGACTCGTCGACACCCGGAACGCCGTTCGGAACCTTGCGGTAGCGGTCGTAGTCGTCCCAGGAGATCAGGTGCCGGACGGTGTGCCCGCGGCGGCGGATCTCGTCGGCGACCAGGTGCGGGGTCATGACCTCGCGGAGGTTGCCCAGGTGGATCGGGCCGGACGGGGAGAGGCCGGACGCGACGACGACCGGTTTGCCAGGCGCACGACGCTCCGATTCGGCGATGACATCGTCCGCGAAGCGGGAGACCCAGTCGGTCTCGGTGCTGCTCTGACTCTGAGCCACGGTCTGCACGTCCTTCTCTCTTGTCTGCCTTGTGGGACTCGTAGGAACGACCCTTGGGGGACTGGTAGGGGCACCGCCCATTCTCCCAGGTCCCCCCGGCAGCGCGAAAACGGCTTTACCCACCGTGGAATACTGGGTGTGATCCTTCGCAGCTCTGTGCTGCGACCCTGAACCCCTACGGAAACGGCAGCCCGTCCCATGCCTGAGCACGGCTCGGTCAATTCCCTCGCTTCCACGCTCCAGCAGCAGCTGGCGGACGCCCTGACGGCAGCTCTGCCGGAGGCCGGCGCCGCGGACCCGCTGCTGCGACGAAGCGACCGGGCCGACTTCCAGGCCAACGGCATCCTGGCACTGGCCAAGAAGCTCAAGGGCAACCCGCGCGAGCTGGCGTCCCAGGTCACGGCCGCGATCCCGGCAACTGGCCTGATCAAGGAGATCGAGGTCTCCGGCCCCGGCTTCCTGAACGTCACGCTCAGCGACCGGGCGATCATCGAGACCCTCGCCGCGCGTGACGCGGACGACGAGGGCCGGCTCGGTGTGCCGTACAACGGCGCCGCGGGCACGACGGTCATCGACTACGCGCAGCCGAACGTGGCCAAGGAGATGCACGTCGGTCACCTCCGGTCCGCGGTGATCGGTGACGCGATGGTGCACATCCTGGAGTTCACCGGCGAGACCGTGGTCCGCCGGCACCACATCGGCGACTGGGGCACCCAGTTCGGCATGCTCATCCAGTACCTGATCGAGCACCCGGGCGAGCTGACCCACGAGGGCGACGACGGCGCGGCGGACGGCGAGGCCGCCATGTCCTCGCTGAACCGGCTCTACAAGGCGTCCCGGGCGCTCTTCGACTCCGACGAGGAGTTCAAGGCCCGTTCCCGGGACCGGGTCGTCGCGCTCCAGGCGGGCGACGAGGAAACCCTGTCCCTGTGGCAGCGCTTCGTCGACGAGTCGAAGATCTACTTCTACTCGGTCTTCAACAAGCTCGACATGGAGATCCGCGACCCCGACATCATCGGCGAGTCCGGCTACAACGACATGCTGGAGGAGACCTGCCGCATCCTGGAGGAGTCGGGCGTCGCCGTCCGCTCCGAGGGCGCGCTCTGCGTGTTCTTCGACGATGTGAAGGGCCCGGACGGCAACCCGGTGCCGCTGATCGTCAAGAAGTCCAACGGCGGCTACGGCTACGCGGCGACGGACCTCTCAGCGATCCGCGACCGGGTCCAGAACCTCAAGGCGAACACCCTGCTGTACGTGGTGGACGCGCGGCAGTCCCTGCACTTCAAGATGGTCTTCGAGACGGCCCGCCGGGCCGGCTGGCTGAACGAGGACGTCAAGGCCGTGCAGCTCGCCTTCGGCACGGTGCTGGGCAAGGACGGCAAGCCGTTCAAGACCCGTGAGGGCGAGACGGTCCGGCTGCAGGACCTGCTGGACGAGGCGATCGACCGGGCGTCCACCGTCGTGCGCGAAAAGGCGAAGGACCTCACCGAGGACGAGATCACCGAGCGCGCCACGCAGGTCGGTATCGGTGCGGTGAAGTACGCGGACCTGTCGACGTCGGCCGCCCGCGACTACAAGTTCGACCTGGACCAGATGGTGTCGCTGACCGGCGACACGAGCGTCTACATCCAGTACGCGCACGCCCGGTCCCGCTCCATCAAGCGCAAGGCGGGCGAGCTGAAGTCCCAGCCGCACCCGGAGCTGGAGCTGGCCCCGGCCGAGCGCGCGCTGGGCCTGCACCTGGACCAGTTCGGCGAGATCGTGGCCGAGGTCGCCGCCGCGTACGAGCCGCACAAACTGGCCTCGTACCTCTACCAGCTGTCGTCGCTCTTCACCACGTTCTACGACCAGTGCCCGGTGCTGAAGCCCGAGGTGCCGGGCGATGTGGCGGAGAACCGCCTCTTCCTCTCGGACCTCACGGCCCGCACCCTGCACCAGGGCATGGAGCTGCTCGGCATCAGGACCCCCGAGCGCCTCTGAGCCCCGGCCCAGCCGCTACGCATCCGGCCCAGTCGGTGACCGTCACTCGGTCACCCACTGGGCCGTGTCGTGCTGGTGGGCGTACTGCGGCCGCGCCTTGATGCTGCTCGTACGGAACGGTCTCCCGCCGTCGTCGATGCGCGGCGTCCCCTCACGGCCACCGCTGCTCCGGTCCGGTTCGGTTATAGGTGCCGGCCGGCGTCCTGCCCTTGGTCCGCCGGCCCCTTCGGCGAAGCCGCGCATTCCTGAGGCTCCGGCGTCGCCACCGCGACGCTTTCCTTCCTGGTTCGTCCCGGAACACCCTTCCAGGGACCTGGAATCTGCGCAGGTCACGGCCCGCGTACGCGTTCCGGCTTCCCCAATGGCCCGAGCGGCGTTGCGGACGGAACGCCGCGCCCCACAGTCTGTGGGCACACCGAGAGACCACCGGGACGACGCAGTGCGAACCCTTCTCCGCATCGAACTGATCGATGTCGTGGCCATCGGCGTGGTGATCGTGTCCACAGCGATCGTCATGGTCCTGATCTGCCACCACTGAACGAACGACCTCCACACCACACACGGGGAGCACCACCATGCGCAGCAACCGCATCCGCACCACTGCCCTTGCCGCGACGCCCACCTGGCCGCGCTCTCGCCTACTGGCAGAGCAGCATGACCGACGCCCTCACCTACTGAGCCACTGAGCGCGCGTCACGTACGGGTCCTCCAACTCGCTGCCCCCCGCGGGCAGTAGACCGTAGAATTCGACGATCGAGACCTGAGGGGGGCGACATGCGGGCGACAAGTGGTGACAGGCCGACGGCATCGGGCAGACGGGCTGCGACGGCAGCCACCGCGGCCGTCGCCGCGGCCGTCTCGCTGGTGCTGATCACCGGGTGCGGCAAGGTGGCGGATCATCGCGCGCCGGACACCGGATCCAGCAGCCCGACCGCGTCGCCGACCCCGAGCGTGAACCCGTCGTACGGCACCCAGTACCTCGCCGAGAACGAGTGCGCCGCCCCCGTGCACGGCCGGCCGGAGGCCTACCGCGAGGTTCCCTGCAAGGATCCCGAGGCCGTCGCCAAGGTCATCGACCGGGCGGACATCGGCATCTCCGAGCCCTTTTCGGCCACCGCCTGTTCGCCGCACACCGACTTCGCGATCAATGTGCCGGTCAGTCTCGCCCTTCTGGAGGACAGGCCGGTGACGGGCGAGGGCTATGCCTGCATGCGCAATCTGAAGCGTCCGCACCCCGGCGACCCCGGCGGGGGCGGCGGCCCCAGGATCGAGGTCGGCGACTGCGTGCACAGCGGACCGAAGAAGGACGACGCCATCAAGGAGGTCGCCTGCCGGACCAAGGGCAAGAAGAACGGCGCGACCTACAAGATCACGGAGATCCTTGAGGACACGTTCGCGTTCGGTTTCAACGACCCGTGCGAGGGCCGGGCCGACGCGGCCTTCACCGAGAACCCGCTTTTCGACACCGCCCCGGCCAAGAACGACCGGGTCCTCTGCGCCAAGAAGCTCTGACCCGGCCCCTGCGCCCGAAGAGCCTCGAAGGCCACGCGTCCTCGCGCGCGGCGTGGATCGCGCTGTGGATGACGAATCCCGCAGGGTTGACGGCGGGGCGGTCGGAGCGAAGCCGTGTCCGCCGCTGCGGCGGTGGCCGCCGGCGTCCGGTCACGACGCCGTGAAGCACCTTGGCCTGTCCTCTTGTCGAAGCGCGTGACCACGGCCCGGTGGACCATCAACCGCTTGATCAGTCGCTCGCCTTCGTTCCGGCGGGCATGGTGGGCCGGGCCGAAGCCTCCGTCCACGGGCGGAGTTTCTCCGGGTTCCGGACGGCCCAGATACGAGTGATGCGGCCGCCGGTGAGGCTGAACGCCGCCACGGTCATGGTCACGCCGGCGTGCTGGGCGACCAGGCCGGGCCGACCGTTGACCGTCCGCTCCAGGAGCGTCAGCCCCGGGGCTTTGCCGGCGATGTGGATCAGGTACTGGGCGATGCGCTCGCTGCCCTCGACCGGACGGAGGACGGCGCCGACCAGTCCGCCACCGTCGGCGATCATCGTGGCATCGGGGTCGAGGAGGTCGACGAGGGCCTCGATGTCCCTGGCCTCCCACGCCTCTTTGAAATTCCGCACCAGACCGGCCTGCCCGGCCGTCGGAACGGCCGGGGCCTGCGCGGCGCGAATACGCCGACGGGCCGAGGACGCCAACTGCCGGCAGGCCGCCGGCGTCCGGCCGACGATCTCGGCGAGCTCGGCGAAGGGGTACCGGAAGACGTCGTGCAGGACGAACGCCACACGTTCGGCCGGCGTCATCGACTCCAGCACGACGAGGAAGGCCATGTTCACCGACTCGTCCAAGGTGACCCAGTCGGCGGGGTCGGCCGGCTCGGCCCCGCCGCCGCCCGCCCGCGCGCTGATCCACTCCGTACGGTCGGGCAGCGGCTCGGGTATCCAAGCGCCGACATAGCGCTCGCGCCGCACCCGCGCCGAGCCGAGCAGGTCCAGGCAGACGCGGGTGGCCACCGTGGTCAGCCAGGCACCGGGCGACTCGATGGCCTCCTGCTGCTGCCGCGACATCGCGTACCAGCGGGCGTAGGTCTCCTGCACGGCGTCCTCGGCCTCGGCCAGCGAACCGAGCAGTCGATAGGCGAGGTTGATCAGCTGACGCCGCTCGCCGACGATCACGCTCAGGTCCGGCTCGGACCGGTCATGCGCCGGCTCGGACGGGGTGCTCATGGTCACGACCGCTCCCTTTGTCTTCGTCCGCTTCCGCTCCCGCCACTGCGACGAAACAGCACACCGGACTGTGACACCGGCCCTTCGCCTCACATTTCGCGGACCCACGTCGTCGGATCAGCGGGACACTACCGATCCACCGCCGCAAGGCAGAAGAGGGGACCGCGCCATGGCCACACAGACGACGACGGCAGAGCAGCGCAGCTTCACGTTCCTGCAGGTCGCGATCGCACTGCAGACCTTGGCCATCTTCTTCCAGGCGGTCACCGCCGGACTGCTGCTCTCGTCGTCCTACGGCGAGGTACTGCACGGCGTCGGAGCACGCGTGATGTACGGCGCATCGATGGTGTACGTGATCGCCGCGATCCTGGCATGGCGACCGGGCGGCAGATCGCCACGCCCCATCCTGTACGCGTCCGGCTTCCTCGTACTCGCCTCGGTGCAGGTGGTGTTGGGCATCGCGCACAAGCCGTCGCTCCATGTCCCCCTGGGCGTCCTGATGTTCGGCCTGAGCGTGCTGGCGCTCGGCCAGGTGCTGTGCGCCCGCATGTCGGAGCGCTCCAGCACCCGGTCGTGACCGGCGCGAAGCGCAGTCGCCACCGCGACCGCAACCGTCGCACGACGAGTTGCCTGATCAGGTGGCACAAGGTCCGGCTGGACAGATCGATCAGGGAAGGGTAGGCAGGCACGCGAAGCTCCTGGGCGGCGTGGTGATCTCGGTCGAGAACCCGTCCACCGGGAGCTCCGCCACTTCGTACCGCCCGCTGTCGGCAATGACCCTCCGCCGTCGGCTTGGAAAGGGATCAGTCATCGACATGCCTCAGTCACGGACCCGGACCCTCAGCAAGAAGAAGGGACGCTGGATACCGTACGTCGTATTCGGGGTGACCCTCGCATGGGTCGGAGGGGTCGTGTTCGAGATTTCTCGTGAAACGCCTTCCGGAGCACCTTCACGAAGCGCTCTCAAAACCCAGGCATGGGAATACATGAACGAGGGAAATTCAGACGCCCTGAATGACCTGTTCACCGAGAGCAGTGTCGGTGACTCCTACACGAAAGACTATGTGGATCACCTTGAGGACGCCAAGCCGAGCCGACTGGAGATGTCCATCGGTGACTACCGAGGAGTTCACCTGCTGACCCTTTCAGGAACAACGAAAGAGGGAGGGAAGCTCTGCACTTCATGGCAGGTAAAACAGAAGGGTGGCCGATGGTTTTTGGACGCGGCACCACTCGTCCGATCCAACCCGTGCGACGCCACACCCTGAGCACCACGCCTCACCGGTCTCGCTGCACAGTAGCGTTGGGTTCTATGATCGTATGGCTCAACGGCACCCACGGCGCAGGCAAGACGACGACCAGTGCACTCGTGCAGCGCCTGATCCCGGATTCACGGGTGTTCGACGCCGAGAAGGTCGGCGAGACACTCATGGACATCACGCCGGGACTGCCCTGGACGGGCAACTTCCAGCACTGGCCGCCGTGGCGGCCGCTCGTCGTCGAGACCGCCCGCCACGTACTCGACTACACCGGCGGCACTCTGGTGATCCCCATGACTGTCCTGGTCGAGCAGTACTGGCGTGAGATCAGTACAGGCCTCGACCAACATGCCATCCCGGTACGGCACTTCGTCCTCCACGCCGACCAGGACACCCTCCGCGGGCGCATCGAGGGGGACACTCTTATGGGCCCTTCCGTATTCCGTCTCGAACACCTTGAGCCGTACGCCGAGGCGGCCCGCACGTGGCTGCACGGCGAGGCCGAGGTCGTCGACACCACGCACCTCACGCCCTCCGAGGCCGCCCGGCAGATCGCAGAGGCCGTCAAGAGCTGAGGTCCACTCGCCGCGCGAAACAGGCGCAGGTGGCAGGGAAAGAACGACCTTCCGGTGTCAAGCAGCGCGAACAGGCTCCATCAGGACCCAGCTCAGCCCAGCACCGTGCTGTCATCTGCCCCGAGGAGTCGCAGCGGTCGTGACCGATTGACTTTGTCCACTTCCAGCGGTTCCGGCTCAGGTTGTGTGGAGCGCCCACGGGCTACCCGGTGTAGTAGGCGAGGTAGCCCCTCTCGAACTCTGGCAACTCCACGCCGCTGAGCTCCAGTGTCGGCGTACCGATGGCACTGGCACTGGAGTCCTGGAAAGCCTTCTCGGATGCGGCGACGAAGCCTTGGTACTTCATCGTCCTGACCGCAGCGTCGAAGCCCGGCCCGCGCAGGCCCTCTACGCGGGATGCCATCTTCAGTAGGAACTCGTCGGTGAAGCCGTCGACCGCTTCATCTGGCTGATGTGCGAAGAGGACCTGGTGGTACTCGACGAACTTGCCCTCTGCCAGTGCAGCGCGCAGCGCGTTCGCGGCCTTCTTGGAGCCGTTGCCGCCCAGCCTGTCGTCGAGGAAGGATGCGAGTGTGTAGTGGACCTGCACCGAACCCTTCTGAGTCAGCTTGTTCAGCTCGGCCCCGGCGCCCTGTGTCTCGAACTCCTCACAGACAGGGCAGCGCAGATCCTCGAAGAGCCTGACGGTGGTACCCGCACCCTCATCGCCGACCACGATGCTCGTCCCGTCCGCCCCCAGCGACTCCGGTATGTCGGCATCAGTGGCATAGCCGGTACGCGTCCCGCACGCCGCAAGGGACAGTCCCAGGACGATTGCGATCGCCATTGCCCGAGTCACCGAGCCGGAATTCACCCCCGGCCGAACGCGCACCACACGACCTTGCCGGGACTCCGCTCCCCCACCCCCCACCGGTCGGCGACCGCCTCCACCAGCAGCAGCCCCCGCCCGGACTCCCCGTCTGGCTCCCGCACCCCCGGTTGCCCGCCCCCGCTGTCATGGACCTCGACGCGCAACACCGCTCCGCCCTCCTCCAGCAACAACCGCAACCGATACCCCCGCCCCGGCGGCGCCCCGTGCACCAGCGCATTGGTCGACAACTCGCTCACACACAGCAGTACGTCATCCAGCCGCGCACCGAACCCCCAGTCGACCACGGCCTCCCGCACGAACTCGCGTGCCGCAGGAACCGATCGGCGCTCTCGCCGGTAGAACCGCTCACGCAGCAGCGAGAGTTGCATCGTCTTGTCCATGGGACGAGAGTCACACTCCGTGACTACGCTGCCGCAGTATACGCACCCGTACAGATTTCTTGTACGGGTCGTGCGCGCGTGACGTACGCACGTAGGTGGGAGTTCGATCCGTATGCACCCCAGAAAGCGGCAGCGCAAGAACGCGTCGGCCATGAAACTCGTGGGCAAACTGGTCGCCGTGTTCCGCACCGCGGCCGGCCTGACCCAGGCCCAACTGGCAGATCGGGTGGGCCACCAGGTGGAGACGATCGCCTCCATCGAACAGGGCAGACGCGCGCTGCTGCCGGAACTGGCGGGTCGACTCGACCAGTTGCTGGATACCAAAGGAGCGCTGGAGACGGCGGTGGGCAACATGCCGGAGGTGGACCTGATCCCGGCGTGGGCGGAGCAGTACATGGATCTGGAGCGGGACGCGCTGGCTCTCTGCTTCTTCGCAAACCAGGTTCTGCCCGGTCTGCTTCAGACCGACAACTACGCCCGATCCGTCTTCGACAGTCGAGTCCCCACATTCAGCAGGGAAGAGATCGACGCGCATGTCGGCAAACGACTGAAGCGTCAGGAGCTTTTGGCCCGCAAGGTGCCCCCGACCACCAGCTTCGTCATCTCCGAGGCCGTTCTCCGGGACCGCCTCGGAGGCGAGGAGGTGTACCGGGAGACCCTGCGCCATCTTCGCGCCTGCGTCGATCTGCCAGGTATCACGCTCCAGGTCCTGCCGCTCGGCCGCAAGACACACGCAGGACTCGACGGGCCATTCATCCTGCTGGAAACTCCGGACTACCAGCACATCGCGTACACGGAAACGCAGCGCGGCAGCCAGCTCATCTCCGATCCCGATGAGATCAGCATCCTTGCGCAGAGGTATGCGATGCTGCGAACGCAGGCCCTCAACACCGAGGAAACGAGGGACCTGCTGGACCGGCTGCTAGGAGAGCAATGAGCACTGCACGTGAGTGGTTCAAATCCAGCTACAGCGGCAGCGACGGCGGCGAATGCCTCGAAGTCGCCTACGACTGGCAGAAGTCGAGCCACAGCGGCAGCGCGGGCGGGCAGTGCGTCGAGGTCGCCGCCCACACCGCCGCCGTCCACATCCGTGACTCGAAGAACCCCGACGGCCCCGTCCTCACCGTCGCGCCCACCACCTGGACGGCCTTCGCCGGTTTCGCCGCCGACCGGCGTCTCGTCTGAGCCCACGCAAGGGATACCACCGCCATGGCTGTCATCCACCGCACCACACTGACGCCTACCAAGCTGGAGCTGCTCGCCACTTGGCTGCCCGCGCAGCCCTGGTACCGGGGCAAGGCGGGGCAGCAGCCCGAGCTGGCCAGGACCGGAGGATTCCGGCTGGACGACCCGGAAGGCGACGTCGGCATCGAGTTCATGGCGGTCACCGACACCTCGGGGGACCAACCGGTCTCGTACCAGGTGCCGTTCAGCTACCGAGGCGCACCGATTCCGGGCGCCGACGAAGCACTCATCGGCACCACCGAGCACGGGGTGCTGGGGCAGCGCTGGGTGTACGACGGAACGCGTGACCCGGTTCTCGTCGCCCAGCTGTTCGCGCTGATCGTCGGCGAGGCCGAGCCGCAGATGCAGAGCACGAGCAACACCCCCGACCCGTCCGTGACCGGTTGGTTCGCTGAGGCCGGCATCAAGGCCGCGCTCGCCTCCACGACCGTGACCGACGACCCGGACGGTACGGACCTCCTCGTGGAGACGGCCCCCGACGGGCGTCGGCTGACCATCCACATCAACCGCGTTCTCCAGCCCGGCCAGGCCACGGACGAGCAGGCACTCGGTCATGTCACCGCGGACGCGCCGCTGCCCGACGGTACTGCGGCACGCACCGCGTTCGTCGTCGTCCACGCACACCCCTAGTCCGAACCGTCCTGCCGTCCCTGCGGCCTGCCCACGAGCGGCCGTAGGGTGGCCGCAGGCGTCCGGAGACCGCCCGGCGCCCGGCCGCTGTCAGTGGCCGCGTCTAGAGTCGCGGGCATGGCGACGCTCCCGAATCCGCTTCCTTCCCTGGCCACCTCCGGGGTCCGACTTCCGCCCGGCGCACTGGTCGACGCGACGATCGACGGGCCGTGGCACGAGCCGCTGCTCTGGTACGCCGACGAGCCCGCGTCCCCCGGGACATGGGCCGCGATGCGCGCCGCAGGACGGCCGGTCGGGCTGCTTCCCGTGCTGATCGACGGCGGGAGACGCGACCAGTGGCCCGAGACCTGGGATCTGATCCCGGACAGTGTCTCGTACCCCGGTGATCACGACGCCGAGGAGGTGCTCGGCGAGTACTGGGCGGACTGCGCGCCCGACGAGTTGGACGCCTCGGCCGACGAGTGGCCGGGGCTGGCCCCCTCCCCCGCCGCCGACGGGCCCGACACTCCGGACCGTCTGGCGGCCGATATCGCGGACGAGTGCACCGGCCCGGACGGCTGGTACCCCGGTACGCGGGCGGCGCTCGTCCCGGCCCGGCGCAGCGCGGACATCCCGGCGGCGATCGGCTGGTCCGGCCCGGTGAACTACGAGGAAGACGTGGCCCGGCTCTGCGCGGTCCTCCGCTCCTGGGAGGACCGCTTCGGCATACGGGTCGTGGTGATCGGCTTCGACACCCTGACCGTCTCGGTCGGACGGCCGCCCACCACCCTGGCGGAGGCACGGGCACTCGCCGCCGAGCACTTCGCGTTCTGCCCGGACAACATCAACCAGAGCCCGCCGTACGACCTGGACGTCTACGCCGAGAAGATGGTGCTGAACCAGGAGACCTGGTCGTTCTGGTGGGACTAGGTGTAGGAGGCCAGGACATTACTGACGCCCTGGCGTAACCACGACGCAGGAGGTTCTCCATCAGCAGCGCTGTGGGGGCGGTGGACGTTGCAGTGGATGTTCCAGGTCGCGAGCGCTTCTCTACGCTGGTCTTCGGGTACCCAGGCGCGGGCGTAGAGGAACTCCTCGGCAAGGATGCGGTTGTATCTCTCCACCTTCCCGTTGTGTCGAGGCGTGTACGGGGTGATCCGCTGGTGGCGTGACCCGAGCAGGGCCCGAGCGAATGCGTCAGCGCGGTAGCAGGCACCGTTGTCGGTCACGACTCGCTCGATGTGGGTGATCCCATGGGCAGCGAACCGGACTCGCGCCCGGTGGAGGAACGCGACGGCAGTGGCCGTGCGATCGGACGAGTCTTGCAACGTTCGATCAATCGGCGGCGACCCTCCACGGACAATGGTGCGTTCGCGTGGGTCATGGTGTCGTCGAGGCCGTACGGGATGCGTGGTGCCGTGCGCCGGTGACGATGAGTGAGACGTTCTGTCCGCCGAAGCCGAAGGAATTGCTGAGCACGGCCTCTTGGCGGACGTCTCGTCGCTCTGCGACCACATCGAGATCGATGTCGGGCCCGACGCCGGCCGCGGTGAGGTTGCGGGTCGGCGGGATGATGCCGTGCTCCACACTGAGGACGGCGATGAGCGCCTCGATCGCACCGGCGGCGCCGAAGAGATGACCGAGTGCCGCCTTGGGGGCTGTCACGGTGGCGCGGCCGAATACTTCCCCGATCGCGTGTGCCTCGGCGACGTCGCCGACCGGAGTTCCGGTGGCATGGGCGTTGATGTGGCTGATCTGCTCGGGAGTCAAACCGGCTTGCGCAAGGGCCTTCCGCATAGCGGAGACCTGACCGGAGCCGTCGGGAGCGGGTGCCGTGATGTGGTGGGCGTCGGCGGCGATGCCGGCGCCCGCGAGTACAGCGTGGACGCGCGCGCGCCGGCCGCTGGCGTGCTCGGCGCTTTCGAGCACCACGACAGCGGCGCCTTCACTGAGGACGAATCCGCTGCGGTCCGCGGCGAACGGCCGGGACGCTGACGCGGGTTCGGCGGTGTACCGCGACAGTGCTTGTGCCTGGACGAAGCCGGCAACGGTGATCGGGGTGATCGCGGCCTCGGTTCCGCCCGCGATCACCACGTCCGCCTCGCCGGCACGGATGAGCCGGGCCCCCAGGGCGATCGCCTCGGCACCGGAAGAGCACGCCGAGACGGGCGTGTAGACCCCGGCCCGTGCGCCGTATTCGATACTGATCAGCGCCGCCGCCGCATTGGGCATGAGCATCGGTACCGTGCGTGGCGAGACGCGCCGCGTCCCGGCCGCCTCCAGTACGTCGTCTTCCTTCAGCAGCGTCCGCACGCCCCCGATGCCCGTGCCGATCGCTGATGCAAGCCGGTCCGGGTCCACCCGCGGGGCACCGGCATCGGCCCAGGCTTCGGCCGCCGCGGCGAAGGCCGCCTGCTGCGAGCGGTCGAGCCGCCTGGCCTGCACCGGCAGCAGCAACTCGGCGGGGTCGATCGCCATCGTCCCCGCGACGGTGTCGGGAAGGCCGACATCCTCGTGGCCGCGCAGGACGCCGCCGCGGATGCCCGACTCGCCGGCAAGCAGGGCGTCCCAGGTGGACGCCACGTCTGCCCCGAGTGGGGTGATCGCGCCGAGTCCGGTCACGACGACTTCAGTCTGGTGCATGCCCTTCAATCTTTCTTGTATGCGATACAAGTGAACAGCCTTGTTGTATCACATACAATTTCGGCGTGGAGAAGAAGCGAACCGAAGCTCGATCAACGTCGGCTCGGTCGCGTGACCGCGGTCGCGCGACGAGGCGCCGGCTGATAGAGGCAACTGCACAGCTCTGCAAGGAGCGGCCCGGCGCTGAGGTGAGCGTCGCGGAGATCGCGAGCGCGGCAGGCGTCTTCCCCAATCAGGTCACCTACTACTTCGGCTCCAAGGACTCGCTCCTCGTGCACGCCGCCTTTCTCGGCTTGCTGCACGACGCCCGACGGATTGAGCGCCTCGGTCGCCAAGCCCCCGATGCGGCGACATTTCGGCGCAACATCGCCCGCGCCGCACTGGCCATGCCCTCGCTCCCATCGGTCGCGCGAGCACTCGCCGCCGGGATCTCCAAGCCAGAACTCGCCCCCGTGGTCGACCGGCACCTCCAGTTGTTGTTCCGGCAATCCGAGCGCTTCGTGAGCCAGCTCATCGACGGTCGCGGCTGGAGGGCCCGCCGACCGCTCGACGTGGAGGTCAGGACGTTCTGGAGCACCGCGCTCGGCGCAGTGCTGCTCGTCCGGGCCGGGGCACACGGCACTGTCGCCGACCTCGACCTCGCCGGAGCATTGACCATCCACGACGAACCCGAGCACGGCTAGCTCAGCCAAACGGGCCTGCGGCGACGACGTGTGCCGTTCCCGCGCGACGGTGGCCTTGTCGCGGTCGGCATGTTCGCCGACGAACTCCCCTGTTGCGCCTGGAACAAGGCGTCAAGAACCTGCTTGCCAGCAACAACTAGATCACCGGCAGAGTCCGGGTCGACGCGTGCCGTCGATGACGCCACGCGACAACCTGAGTTACTTCCCTGCGCGCATCAGCAGATGTCCCCGGCGGAACCGTTCCCCCTCGCATGGCTCACGCAGCATCCGGCCGACCTCGGTGAAGCCGGCCTCACCGGCCAGCCCCGCGAGGTCGTCGATCGGCCATCGGTAGGCTGTCGTCACCTTGTGGTCGAACGCCGTGACCGGCTCACCTTCCGACTCGAAGAAGGCGAGCAGAAGAGTTCCGTCGGGCGCGAGTACCCGACGGAACTCGGCGAAGCACGGGGGCACATCCTGCGGTGGGGTGTGAATGACCGAATACCAGGACACGATGCCTTGCAGCCGGCCGTCGGACAGATTCAGGGCGTCCATGGAACCGACCTCGAAACGCAGGTCCGGGTATGCCTCGCGGGCGAGACCGATCATCACGGGCGACAGGTCGACGCCGAAGACGTCCAGCCCCAGATCCCGCAGGTGTGCCGTGACAGGTCCAGGGCCGCATCCCAGCTCGGCAACGGTCCCAGGGCCGGCGGCCCGCACAGTCTCGGCGAACGCGGCGAGCACCGCGCGATCCAGCGGAATGGCGTCGAGGTCATCGCGGGGAAGTTCGGCATAGAGAACGGCGACGGCATCGTAGGCATCAGCTGTTGCACAGCGGTACGAGGAAAGTTCAGTCACAAGCGAGGACAGTAGAGCCTTCCCAGCGCTGACGACTGACCATCGGACAAGTCCCAGTGGCGACTGCTCGAAGCGGCAGTGGCACCACCCGCGGACAAGGCGCGATCAGGCCATCTGCCGTCCTGTGGTTCCAGGATGAGCAACTCTGCGGCTCCTGCCGTCCTCACGACCGAGGACCTGACCGAAGAGATACGTGCAGTGCGTACTGTGCTGGACATAGCAGGTTTCAGTCACGGCGAGGTCGACTTCGAAGCCGTCATCAGGTCGTCGGATGTCCTGGCGTGAGTACGTCACGTACTGCCGCGGAGACACGGCTCAGTCACGGTCCAGCGGACGGACGGTGAGAATCTGTTCGGCGTGACCGACGGGCCCGCGGAGGTCATGGAGGACGCTGCTGGTGAGCCCCTGCCCCGACGGGCCGAAGGCAACGGTGGTGTCCAGCCCGGTCCACGGCCCTTCCGGCTGCCGGTGCAGGTGGACCGTCAGGTCGAGGTTCGGGAACATCCACGCGGTGGGGTCCTGCTGGACGGCGATGCCGTTCGCGGTGTCCACGAGCGCGATGTACGAGGCAAGGGCACTGCTCGGCTCGCCCGCGACCAGGTCGACGGGCGAGGACACCCAGGCAGCCGTCCGCCCCTTGCGGGTCGGAGGCATTCGACGGACGTCGATGGACGAGACGTAACCTCCGTTCCACTCCTCGTCCATGGCCCAGGCAGTGCACTCTTCGGGGGCGGGAAGCCGCTCGTGGGGGCTGTCGGCGACGACCTCGGTGTCCAGGACCGCCAGCAGCCAAGCACGGGCACGCACGACCGGACGGCCGCCGATGACCACGGTCGCTTCGAGGAGTTCGATGGTCCGGCCGGGACGAACGGTGTCAACGGTGATCTCGCACTCGTCGAGGGCGATTCGGCCGAGGATGTCGTAGCTGATCCTCGCCAGTACGAACTTCCCCGGCCGCGTCGCGAGGTGCCGTTCGACAGCGTGCACGACGAGCCCCGCGAGCGGGCTGAAGTGCTGTTCGTCGGTGTCCCAGGCACCCCCTGCGTGAGACGTGGGTTTGTAGTGGTGCTCGCCCGTTCGCTCGTAGTAGCTCTCGCGCGCGATGACGCCTGCGGTCACAGGATCCGACTCCTTGGGCAGGGCAGGTACACATGGGATAGCTACATCTGTCACGCATCGTATGGAGCGTCACGCTCACCGGTCACCGTGATCTACCGCACAAGCGGTCAAGGGGGACGGCAGCCGTTTCCCAAGGCACGAACCGGTAGCGGGTCGCGGGTCGCGGGTCGCACAGCGACCTCCTGGCGCACGGCGCCAAGGAGGCCGAGTTGCAGGCCCTGCACATCGCCTTGTCCTGACGCCGGGCAGGCCCCCGTACGATGCCTCACGCTCCGGCGCCCGGCGGATGAGTACGGCGACTCATGTGCCGCATTAGAGCGCCGAGTTGAATCGCACGCATGCCCGACAACGTCATGGACAGCCGCCCTCGGCACACCTGGATCGCCTCGCTGATCTCCACGGTCGTGACGCTTCCGCTCGCGTTCATCGTCCTGGTCTTCGGCGGGCTCGCGCCGATGGCCTGCGACTCCTGCTCGGAGGCCGACTCCGACCGGTTCGATGCCGGCTTCGACACAGCGTGGACGGTGCTCCGCTGCGGCCTGGTCCTGGCCCTGATCGTGCTGGTCGCGAGTTGGGTGCTCAACCGGCGCAGACCGCCGGCCTGCGCCGCGCTCGCCGTACTCGCCCCCGGCACGGTGGTTTTCGCATGGGTGGTGTTCATGTCCCTGGTCGACTGGCCCTGAGCGGCCTGAAGCTTCCCGCGACCTGAGTGGCTTTCGCGGTCGACTCGTGCTTCGGGCATGTCGAGCCGGTGGGAACGGGCCCGCCGCCGGCGACGCGGTGGCGGCGGCGGTCGCGCGCCGTGGTGGCGGCGGTCGCGCGCCGTGGCGTCGGCCTCGGCTCCCGCCACGTCTGCTCTGCAGCCCTCTGCCTCAGTGTCGGCTGAGCACCGCGACCTCCGGTCCGAACGCGACCACCAGCGCTCCACCCGGCGCAGTGACGAGCGCCCCGACCGGAAGCGGGAGCACATACTCCGTCCCCACCTCGCGACCGGTGGCGAGATCCCAGAGCTGCACCGTCTGCTCCTGGCCGACGGCCACCACGGCCCGGCCCGCGACGCCGGTGACAGCCACGGCCCGGCCTGAGCCTGTGTGACGTGCCGGAGCGCTGCCGACCTGCCGCCCGGAAGCAAGGTCCCACAGGCGCACGGAATCGTCCCGCCCCCTGGTGACCGCGACAGGCTGACCGTCCACCACCGCGGTCGCCACCGAGGTCACCCAGTCGGTGTGTCCGGCCAGGGGTTCGCCGGCCTGCCGGCCGGTGGCGAGGTCCCACACACGCACCGTCCTGTCCCAGCTTCCCGTGACCGCGACGGGCCGTCCCGCCAGCACCGTGGTGGCCACGGCCAGGATCCTGCCGGAGTGACCGACGAGAGGTTCACCGACCTGCCGCCCGGTGGCAAGGTCCCAGACACCCATGGTCCGATCCGAGCCTGCGGTCACAGCGACGGGCCGACCGTCCAGCACTGCGGTGGCCAGGGCCAGCACTCTGCCGTGGTGACTGAGGAAAGGCTCACAGAGGTGCCGGCCGCCCACCAATTCCCTGACGTGCACCCTGGCGTCCGGACCGGCGGTGACGACGACGGCCCGGCCGTCCACCACTGCGGTGGTCAGGGCGGACACCTCGCCCTCGAAGCCGTTGAGGGCGTCGACGGCCTGCCGGCCGGTGGCCAGGTCCCAGGCGCGCACGGCCTGGTCGGCGCCTGCCGTCACGGCGACGGCCCGCCCTTCGAGAACCACCGTGGCGATCGCCAGGACCGAACCGGTATTCCCTGAGCGGGGTTGGTCGCCCTGTTGGGTGTTTGTGAGATCCCAGGTCCGCACCGTGTGGTCCGCGCCCGCGGTGACAGCAACAGGACGCCCGTCCATGACAGTGGTGGCCACGTCCCAGACCTGGCCCGTGTGGCCGCTGAGCGGCGGGCCCACCTGTTGCCGGGCAGCCACGTCCCACACCCGTACCGTCCGGTCGAGGCCGGCAGTGACGGCAAGAGCGCGCTGGTCAACGTGCGCGGTGGCGATGGCCCAGACGCGATCGGTGTGGCCGCTGAGCGGTTGTCCCACGGGCAGCCCGGTGGCCGCCTCCCGTACGTGTACTGTCCCGTTGTTCTCAGCAGTGAGGGTGACAGGTCGTCCGTCCAGCACCGCAGTCTCCGCGGCACCGTTCGAACCGGCCGGGCCGGTGCTGCCCATGTGTGATCGGCTGTCCCGACGGCCGGTGATCAACTCCCAGACCGGTGCTTCCTCTTCCGCACCGACCCCGGGGGTGACAGGTTGTCCGCTCGGCACGATGGTTTCCACCACGCGCATGCCGTCCGCCCCCTGGCGGCTCGTTGCCAGGTCCCAGATGCGCAGCGTCCGGTCGGCCCCGGCCGTGAGAGCGACGGGGCGCCCGCCCATCACCCCGGTCTCCAGCCCCCGTACGGGCGTGCCGATCCTGCGGCCGGTCGTCAGGTCCGCAAGGAACGTCTCCTCTCCCGTGTCGACTGTGACGGCTATGACTCGCCCCTTCACCACCGTCACCGCGTACACGTCTGGTACGCCCTCGGCGTCCTCCAGCAGCAGGTGGACAGGGCTGGTCCGGGGAGCATCGGCCGGGTGGCCGGTGGTCAGGTCCCACAGGCACGGTGGCTGGTCCGCCTCCATGGTGAGCGCGAAGGGACACCCGTTCAGCAAGCCGGCTCTCACCACGCGCAGGGACTCACCGACTTGACGCCCGGTGGCCACATCCCGCACACGCAGTGTCTGGTCCGCTTCGGAGGTGAGAACGACACGGCGCCCGGCCAGCATCGCCATGTCCGTCACCGGTGCGAACGCGTTGACCTGGTGGCCGGTGGCCAGGTCCCACACACGCATCGTCCGGTCTGCCCCGACAGTGAGGACGACACGTCGGCCGTCCAGCATCGTGCTCTCCAGCACCCGGACGAACTCCCCGACCTGACGGCCGGTGGCCGGATCGACCACGAGCACCGTCTCGTCGGTGTTCAGGGTGAAGGCCACGGCTTGTCGGCCCGCCACCGCCGTAGTCACGGACACGACCTCCGCCGTGATGGACGACACCGGGTCGGTGCGGCCGGTCACCGGCTCGTGGAGCCGGCGGCCCGTGGCCAGGTCCCACACCCGCACAGTCTTGTCCCGGCTGCCCGTGATGGCGACGGGCCTGCCGTCGACCACCGCCGTCGCCACTGCCATCACCGGGCCGCTGTGACCGAGCAGGGTATGCAGGAGCCGACGGTCCAGCAGAGAGCCGCTTGCCCAGTCAACCGTCCACTCCGCAGGGGGTTCCCCGGGCACGTCGGCAGCGGCGAGCCACGCGGACAGGTCGCGGTCACCCAGCCGGGCCGCGTCCAGAGCCAGCACCTGCCGGCGCCGGGCGGCGCCGATGTCCCGGTGCACGCCTGCCGAAGCCCGGTACACCGTCGCCACGAACTGGGCTCGCGAACCACGCGCCTGATCCAACACCCCCTGCACTCGCTCGGGTTCGGCTGAGACCAGAAGCCCTGGATCCGAGAACAACTCATCCACGTCACAGGGCAAACCCTCGGAAGCCTCGAACATGGCTCGAAGACTAGTCGCGCGCTCTGACACTCGGCTCCGGCTACCGGACCTCGCGCCTCATACCCAGCGATGTCGGCCAACACAGCGTCGAAGACTGGCAGAAGGCGTCAGGGGGCCTTGAGCAGGTCGCGGAGTTCGCTCACGTGGGCACGGACGTCACGTTCACAGGCGTCGGATGCGAGGGCGGGGCCGGTGGTGGCGTCCGGACGGACGGCTGTGCCGTCGACGGCCCGGCGGCACGGGCGGCAGAGGCCGTCGGGGAGTGCGTCGGGGCGGCCGGGGGTGCCGCACCGGGTGCATTCCACCATCACGCGGCGGACCGGTGCTGCCGGGACTTCCTGGGCTGCGGGCAGAGCGGGCGGGATCTTGTCGTTGAGCCGACGACGCAGGAACCCGACTGGCGAGTCGACCCGGGCGGGAAGTCCGGCGGAGAGGGCCTGGATGAGGTAGTCCGTGCTCACGCCGCGTGCGAGCCACTCGGCGGCACGCCCCTCCAGCGCCGCACAGTCGACGGCGGACAGTGCCAACCGATGGTCCTTGCGCCCGAGTTGGGCCAGCGCCAGGTACGCGGGCGAGGGGTATCCCGCATCCGGCCTCGCGTCGGGCGCGATGACCCCGGCGAACACGGCGTCGGCGGTGGCGGCCGGGGACGGCACATCGACAGCCACCGGGGACACCGCGACCGAGGGCTCCATGGGCACCCGGGACGGCGGGGACGTACCCACCGCCGGTTCGGCCACGGACCCGGTCCCGGCTCCGGCTCCGGCCCCGGCACCGACGTCCGCCCCGGCCCGGTTGTCCTCGGCCCGGGCCCGGTCGTCGTCGGCCCCGGCGCGGTTGTCCTCCGCGTCCAGATAGGCGTTCCACCATTCGTTGTCCCGCGCGGTGCGGGACCAGAACGTGCGGAAGACCCAGCGGACCTGGTCGCCCTCGCCCACCGGGCGACGTACGCGGCGCAGGTGACCTGCCACCGCCAGGGCGGTCAGGGCGCTGCCGACGGCCTGCTGCCCGTACAGCGGCAGTTGCTTGGCCAGGGCCTTCACGTTCATCGCCGCACCGTCGGGCAGATGATCGACGAACCCGGCGACATACCGCTCCCGCTCGGGCAGCAGCGCGAAGTCATCGGAACGGCGGGGTTGTTGGTCCGGCGCGGAGCGCTTGCCGTAGCCGGGGCTGGCCATCGGGTAAGCGGGCGGGGATGCGGGCCCTCGCAGGGCCGGGCTAAGGTTCCGGGTAGCCACAGGATCGCCTTCTTCGATCTTGGAGGTGAGACCCCGGCCCGGTGCTCTAACACCGTGCTGGGGTCGTTTCGTTGTACGCACCGTAAGCAGCCGTGTCGCCGCGTCGCAAGCTGTCACGATTAGTCATACTTGCTGGCCGTAACGGGTCGGGGAGGCGGGGAAGGTTGTCCCAACCACCCATTCCTACCGACCGGTTGAGGAAGGCGCTCGAATCCCGGAGCTCGAACCCCGACACCCGAATCCCGATGCTCGGGTCCCGAGGCTCAACCGCCCTCCGCGACCACTCCGCGCCCCGCCTCGTCCCCCGCACGAGTGAACCGATAGACCCGGGTCTCGAAACCCGAGACCCGAGACCCGAGGCCCGAGGCCCGAGGCTCGGGTATCGAGCGGCGGACCCCGCCACTGCGTTCGACGCACACGCGCACACGTAACGTCTGTGACCCCGGCCCAACGCCCCCGAAGAAGGAACGTCGGCATGCCCCCGAGCCCGGACCACCCCCGTCCCCACCACCTCCACCACCTCATCGAGGAGTTCCGCGCCCTGCCCGTCGACAGCGACCGCAGGCGCGAGATCGTCGCGGAACTGGACGGCGACGTCGAGGCGCTGCCCTTCCTCATCTCCGTCGTCGCGGACCCGCAGGAGTACGACCTCGCCCGCGTCGAGGCGGCCACGATCCTGCGGTTGTGGCCCCCGTCCGACCCGATTACCGCCCGCACCGCCGCTCAGGCCCTGCTGACCACACTGCGCGACCCCGAGGAGGACCTGGTCCGCCAGTACCGTGGCGTTGTGATTGTCGATCGTGCCCACGGACCGGCCGGCGATGAAGAGCTCGACCTCGCCCTCGTCCCGGACCGGCAGCGATCACTCAGGCCGGCGATCACTCAGGGGCGGGCACCGACGCCGAGGACGACCGGCGCCGGAGCACGGAAGACCGGCGGTGAAGCAGGGGTACCCGGCGGCAGGGACGGGGGACGACCGGCGACCAGCGCCTGCTTCGCCTCAGCTCAGCGCCGCCCCAGCCGCTGCGCGACCTCCGTCGCCCAGTACGTCAGGATCATCTGCGCACCGGCCCGCCGGATCCCGGTCAGGCTCTCCATGATCGCCGCGTCCCGGTCGATCCAGCCCTTCTCCGCGGCGGCCTCGATCATCGCGTACTCGCCACTGATCTGGTACGCGGCGACCGGCACGTCCACCGAGTCGGCGACCTCGGCGAGGATGTCGAGGTACGGTCCGGCCGGCTTGACCATCACCATGTCGGCGCCTTCTTCGAGGTCGAGCGCCAGCTCGCGCAGGGACTCACGCGCGTTCGCCGGGTCCTGCTGATACGTCTTGCGGTCACCCTTGAGCGACGAGCCGACGGCCTCGCGGAACGGCCCGTAGAACGCCGAGGAGTACTTGACCGTGTAGGCGAGGATCGAGACGTCCTCGTGGCCCGTCTGGTCGAGCGCGTCACGGATGACACCGACCTGGCCGTCCATCATGCCGCTGGGGCCGACCACATGGGCCCCCGCGTCGGCCTGGACCTGGGCCATCTCGGCGTACCGCTCCAGCGTCGCGTCGTTGTCGATGCGGCCGTCCTCGGTCAGGACGCCGCAGTGGCCGTGGTCGGTGTACTCGTCCAGGCACAGGTCCGACATGACGACGAGGTCGTCACCGACCTCCTCGCGCACCGCGCGCAGACCGACCTGGAGGATGCCCTCCGGGTCCGTGCCCGCCGTGCCCCGGGCGTCCTTCTTCTCGTCCAGCGGAACGCCGAAGAGCATGATCCCGGAAACACCGGCCGACACCGCCTCGACGGCGGCCTTCCGCAGCGTGTCCAGGGTGTGCTGCTGGACACCGGGCATGGTCGCGATGGCGACGGGCGCGCCGATGCCCTCGCGTACGAACGCGGGCAGGATCAGGTTCGCCGGGTCGAGCCGTGTCTCGGCGACCATGCGTCGCATCGCCGGGGTCGTCCGCAGCCGCCGGGGGCGGGAGCCGGGGAAGTTTCCATACACAGTCATGCTTCGAGACTAGACCCGTACACATCACCTTCTTACCGACACCCGTGCCGGGAAAAGCCCGCCCGCCAGGGGTACGGGCCAGGCCCGTCCGAACGGGAACCGCGCAGGCGGCTGCGCATCCATCACCAGGGGAAGAAAGCCGGGACGTGCTGCTGGAACCGCCGGGTGCGGTCCAGGAGGTCCGGCTGACCGCCCGGCGCCACGGCGCCGGCTGACGTACGGGCCGCCCACGCGCTCCTCAGTTCGTACGCCGCGCACGCCGCGGGGCCCGGCCGCTCCACCAGGAAGCGACCGGGCCCCGCACAGCCACTGCGACCCGTCAGGTCGTCGTACGGCGCCGCCGCGCCCCCGGACGCCGCTCGCTCGGCCGCGTCACCGGATCACCGGCCTCCTTCGACGCCTCCCGGCGCCGCTCACCGAACTCGGCGAGGGCCTCGGCCAGCTTGTGCACCGAAGGCTCCGGGGAGAGGACGTCCACGCGCAGACCGTGCTCCTCGGCGGTCTTCGCCGTCGCCGGGCCGATGCACGCGATGACCGTCACGTTGTGCGGCTTGCCCGCGATGCCGACGAGGTTCCGTACGGTCGACGACGAGGTGAAGAGCACCGCGTCGAAACCGCCGCCCTTGATGGCCTCACGCGTGTCGGCGGGCGGCGGCGAGGCGCGGACCGTACGGTAAGCGGTGACGTCGTCGACCTCCCAGCCCAGCTCGATGAGCCCGGCCACCAGTGTCTCGGTGGCGATGTCGGCGCGTGGCAGGAAGACGCGGTCGATCGGATCGAAGACCGGGTCGTACGGCGGCCAGTCCTCCAGCAGACCGGCGGCGGACTGCTCACCGGACGGCACCAGATCCGGCTTCACACCGAAGTCGACGAGCGCGGCGGCGGTCTGCTCACCGACGGCCGCGACCTTGATCCCGGCGAAGGCACGGGCGTCGAGCCCGTACTCCTCGAACTTCTCCCGGACGGCCTTCACGGCGTTGACGCTGGTGAAGGCGATCCACTCGTAACGGCCCGTGACCAGGCCCTTGACCGCGCGCTCCATCTGCTGGGGCGTACGAGGCGGCTCGACGGCGATCGTCGGGACCTCGTACGGCACAGCGCCGTACGAACGAAGCTGGTCGGAGAGCGACGCCGCCTGCTCCTTGGTGCGCGGGACGAGCACCTTCCAGCCGAAGAGCGGCTTGGACTCGAACCACGCGAGCTGGTCGTGCTGGGCGGCGGAGCTGCGCTCACCGACCACGGCTATGACGGGCTGGTGCCCGTCCGGCGACGGAAGGACCTTCGCCTGCTTCAGGACCTGGGCGATCGTCCCGAGGGTCGCCGTCCAGGTGCGCTGGCGGGTGGTCGTACCGGCCACCGTCACCGTCAGCGGGGTGTCGGGCTTGCGGCCGGCCGAGACCAGCTCACCGGCGGCCGAGGCCACCGAGTCGAGCGTCGTCGAGACGACGGCCGTGGCATCGCTCGCGCCGACCTCGGTCCAGCAGCGGTCCGAGGCGGTACGGGCGTCGACGAACCGGACGTCGGCACCCTGCGCGTCACGCAGCGGCACACCGGCGTACGCGGGCACACCCACGACGTTGGCCACGCCCGGCACGACCTCGAAGGGGATGCCGGCGGTGGCGCAGGCGAGCATCTCGGCCCCGGCGTTCCCGTCCAGCCCGGGGTCGCCCGAGACGGCACGGACGACCCGCCTGCCGCCCTTCGCTGCCTCCATGACAAGATTGACCGCATCCCTGAGAACGGGAACACCGGCGGCTGTTGACTGCGCGTCAACAATCGCCAGCTCAGGCGTGCTTACCCCCGCCCGCGCATGGCAGCGAACAACGCCGAGAACCTCCGGCTCGGCGACAAGGACGTCCGCGCTCGCGAGCGCCTCGACAGCGCGCAGGGTCAGCAGTCCCGGGTCGCCGGGACCGGCGCCGAGGAAGGTGACGTGCCCTTGGGCGGACAGGGCCGGAAAGTCGGATGCGGCGGGGCCGGTGGGGCTCAAAGTGCTCGCTCCCCCATAAGACCGGCCGCACCCTTGGCGAGCATCTCGGCCGCGAGTTCGCGACCGAGGGCCGCCGCGTCGTCGTGCGACGTGGGGACGGGACCGGTGGTGGACATCTGTACCAGCGAGGAACCGTCGGTGGAACCGACGACACCGCGCAGGCGCAGTTCGTTGACAGCCTGTCCGTCGACCAGGAGGTCGGCCAGCGCACCCACAGGTGCGGAGCAACCGGCCTCCAGGGCGGCGAGCAGGGCACGCTCGGCGGTCACGGCGGCCCGGGTGTACGGGTCGTCGAGCTCGGCGAGCGCGGCGGCGAGGTCGGCGCTGGTCGCAGCGCATTCGATCGCCAGTGCTCCCTGGCCGGGAGCGGGCAGGACGGTGTCGACCGACAGGAAATCGGTCACCTCACCGGTCCGGCCGAGGCGGCTGAGACCGGCCGCGGCGAGTACCACCGCGTCCAGCTCCCCGCTTCGGACAAATCCGATACGCGTATCGACGTTGCCCCGGATCGGCACGGTCTCGATGTCGAGGCCGTGGCTACGGGCGTACGCGTTGAGCTGCGCCATGCGGCGCGGCGAGCCGGTGCCGACACGGGCACCGGACGGCAGCTGCTCGAAGGTCAGCCCGTCCCGGGCCACCAGTACGTCGCGCGGGTCCTCGCGCACCGGTACGGCGGCCAGCACGAGGCCCTCGGGCTGGGCGGTCGGCAGGTCCTTGAGCGAGTGGACGGCGAAGTCCACGTCGCCGCGCAGCAGTGCCTCGCGCAGGGCCGCGACGAACACGCCGGTGCCGCCGATCTGCGCGAGGTGCTCCCGGGAGATGTCGCCGTACGTGGTGACCTCCACGAGCTCGACGGCCCGCCCGGTCACCTCGCTGACCGCGTCGGCGACGAGGCCGGACTGCGCCATGGCGAGCTTGCTGCGCCGGGTGCCCAGCCTCAGCGGCTCGGTGGTCCCCTCGCCCAGGGGTGAGTTGTCGGTCATGACCGCCCTCGATTCGGGTCGTTCAGGTCTGCCCGGGAGACGGCGGCGACCGTCTGCGGGTCGAGGTCGAAGAGTTCCCGCAGCGCATCGGCGTACCCGGCGCCGCCGGGCTCGCTGGCGAGCTGCTTGACCCGCACGGTGGGCGCGTGCAGGAGCTTGTCGACGACGCGGCGCACGGTCTGCGAGATCTCGGCGCGCTGCTTCTCGTCCAGGTCGGGGAGGCGTCCGTCGAGCCTCGCGATCTCGCCCGCGACCACTCCGGCGGCCATCGTGCGCAGAGCGACGACGGTCGGGGTGATGTGGGCGGCACGCTGCGCGGTGCCGAAGGCGGCGACCTCGTCGGCGACGATGGTGCGCACCTGGTCCACATCGGCGGCCATCGGTGCGTCCGCCGACGCCTCGGCGAGCGACTCGATGTCGACGAGGCGCACACCGTCGAGACGGGCCGTGGCACCGTCGATGTCGCGCGGCATGGCGAGGTCGAGCAGGGCGAGGCGGACGGGACCGGCGCCCTGGGCGGGCACCGTGGCCCGGCGCACGGCCTGGCGCACCGTGCCTGCGGCGCCGTTCTCCACCCAGGCGGCATGCCGGTCGGGGTCGGCGGGCGGCGCGGGGACGGACGCGGCGGGCGCCTCGGACGCGGGGTCGAAGGCCAGGCCGAGCGCCCCGGCGACGGCCTCGGCGGTCAGCACGAGACCTGTCGCCCCGGTGCACGAGACGACGACGTCGGCACGTGTCAGTTCGCCGGTGACCGCGGCCATCTCCACGGCGCGGGCGGCCACTCCCGTACCGCCGGGCTGGTGCAGGATCTCGACCAGCCGGTCGGCACGGGCCCGGGTCCGGTTGGCGACGACGATCTCCGCGACGCCGGCACGGGCCAGGGTGGCGGCGGCCAGCGAGGACATCGAGCCGGCCCCGATCACCAGGGCACGCTTGCCCCGGGCCCAGCCGGTGACGTCCGCACCGGCCGCGAGCTGTTCGAGGCCGAAGGTGACGAGCGACTGCCCGGCCCGGTCGATCCCGGTCTCGCTGTGGGCACGCTTACCGACCCGCAGGGCCTGCTGGAACAGATCGTTCAGCAGCCGGCCGGCGGTGTGGAGCTCCTGCCCCAGCGCCAGCGCGTCCTTGATCTGGCCGAGGATCTGGCCCTCGCCGACGACCATCGAGTCCAGTCCGCAGGCCACCGAGAAGAGGTGGTGGACGGCCCGGTCCTCGTAGTGCACATAGAGATAGGGAGTGAGCTCGTCGAGCCCGACGCCGCTGTGCTGGGCGAGGAGCGTGGACAGCTCGGCGACGCCCGCGTGGAACTTGTCCACGTCGGCGTACAGCTCGATGCGGTTGCAGGTGGCCAGCACGGCGGCCTCGACCGCGGGCTCCGCGGCGAGGGTGTCCTGGAGCAGCTTGGCCTGTGTCTCGGCAGCCAGCGAGGCCCGCTCCAGTACGGAGACGGGAGCGCTGCGGTGGCTCAGCCCTACGACAAGAAGACTCATGCCGGCATCACGGCGGGCATGTCCCCGTCGGGTCCCTTCCGATTGCCGGTGGCCGCGCGCACGGGCGGTGCGGCCGGATCCGGAGTGCTCTCGACTGCGTCGTCACCGGCCTTGCGCTGCTCGTGGAAGGCGAGGATCTGAAGCTCGATGGAGAGGTCGACCTTGCGCACGTCCACGCCGTCGGGCACGGAGAGCACCGTCGGCGCGAAGTTCAGGATGGAGGTGACGCCCGCGGCGACGAGCCGGTCGCAGACCTGCTGCGCGGCACCGGCCGGGGTCGAGATGACACCGATCGACACGCCGTTGTCGCTGACGATCCTCTCCAGATCGTCGGCGTGCTGCACGGGGATCCCCGCGACGGGCGTTCCCGCCATCGCGGGGTCGGCGTCGATCAGCGCGGCGACGCGGAAACCGCGGGAGGCGAAGCCGCCGTAGTTGGCGAGCGCGGCGCCGAGGTTACCGATGCCGACGATCACGACCGGCCAGTCCTGGGTGAGCCCGAGCTCGCGGGAGATCTGGTAGACGAGATACTCGACGTCGTAACCGACACCGCGCGTCCCGTAGGAGCCCAGGTAGCTGAAATCCTTGCGCAGCTTGGCAGAGTTGACTCCCGCCGCCGCGGCGAGCTCCTCGGACGAGACCGTGGGGACCGAGCGCTCGGAGAGCGCGGTCAGTGCGCGTAGATACAGCGGAAGCCGGGCGACGGTGGCCTCGGGAATTCCTCGGCTACGGGTCGCCGGTCGGTGAGTTCGGCCAGTTGCCACGGTGCTCCTGCGGGATGAGCGGGGCTGCAGGCGGCCATGCGTCACAAGGCCGCCCCGTCGAATGCAGGCTATGTCTTTGTGAACACGTGCACAAAGATAGTGTCCGTTTTGTCCGGTCAAAGTGACCGGGGTCACGCACATTCGTCGTGCGATCCCGGAACCAAGGATCGCATCAACCCGTTGCAGGCCCGAAGGGGGCAAAGCGGTACACACTCCTCACAACCACTCCCCCGAGACCACTCAAAACGCCCACGATGGTAACCGGGTTCACTCAGGAAAGCAGGGCGCTGCGCAGCCTCGCCGGGTCCACCCGCCAGAACGTGTGCTGTTCGTTATCGATCAGGACGACCGGGATCTGCTCCCAGTACTCCCGGTGCAGCTTCTCGTCCTGGGTGATGTCCTTCTCCTCCCAGGACGCACCGGTCTCCTCGCAGATCTCCCGCACCACCGCCCTCGCGTCGTCACAGAGGTGGCATCCGGGCTTCCCCACCAGGGTCACCACCCGGTCCGCGGGCTTCTTCGTCCTACGTCGCAACAGTGCACTCATGCCTTCATTCTGCGCCGAGGCGGACCGGCCCCCGAGCCGGAAGAGGGCCGATTCCCCCCTTGATCCGGTACGCCCCGAAACGCCCGTTCGACAAAACGGCAGCCAAGAGTTCACGGCACGGCATCCCAGCAGGTCGGGAACGGACGGACCGACTGGCTATGCTCACGACATGGCCGCACTTGGATGGCTCACACCCCGTAGGCGCCCCGCGACAGCACGGAGCGTGCTGGCAGGCGAGGCCGCAGCTGAGGCAGCGCGGAAGACCTCCCTCCCCACCGAACTCCCCGACGACCGATCCTCCGTCGCCGACCAGGACACCTCTGTCCGCACGGAGGCCGAGGAACCCGCCTTCCCCGTCGTCGGCGACGACCGGGCCGCCGCCTTCTTCGACCTGGACAACACCGTCATGCAGGGCGCGGCGATCTTCCACTTCGGCCGCGGTCTGTACAAGCGGAAGTTCTTCCAGCGCCGCGAGCTGACCCGGTTCGCCTGGCAGCAGGCCTGGTTCAGGCTGGCCGGAGTCGAGGATCCGGAACACATGCAGGACGCCCGCGACAGCGCCCTGTCCATCGTCAAGGGCCATCGCGTCTCCGAGCTGATGTCCATCGGCGAGGAGATCTACGACGAGTACATGGCCGACCGCATCTGGCCCGGCACCCGCGCCCTCGCACAGGCCCACCTCGACGCCGGACAGCGGGTCTGGCTGGTCACCGCCGCCCCGGTGGAGACCGCCACGATCATCGCCCGCCGTCTCGGCCTGACCGGCGCGCTCGGCACGGTCGCCGAATCCGTCGACGGCGTCTACACCGGCCGCCTGGTCGGCGAGCCGCTGCACGGGCCCGCGAAGGCCGAGGCGGTCCGCGCCCTCGCGGCGGCCGAGGGCCTGGACCTCGACCGCTGCGCGGCCTACAGCGACTCGCACAACGACATCCCGATGCTGTCCCTGGTCGGACACCCCTACGCGATCAACCCGGACGCCAAGCTCCGCAAGCACGCCCGCGCGCTCGACTGGCGGCTGCGGGACTACCGGACGGGCCGCAAGGCGGCCAGGGTCGGCATCCCGGCCGCGGCCGGTGTCGGCGCCATCGCGGGCGGCACCGCGGCCGCCGTCGCCCTGCACCGTCGCCGCCGCTGACGCCGACGCACACCCGTTCGTTCACCCCCGGGGGCCGCCCAGTGCTGTGGCCGGAAGGGTTTGCCGCGAGCCGGTGAACCTTACCGGCCACAGCACGAGCCACGCCCGGACGACGGCCGCCGATCGGAACCCCCTGCCCGGCGACCGCTCCCGCCAGTCGGGCTGCCCGCATCCGACCACAATCCGTCGCGCACGCAGGCAGATCGCGAAGTAATCCGATCAATAAACGGTCACGATGTGCTACTTGATGCGTCGATTAGTCGCTACAGAAGCGACGGAATCGGTGATTTGAGCAACTGGGTGTAGCACTGCCTGTACGAAGCGTTATTCTCCTCAGACGCATTCCGGAGCCCACCACTCACTACGACGAGTGACGGCTCCGCACTGCACGTGATGGAAGCTCTGCCTCTGGGAGTCCCGTGTACCCACACGTCGGGGTTGACGCCTCGGGCCTGGCTACGCTGCGCGCAACGGTCGCCGACCGCTTGCGCGGCTTCGTCCCCACCGCGTACGCCGTACCCGCATGTGCCACCCCTGCACCTGTCGGCCCTTGCTACGCCATGGCCGAACGCGGTGCGGCGGTCGGAAGACGCAGCAACCGCGGCGCAACTACTACGTCCACCGTTCGCCGGCCCACCGCCGACAGCGACAGCGCGCGCATGATGGATCTCGTCGAGCGCGCACAGGCCGGCGAGGCCGACGCCTTCGGCCGTCTCTACGACCAGTACAGCGACACCGTCTACCGCTACATCTACTACCGCGTGGGCGGCAAGGCCACGGCGGAGGACCTCACCAGCGAGACCTTCCTCCGCGCCCTGCGCCGCATCTCCACCTTCACCTGGCAGGGCCGCGACTTCGGCGCCTGGCTTGTCACCATCGCCCGCAACCTGGTCGCCGACCACTTCAAGTCCAGCCGCTTCCGGCTGGAGGTGACCACGGGCGAGATGCTCGACGCCAACGAGGTCGAGCGCAGCCCGGAGGACTCCGTCCTGGAGTCCCTCTCCAACGCCGCACTGCTCCAGGCCGTGCGACGCCTCAACCCCCAGCAGCAGGAGTGCGTGACCCTGCGCTTCCTGCAGGGCCTCTCGGTCGCCGAGACCGCCCGGGTCATGGGAAAGAACGAGGGCGCGATCAAGACCCTGCAGTACCGCGCCGTCCGCACCCTGGCCCGGCTCCTCCCGGACGATGCCCGCTGACCCACCCCCGGCCGAATCACTCTCGGCGACATGTCCATCACACACTGGTCCGATCATCCTTCGTGCGTAACCCAAGTGCCGCGCCCCTCGTTGTGCCGGTTGCAGGCCCCCTGTCGTCACCCCATGTCCGCCGACACTCACTCATTCGTGTGGAAGCGCTCAAGGTGTGCAACCTTCCGGACCACCAGGGGAGTCGACCGTCATGACGAGAGGAGGTGCCGCCAGTGATCGCAAACGTCTCGGCACACCGGCGGGCGAACGCCTTCGCCCAGGCCCTGGAGGAGCAGTCGCTCCGCGGTGCGGCGGCCGTACAGCCCGAGGAACCGGCCGAACCGGCCGACCACGGACCGCTGTTGGCCCTGGCGAACGGCCTCGGTGAGCTACCGCGGCCGGAAATGGATCCCGAAGTCAAAGTGGTGCAGCGAGCCCAGCTCGTCGCCGCCATGGAGGCCATGTTCGCCGAGGGCGGCGCGGCTACGGACCCTACGGTGCCCGAACAGCGGACCAAGGGAGCCCATCGGGCCTCCCCGCTCCGGAAATTGCGTCCGCGCTCACGCTGGGCGAAGGGGCTCGCGGCCGGCGGACTCACCGTCGGTGTGGCGGCGGGAGCCTTCGGCGGAGTGGCCGCTGCCAGTTCCGACGCCCTGCCGGGTGATTCGCTGTACGGGCTCAAGCGCGGCATGGAGGACATCCATCTCGGCATGGCCAACGGCGACGCCGACCGCGGCGAGGTCTATCTCGACCAGGCCTCGACCCGCCTCGGCGAAGCCCGCCGTCTGATGGAGCGCGCCCGCTCCGGCGACCTGGACCACGAACAGCTCGGCGAAGTCAGGCGCGCGCTCAACGGCATGACGCACGACGCCACCGAGGGCCACCGCCTGCTCCACGCCGCCTACCAGCGGGACGGCGCCATCGGCCCGATCCGGACCCTGGAATCCTTCTCCCGCTCGCACCGGGACAGCTGGAGCAGCCTGCGCAACCGGCTGCCCGTACAGCTGACCGATGTCGGCGACCAGGTGAGTTCGGTCTTCGACGCCATAGACGAAGAGGTCGAGCCGCTGCAGTCGCTGTTGCCCCCCACCCCGGGCGAGGGAAGCAGTTCCCACCGCTCGGGCGCCACGGAGCGGAACACGGGACCGTCGGATACCCACCACTCCACGCCCGCGTCCCCACAAGCCTCGCAGGACCACACGGGCGACAGCACCTCGCCCCGACCGTCCAGCTCCGGCAGCGCCCCGTCCGACGGACTGATCGCCGGCGGCACGGACGGCCTCTTCGGCCCCCCGCCCCAGGGCACCGCCCCGTCCGCCGACACCCGGGTCAGCCCCCCGCCCGCCCCGGACGTCACCCTGCCCCCGCTCCTCCCCGGCCTGCTCCCGGGCCTGGGCATCAACAGCGAGGATCACCGCGACTAGTGCTGTGGCCAGACCGGATCAGGTCGGCCAGGACCTCGCGCACCTTCCATCGGCGGACGGGCTCCCCGGAGTCCGTCCGCCGATCGGCGACAAGACACCCATCGGGCAGCACTCGGTCAGAAGAACACCGACCGCCGCTGCACCAACAACTTGTACAGCGTGTGCTGAATCTGCTCCCGCACCTGATCCGTCAGATTGAACATCAGCATCGGATCCTCCGCCGCCTCCACCGGATACCCACTCGTGGAGATCGGCTCCCCGAACTGGATCGTCCACTTCGTCGGCAGCGGCACCGCCCCGAGCGGCCCCAGCCAGGGAAACGTCGGCGTGATCGGGAAGTAGGGAAACCCCAGCAACCGCGCCAGCGTCTTCGAGTTGCCGATCATCGGGTAGATCTCCTCCGCCCCCACGATCGAGCACGGAACGATCGGCACCCCGGCCCGCAGCGCCGTGGACACGAAGCCGCCCCGCCCGAAGCGCTGCAACTTGTACCGCTCGCCGAACGGCTTGCCGATGCCCTTGAAACCCTCCGGCATCACCCCGACGACCTCGCCCCGCCGCAACAGCCGCTCCGCGTCCTCCGCGCAGGCCAGCGTGTGCCCGGCCTTGCGGGCCAGCTCGTTGACCACCGGCAGCACGAAGACGAGGTCGGCGGCGAGCAGCCGCAGATGACGGCCCGCCGGATGGTTGTCGTGCACGGCGACCTGGAGCATCAGCCCATCGAGCGGCAGCGTCCCCGAGTGGTTGGACACGATGAGCGCCCCGCCGTCGGACGGGATGTTCTCGATGCCCTTCACCTCGACCCGGAAGTACTTCTCGTACAGCGGCCGCAGCGTCGACATCAAGACCTGATCGGTCAGCTCCTTGTCGTACCCGAACTCATCGACCTCGTACTCACCGGTGACC
The DNA here is from genome assembly GCF_043083485.1 of Streptomyces sp. NPDC014727. Classification (NCBI taxonomy): domain Bacteria; kingdom Bacillati; phylum Actinomycetota; class Actinomycetes; order Kitasatosporales; family Streptomycetaceae; genus Streptomyces; species Streptomyces sp. NPDC014727. The sequence continues at coordinate 6,235 of NZ_JBIBYR010000007.1, read as the reverse complement.
CTCCGCCGCAGGAACGCGAGCCCGCCGGCGATCCGCCGGTCCCAGTGACCACGCCCGGCCCCCTCCGAGTGCGGACCTGTCTGCTGGGGCTCCTCCGGCGGCAACGAGGCGGCCTGCTGCCCCGGAAGGGCGCTGACCGCCGCTGTCCCGACCACGGAGGCCGCCACGGGCCCCTGGCCCCGGCTGCCGCTCCCCGCGGTCCGGCGTCGCGCGGAGCGCGGTGAGCCGCCCGATCGCGAACGGTCGTCGTCGAACGGAATGACCTTGGCATCCGCCATCGTCGGTGCGCTCCTCTACCTGGCGCTGGGGGTCGGGCGTGTGCCGCCCGCCCCGGTGAACCCCGCAACATCGCCGGCCGCCCCGGCGAACGGCATGGCGGCCAGCCTGTCCACCGCCCTGCCCATCGCCTCCGGCGGCAGCAGTCCGGGCCCCTGGCTGCGGGCGAACTCTGCGAACGTCCCCGCGGTACTGAACCGCGGGTGGAAGCCCAAGGTCTCGCGCATCTGGACGGTGGAGACCACCCGGCCGTGGGTGAGCAGTCGGATCTGCTCCGGCGAGAAGTCCGTCATGCCGACCCTGCGCAGCGCCTGGCCGACCCAGGTGACGGCGGGCAGCAGCAACGGCATCGTCGGCCGCCCCAGCCGCCGCGAGCACTGCGAGAGCAGCAGCACGCCGTCCCCGGCGATATTGAAGGTGCCGCTGTTCAGCGTCCCGCGCCTCGGCTCGCGCGAGGCGATTCCCAGTACGTCGACAACATCGTCCTCGTGCACGAACTGGAGCCTCGGGTCGTATCCGAACACCGTCGGCAGCACAGGCAGCGACAGATAGTCCGCCAGCGGCGAATCCGCCTCCGGCCCCAGGATGTTCGCGAACCTGAGCACGCACACGGCCACGTCCGGCCGACGGCGCGCGAAGCCGCGTACGTACCCCTCGACCTCCACCACGTCCTTGGCGAAGCCCCCGCTCGGCAGGGACTTGGGCGGGGTGGTCTCGGTGAAGACCGCCGGGTCGCGGGGCGCGGAGCCGTAGACGTTCGTACTGGACTTGACCACCAGCCGCCGCACGCTCGGCGCCTTCTGACAGGCCCCGAGCAGCTGCATGGTGCCGATGACGTTGGTCTCCTTGACCATCGTCCGACCGCCCGTACCGACCGACTTGGCGGAGACGTCCAGGTGGACGACCGTGTCCACGGAGTGCTCGGCGAGGACTCTGGCGATCGCGGGCTGGCGGATGTCCGCACGGACGAAGTCGGCGTCGCCCAACGGGTGTCCGGGCGTGACCGCGTCGACGGCGACCACCCGGTCCACCTCCGGATCACGCTGGACGCGCCGCACGAAGCGGCCGCCCAGCTGCCGGGCGGCTCCGGTGACCAGCACGACCTTCCCCAAGATCAGCGCCTCCCGTCGAAAGGTTTCCCCTGGCCGTCACCGTAGCGGGTGGATGTTGCCCTGTGATGACCGCACGGCGGCCTTCTGCCAAGTCTTTGGCCCGAATGCGGGTACCGCACAGCGCGCGGACGCCACGGCACAACGCACCGCAGCCCTCCTGCCGTATCGGCGGGAGGGCTGCGGATTCACGAACCGCGTTCGCTTACTTCTTGTTGCGACGCTGAACGCGCGTGCGCTTGAGCAGCTTGCGGTGCTTCTTCTTGGCCATCCGCTTGCGCCGCTTCTTGATAACAGAGCCCACGACTACCCTCGCTCACTTCTTCTTCACTGGTGCGGGGCGTCTGGGCCCACACGACCTACGTCGGCCTAGCCTACCCGCCACCGCGTGAGGGGCGTAATCCGAGGTGAACCTCAGGCGGACTCCACCCCCACAAAGGACTCGCGGAGATACTCGTGAACCGCTTGCTCCGGAACCCGGAAGGACCTGCCCACCCGGATCGCCGGCAGATGACCGCTGTGCACCAAGCGGTACACGGTCATCTTCGACACCCTCATGACCGAGGCGACTTCCGCCACGGTCAGAAACTTGACCTCGTTGAGAGGCCTCTCGCTGCCAGCAGCCATGACCCACCTGTACCTTCCGCACGAGACGCCCACCGGCTTCCCCTCCGGTGACTCTTCGTCGTTGTGCGCTCACTCCCCAGGTTAGGGGCGGGTGATGCGAGTGGGGAAGAGGAGAGGCGATCGGCCGCCTACTGTGACAGACACGCCCGATTGAGTACATAGCGCGTGAGCGGCCGGTAGTAGGCGGACCGCACGGCGTCGTCGAGCGGAACGGCGACCGCCACCCGCCCCTCGGCCTCCCCGACGAACAGCGCGGGATCGTCCGTATCCGCCAGCCCGATCGCCTCGATGCCCAGCTGACCAGCCCCGCAGACCCATCCGTGGTCCCCCACGACCAGTTCCGGCAGCCTCCCGCCCCCTCCGCCACCGCCTCCAGAGCGACCCGGACCGGCAACGGTGAATGCGTATGTGCGCCGGTGTCACCACCGCTACCCCGCACGCCGGGTTCGCGCACCATCGCGACACCTCGTACGTAGCCGAGGCGGTACATGCGTACGCCGAACCGGGTCGTTATGTCGATACATCGCCCCTGCGCGGGAGTGAGTACCGGGCACCCGGCCGCCGACAAGGCGTCTGCCAACTCTGCGTAGAAACCGAGCAGCCGATGCGGATGACCGGTCCCGAACAGCACCGGCGCCCGACGGACCGCGGCATGCGACAACCGCTCGGCGAAAGCCTCCAGACCTGCCAGGGTGCGCTCCGGGTCGATCACATCAGGGCCGGACACATGAGCAGGATCGCCGGAAACCCCGCACTTGTCGGCCATGAGGCGGATGAGGTCCTGCTCCTCCCAGCCTCGTTCGGGGGAGAGGCCGAGCGTCACTCTCGGGTCGCGGGCCGCGAAGAGCCGATAGCTCCGCAGGCTCGCCTCCCTCGATGTGGCCACGGGCCCGGCCAGCCGGGCCGCCAGCAGATGCGCACGCAGCGCTCCGGTGCTCAACACCCCACCGATGCTCCCCCAATCACCCGGACGGGGGGCCAGAAGCCCGGTCAGGCCCCACAGTTGGCGTAACCGTTCCTCACCAGCACACAAAACGGCCGCACCGCGACCGTCCCCGCCCGGTTCAGGTCAGCAACCCCCGCAACGGGAAGGCCGCCCGCCTGGTCGCCAACACCGCCTGGTCCAGCCGGTCCGCGGGGTCGTACCCCTGCTCCCACGACTTCCAGGCGGGAGTACGTCCGTCGGTCATCCGGGCCGGCCCCAGCTGCCGGGTCCGGGCAAAGACCTCGTCACGCCACGAGGGCGGAATCACCGACTCGGGATCCACCGGCGCGTGCGCGGCGATCCCCACCAGATGCGTCCAGGACCGCGGCACCACATCGACCACCGCATAGCCGCCCCCGCCGAGCGCCACCCAGCGCCCGCCCTCCACGTACTCATGGGCGAGATCGTGACAGGCCGCCATCACCGCCCGCTGCGCGTCGAGCGACACCGCGAAATGGGCGAGGGGATCCTCGAAATGCGTATCGGCCCCGTGCTGACTCACCAGCACCTGCGGCCGGAAGTCCGCCATCAGCTCCGGCACCACCGCGTGGAACGCCCGCAGCCACCCCGCGTCCCCCGTACCGGCCGGCAGCGCCACATTCACCGCACTGCCCCGGCCCGCCCCGGAACCGGTCTCCTCCGGCCAGCCGGTCTGCGGGAAGAGGGTCCGCGGGTGCTCGTGCAGCGACACGGTCAGAACCCGCGGATCCTCCCAGAACGCCGCCTGCACCCCGTCACCGTGGTGCACATCCACATCGATGTACGCGACCCGCTCGGCACCCAGCTCCAGCATCCGCGCGATGGCGAGCGCCGGATCGTTGTAGATGCAGAACCCCGCCGCACCACCCGGCATGGCGTGATGCAGCCCGCCCGTGAAGTTCACGGCATGCGCGGTCTCCCCACGCCACACCGCCTCCGCCGCGGCCACCGACTGCCCCGCGATCAGCGCCGACGCCTCGTGCATCCCCGCGAACGCGGGATCGTCCACCGTCCCGAGCCCGTACTTCTGATCGGCGTGCCGGGGATCGGCGGAGGCGGCCCGCACGGCGGCCACGTAGTCCTCACGGTGCACCAGCCGCAACGTGGAGTCCCCGGCGGGCCTGGCGGCCACCACATCCACCGCACCGTCGAGCCCGAAGGCCCGCACCAGCCCCATGGTCAGAGCAAGTCTGACGGGGTCCATCGGATGACTTTCCCCGAAGTCGTAACCCGTTACTGCGTCATCCCACATCAGCTGTGCGCGGCCGCTCATGCCCGCCACCGTATCGGGCAGGCTCCGCGCCGAACGACTTGGCGTACACGAGCGTCGCGAGCACCAGAACCATCGGCACGAGCATCGCGCCCCGGTAGCTCCAGGCGTCCCCGAGCGCCCCCACCAACGGCGATCCCACCAGGAATCCCACATAGTTGAAGACGTTCAGCCGCGCGATGGCCGTATCACTCGCCCCGGGGAACATCCGCCCGGCGGCAGCGAACGTCTGCGGCACGATCACACACAGCCCAAGACCCAGCAGGGTGAACCCGAGCATCCCTACCCACGCCCCACCGGCCACCGCCACCACGGCGAACCCGACAGCTGCCAGCACACTCCCGGACCGCACCACGGCCACAGCCCCGAACCGCCGCACCCCGAAGTCCCCCACGGCCCGCCCCAGCAGCGTGGTCACCATGTAGACGTTGTACGGAACCGTCGACAGCTGCTCCGAGCTCCCCAGCACATCCTGCAGATACTTGGCGCTCCAGTTGGAGACCGTCGAGTCCCCGATGTACGCGAAGCTCATCACCAGACAGAGCGGCATCAACAACTTGAAGGAGACCGACGTGGCCCCCTTCCCCCGCGTCTCCGCCGTGCCCGCCTCCGCCGACACGCCCTCGGCGTACCACCGGCTCCCGATGAACGCGGCGGGCAGCAGAACGACCACCGCCGGCAGATAGGAGACCAACAGCGAAAGGTCCCAGTGCGCCCCGGCCCACGCCATGGACGCCCCGGCGATCCCGCCCAGGCTGTACGCGGCATGGAACCCGAGCATGATGGAACGCCCGTACGCCCGCTGGAGACTGACCCCCATCATGTTCATGGAGGCGTCGAGCGACCCGACGGCAAGCCCGAACACCCCGAGCGCCAGCGCCGCCTCCCACAACGTGCTCCCGGCCCCGACACCGAGCAGAGCGAGCAGCACAACGGGCTGCGCCCACCTCAGTACGATCCCGGGCCGAACCCGCGCGACCACCTTCTCGGTGACCACGCTGCCGACGCCGGCCAGGATCGGCACCGCGGCCAGGAACACCGGCAACAGCCCGTCGGATATCCCGTACCGGTCCTGGATGGCGGGGATCCGTGTCACGAGCAGAGCAAAGGTGACTCCCTGTACGAAGAAGCTCAACGCGAGGGAGGCCCTGCCGTGGCGCAAACGAGCATCTGTCATGGCCGCGAGCGTAAGGCCAGTTTCTACCCATGGGTAGATGGATCAGGCGAGCAATTCCCGCAGTTGACCCATGTCGGAGAAGTACCCGGCCACCCCGACGAGCCGGTCCGCCGGCATCATCGACGTAAACCCGTACACATCCATCCCCGCGGCCCGAGCCGCCTCCACTCCGAGTGGACTGTCCTCGATGACGACGCACCGCTCGGGGGGAACACCCATCCGTTCGGCGGCATACAGAAAAAGATCGGGCGCCGGCTTCCCGTGCCCGACATCCTCCACGCTGAAGATCCACTCGTCCTCGAACCACTGGTCGAGTCCGGTCTTACGATGCCCGACCCTGATCCGCTCGTGGTTGCCGGAGGACGCGACACAGTAGGCAACCCCGTCGGCGACAAGCTTTCCCAGCACGTCATCGACGCCTACCACCGGCTCCAGCTCCTGCTGGAACGCAGCGTAGATCCGCGAGTGAAGGGTCTCGTCGAAGTCCGCGGGCAGCTTCTCCCCGGTCCTCTCCTCGACGAGGTCGTGCACCCGGTGCACGGCAGACCCCATGTAGTCGCGAAGGCATTCCTGGTACGAGGTCGGGTGACCGAGCTCCGTGAGGTACTCGGACAGGATGGTGTTGGAGATCGGCTCGCTGTCCACGAGCACACCGTCGTTGTCGAAGATGACCAGTTCGTAGCGCATGGTTCGAGCCTAGACGCTGTGAACGCAGAAAAGCCCCGTGCCACAAGGGCACGGGGCTTCTCCGTAAAAGGAGTTCGGCGGCGTCCTACTCTCCCACAGGGTCCCCCCTGCAGTACCATCGGCGC